>DASTVZ010000178.1:0-144851 GCA_035758845.1 Vicinamibacterales bacterium
GAACGTACCGTCAGCCGCAGGATTGTAACGTGGGGTCAGACCGGGGTCAGACCGGGGTCAAACCGGGGCCAGACCGGGGTCAAACCGGGGTCAGATCGGGGTCAGACCAGCGTCTGACCCCGGTTTGACCCCCGTTCGAGCAGCGAGCACGTCTCTGCCAATGCATCGCGGCGCCGGATCTCATTCGACCAATGACGGCACCGTTCCGCGACTCGCGTGTCATCCATCAGCGCACCAAGTTGTGATGCGACGTGGGGGCCGTGGAATTCGTTCGGTCGGATCCATCGTCCGACACCGAGACGCCAGAGTCGCGTCGCGTTGTCCGGCTGATCGAACGCGATCGGCATCGTCAATTGAGGAACACCCGCGGCAAGCGCCTGGGCAGAGGTTCCGATGCCGCCGTGATGAACGACCACGCTGCAGCGAGAGAAGACGCGCGAGAACGGCACGTACGCCTCGGTGCGTTCCTGGTCACTCAAGTTGTCCGGTAATTGCTCGGGATATCGCGTGACAAACAGCGCCCGGCGCTTCAGCCGACGCGTCGCCTCCAGCGCCGCGGCGAAGAACTGCACAGCGGCCCGGTTGGCGGTGCCTGGAGTAAAGAGCAGTGGCGGCGACCCGGCGTTCAAAAACGACTCGAGGCCAGGACTGAGGTCATGAACATCTGACTCGTCGTACAACGGAAACCCGGTAAGCCGAAGTTGCGCCGGCCAATCGGGTTGAACCGGAGCGAACCATTCAGGGAAAAGCCCAATCACACGTTGCGGTGAGTGAAGCCACTCGCGGAACACTCGCGAAACCGGAGAAAGACCAAGGTGGCGGCGCAGCGCATTCAATGCTGGGACAATTGGCGGATCGAGTAGCAAACGATCCGCAAGCCACAGCGCGGATCGCTTCACCCACCGTGGCAGTCTTGATGGATCCACCCCCGGAATGGACGTCGCCTGCTGAAAGTCCGAGCGAAAAATAGATGGCGCGAGATGTAGAGTCGCGGCAGGTGCTTGACGTGCATCTTCGAAGACGCGCGCCGCAAATGCCAGCGCGTGGGCGACCAGAACCGTGCGTCCTGGTTCGTACACCGACGAGATCACGTCATAGTGCGCGCGCAGCGCGGATGCGACCTTCCGCAGAATCAGGGCCAATCCCTTGCGGCCGTGCCACAAGTCCGGATGCTTCGTCATGTCGTCGAATTCCGCCTGCGAGTGGATCTGGACAAAGCGAAGTCCGGCAGTTTCGCAGACGACACGAAACGGTTCAGCCGTGAGGATGGTCACGTCGTGGCCGCGGCGATGGAGCGTACGGCCGATCCCGATGAACGGATGCACGTCACCGCTCGAACCAACAGGCGTGAGCAGAAAGTGAGCCAAGTAATTAACGTTCAACAGGCGTGACGGCGGAGCGGGCCGCGGCGCGACGATCATCGATCACCGCGCGATCGAAGCGCGCCACAAGATCGTGGAAGCTCGCCGTCGGACCTGTCCACCGCAGCGTTTCGACATCGTCAAAAAGCGGTATGTCGGTGCGGAGTGTCGCGAGCGTTCGGAAGAGTAGTGCATGCTCGCGTTGTTCACCGAGCGTTCGAGCGAGTGCACCCGCGTTGGCGGCATTGACGCGCCATTCTCGCCAGTCGCCTGGAACAGCTTCGAGATGTCGATACTTCGCCAGGACAGCCGCAGTCGATTTCGCGCCCCATCCGCGCAGGCCGGGGTACCCGTCGGCTGCGTCGCCCACGAGCGCGAGGTAGTCGGGAATCGATTCCGGCAAAACACCGAATTTCTGGACGACCGCAGCTTCGTTGCGAGTCTGCCGGGTGCGTCGATTGAGTTGGACGACGCGGTCACCCTGCACGCACTGCGCGAGATCCTTGTCGGGGGTACAAATGATCACGCGCTGAACGCGTGGATCCCGCGCCGCAGCCACCGCTGCAGCCGCAAGCGCGTCGTCGGCCTCGAACTCAATCATCGGCCACACGGTCACACCAGCTGAGACGAGCGCGTCTTCGAGCAGTGGAAACTGCGACAACAAGTCAGGATCTATTCCAGCGCCGGTCTTGTAGCCGGCCCAGAGATCATTGCGGAACGACTCGATGACGTGATCGGTCGCGACAGCGACGTGAGTGGCACCACCGTTCAACATTCCCAATACGGATCCGACGACCCCTCGCACCGCGGCGATCTCGCGACCGTCGTCATCGCGAGCCGACGGCAGAGCGTAAAAGTGCCGGAACAACTCGTACGTGCCGTCAATCAGATAGACTTCCAGGCGCAACTCCACGACAAAGGTACACGATTCTACGTCGACTTCTTCAGCCGCTCCGCCTGGGCGCGCACTCTGGCTTCAGACTCGCGTAGTTCGGCCGTGAACTCCGCGCCAAAGTCCTCGGCTTCGAAAATCTGACGAATCTCAATCTCCGATTCGACATTCGGCATGGGATTCGGACACTTCTTGACCCACTCGATCGCTTCTTCTTTCGACTCCACTCGCCAGATCCAGAAACCAGCGACCAGCTCTTTGGTTTCGGGAAAGGGTCCGTCGTACACCGTCCGCTTGGCGCCGGAAAACCTGACGCGCGCACCTTTCGAACTGGGATGCAACCCCTCTCCGTCGAGCATGACGCCGGCCTTCACGAGCTCTTCATTGAACTTCCCCATATCGGCGAGGAGCTTCTTATCCGGCATGATGCCCGCTTCGGAGTCCTTCGTGGCCTTGACCAAAATCATGAATCGCATCGTCGTCTCTCCATCTCGGCTGTAATTAATTTCCGCATTTTTCGTGTTCTGTTCATGGTCGAACGGGACCGCGGAAGATCGACACGCGAACTCGAGTTCCGGTGGCTCAGACCACGGATGAACACGGAAGAACACCGGGAGCTCGCCACGGATGAACACGGAACAACGCCGGGAGTCCGCCACGGATGAACACGGAACAACACGGATTTTGTAGTGTCAATCAGTCTCGATAGATTCTTCCGTGTTAATCCGTGTTAATCCGCGGCGAATTCCCCGTGTTAATCCGTGTTAATCCGTGGCGAATTCCCCGTGTTAATCCGTGTTAATCCGTGGCGAATTCCGCGTGTGAAATCCGTGGTTTCTTGCTCGTCCGTGGCACAACTCGCCACAAATGCCAGATCGATCGTCGAAGACGTGGCAAACTCCTATGAACCACAAGAGGTAGCAGATATGGATCGACGCGCCTTTCTCGCGATGGCCATCGCCTCACCAATTCTGCAGCAGCGGTCGAAGGCTCCGACTCAAAAGAAGCCCCCGGCCCCCGCTCCCGCGGTGCAACCGCGGCGACCGCCCGCATGGGCGCAATGGGGCGGACCTCACCGGAATTTCCAAACCGAGGCCACCGGCATCAAGGATTCCTGGCCGGCTAGCGGTCCACCTGTCGTCTGGCAGCGGCCGCTGGGCGAGGGGTACTCGTCGCCATCAGTCGAAGATGGTGTGCTCTACACAATGTACGGGAGATCGCGCCAGGAGGTCGTACTCGCGGCGAATGCCGACGACGGCAAGACGCTGTGGGAATACACGACGCCGATGACGTTCCAGAGCGACGCGCCGGAAATGGGAAACGGCCCATATGCCACTCCGCTCGTCGTTGGCGACCGCCTGTTCACGGCCGGTGTCGCCGGACGCCTCCAGTGCCTCGAGAAGAAGACGGGGAAGCTCCTCTGGACGCAGCAACTTTGGACCGATCATCACGGTTCGCGACTGATGTACGGCTACGCGTCGAGCCCGATCGCATTCCGCGATCTTGTCATTGTGCCGGTCGGCGGCTCGGGAAAAGCGGTGATGGCGTTCCGCCAGGCGGACGGATCCGTCGCATGGAACCAGAACAACTACGGGAATGTCTACTCGTCACCGATTCTGATCGATGTCAGCGGCCTCGAGCAGGCCGCCCTCGTGATGGACGGCTTCGTCATCGGCATCAATCCACTGAACGGAGATCTGCAGTGGCAGGTGCCGTTCAAGGCGGACTACTCGATAGCGGTCGCGATGCCTGTCTGGGGCCCCGACAACCTGTTGTTCGTGTCGTCGGAGTACAACGCCGGTTCCAAAGTGATCGAACTGAAGCGAAACGGATTGCAGACGATCGCCACCGAGTTGTGGAGTTCGAATCGCCTCCGGTTGCATCACGGGAACGCGATGCGAATTGGCGACGCCATCTACTTTTCGAGCGGCGGCAAGGGGAGCCAGGCCATTTTGAGCGCCGTCGACGCACGCTCGGGAAAAATTCACTGGCAGGAACGCAGCATTGAAAAGGCAACGTTCGTCTGGGCGGATCAGAAACTGATCACGCTTGACCAGGACGGCAATCTGATGATTGCCCATCCATCGCCGCAGGGGTTCAAGATCGCGGCAAAGGCACCACTGCTCACTCACCTGTCATGGACCCCGCCGGTCCTCGTCGGTACGCGGCTGTTCCTTCGCGACCGGAAGACACTGATGGCTGTGGATCTCGGATGAAACAGTGAGGTAACGCAAAAGCAACACGCACCCGTATACTAGCGAGTCAGGCGTGGAGGCGGTGCGTGGTTGCAGTGGTGTGGCAGATTGAGATTCGTCCTGGCGCCAGTGAGGAATTCGAGCGGTTCTACGGGGCCGACGGCGAGTGGACGAAGTTGTCGCGTCGCAGCCGTTCGTTCCTGGGCAGCTCATTCCTTCGCGATATCGGCTCGGAGTCGCGGTACCTCCTGGTCGAATACTGGGGAGAGATGGTCGTCTACGAGAAACACGTGGCTGACTTCAGCGACGAGCTGAACGAGCTCGAGCAACAGCGCGAAAGACTGGTCGAGCGGATGGAGACGATCGGCGTCTTCACCGCGCTCGACGTGCCACAGCGCGCGGGACCCACCTGGTCGCGCCGTTCGGGCCGATAATCATCCGCAATCATCTGGAAGGAGCAGGTCTGATGAGACAAGTACTCACCCTCGTGGCGGCCATTGCCTCGATCACCATCGCCGCCGCACAGGCGCCGCCCAACTTCGCGGGCAAATGGACGCTCGTCCCCGATCCGAATGCGCAGCCTGGAATGGGAGGCGGTCTTGGGATGGAAGCCACCATCACACAAGATGCGTCGACCATGACCATCACCCGGACGACACAAATCGGAACGTTTACCAGCAACTACAAGCTGGACGGATCGGAAAGCAGAAACGTGTTGAACATGCAGGGCAACAGCGTCGACCAGGTCTCGACTGCGAAATGGGACGGAGGCAAACTGGGAGTCAATACGAAGATGGACTTCGGCGGCAACCTCGTCGAGATCAAGATGGTGATGTCGCTCGACCCGTCATCCGGCAACCTTCTCGTCGAGAGCACCCGGCCGGACTTCCAGGGTGGCGGGGCGCCAATCACCACAAAGATGGCATACAAAAAGAACTAGGTTCTACGGGGTTCGGCTAGGTTCGCTCTGTCGAGCCTCGTCGAACCTAGCAGAACCTTGTAGAACCCAATAGAACCTATTGAACCACCGCAGGCGTCGGCGTTTCCACCAGCGGCCGAATCTCGATAGTCCCTATTTTTACCGAGGGCACCCGTTCTGCCAGGCCGATCGCCTCGTCGAGATCCTTCGCTTCCACCAGGTAGTAGCCGCCGAGCTGTTCGCGCGTTTCGGCGAACGGACCATCGGTCACCAAACGTTTTCCGTTCCGCACCCGGACGCTCGTCGCCAGCGACGTCGGCTGTAGTTGCGACCCGGCCTGATATTGGCCGCTGGCGCGAATCTCTTCAGAAAATCGGCGAAAGTCCGCCATCATCTGCTTCAGCTCCCCCTCGCTCAGTGCGTTCAGTGCCTGTTCGCTGTTGTGAATGAGCAACATGTACTTCATTGCAGGCCCTCCTGACATTCTGTCGAACGACGTCGCCGCAAATCGACAGAAGAAGAACTGGGTTCTTCAGGGTAGAACCTTGTAGAACCTAAATCACTTGAACAAGAGCTGCGCGATCTCGTTCAGGTGATGGCGCCAGACGGTCCACTCGTGCCGGCCCTCGGTGACCCTCGCCGTGTGCGTGATGCCGTATTTCGCGAGCATCTGTGCGAACTCGCGATCTCCAGGACCCGTGAGCGTGTCATCCTTGCCGACGCCAAACCAGAACAGCTTGAACTGCTTATTCGCTTGTTCCGCGTTGCTGAGGAACTTCGAGTAAATCTGATCGGCTTTTCCTGTGACGGCACCACTCATCACGGCAACGTACTTGAACAAGTCGGGCCGGTTGAAGGCGATGTTGACCGTTTGACCTCCACCCATCGAAAGCCCGGCGATCGCGCGATCCTCAGGCCTCTTTGACACTTTGTACGACTTCTCAACCATCGGCAGCACATCGTCGAGCAAGTCCTTGGCGAAAGGCGAGAGTCCGCCTTTGCCATCGCCGGACATCAACGCAAAAAGCACCGCGTCGAGTCCCCCCTTCGCGTACGCGGCAGCCATCTCGTTCGGCAGTGCCTTGGCGGGTCCGGTCCAGAAGCTCTGGATGGTGTGACCGAGCGGCATGACGATGACCATCGGCTTGGCCTTTTTCTCGGCGATCAGGTTGTCGAGGATCAGGTTCGCCCGGCCGATGAGCACCCAACCGGATTCGACGTCGCCGGCACCATGCAGCAGATATAAAACCGGATAGTCTTTGCCGGTTTCGTAGCCTGGTGGCGTGTAGATCCAAACGGTTCGGGAGAAGCCCAGTGCCTTTGATTCGTATGGGCGAATCCGCACTTCGCCATGCGGCACCGCTTTCGCGTCGTAGAACTGCGGACCGTCGCCCGGGACTTCCACGACACTGACCGGCCCGAAGCTACCATATCCAAGCTTGGTGTTCGTGTTCTGTGGATCGAGCGCGGAGGTGCCGTCGACGTTGAAGGCATAGGTATAGATGTCGGGAGCGAGCGGTCCAATCGTCACGCTCCACACACCATCGGCCCCTTTCGTCATCGGATGCGGCTGACCATCCAACTCGCCGGTGGCCGTCACCTGTTTCGCATCCGGCGCGCGAAATCGGAGCGTCAGACGACGATCGGTCGAAACCTCAGGAGAAACAACCGGTGCCGGAGCCTGCGCTTCGGCAGTCGTGGCCAGAACCATGATCACTCCCAAACACATGACAGTCTGCTTCATGATGCCTCCACTCAATCAGCCATCAGACATCCGCAATTTCGCGCGCTTCATCCATCTCCATCTCTCTGAGGAGAGCTCAATGCGAATGCCAGCAGCCCAATGGTGCCAACGACG
Source organism: Vicinamibacterales bacterium (assembly GCA_035758845.1). Classification (GTDB taxonomy): domain Bacteria; phylum Acidobacteriota; class Vicinamibacteria; order Vicinamibacterales; family 2-12-FULL-66-21; genus JALZOC01. Next base: position 7,226 of record DASTVZ010000178.1, read on the forward strand.
GCCGCAGCTTCCAGTGGCAGCGTAGGCGACCGTTGCCATAGCACTCCGCCGATCACGCCTGCGGGTACCACGAGCAGGTTCCGAATGCCGTAATACACACCTACCGCGCGCCCGCGCAGGTGATCGGGTGCCAGATCGACGATGAGCGATTTGCGTGCAGGTTCACCGAACTCCTTCAAGCCACCGATCACGAACGCGACGAGCAGCGCCGGAAACGTGTCTGCCAGCCTGATGGCCAGTGGAAACGCGGCGAAGAACACAAAGGTAAGCAGCACGAGCGGCCGTCTACCCGTGAATTCCGCGAGTCGGCCTGCGGGCAGGTAGAAGGCGATCGCGATCGCCTGCTGAACGGCATACAGCACGCCATAGTCGCTCGCAGAATAATGAAGCGTCGTGGTCACAAACAGGACGATAAAGGACGCCGCGATCCCTTCACCGATCCGAACGATGCAGTCCGCGGTCAGAAGGCGTTTCAACGACGTCGGCAAAGCGCGGAAGACAGAGCGAACGTTCGAGTACTCGTGCGGAGGCGCCGGACGTACGTCCTCTCGAAAGCCATACCGTTGCACCATCAACACCGCCGCGGCAAGCACAATCGTGACGATTAATGCGGCACGAATGCCTGCGACCGTTCCCAGACTCGCGATAAGCAGGCCGCCGATGGGCGCGCCGATAACCCGCGGCACACGAACGAGTACGGACTGGACGCCGAACGCGACGGCCCGGCGTTCGCGTGGGAGAGAGTCGCCGATGACGGCGAACGTCGTCGGAAACGCTCCCGACTTCCACGCCATCACGCCGAACAGGCCGGCGAACAGGATTGGCCACGCCGGAGCAATCGCGTAAACAATGTAGCCGGCCGTCGCGAGACTGGTGAAGAACAGGAGCGCGCGTCGACGGCCGATACGGTCGGCCAACCAGCCGCCGGGATACTGATACACGCTGTCGAGAAGATCTTTGAGTGACCCGAAAAGGCCAACGATCACGCCGCCGGCGCCGAGCGCCGTCAGGTAAACGGGCACGTAAGCCTGCCAGAGTTCTTCTCCGAGCGCGAGGCCGAAAAGACTCGCGGCAAGCACGGCGACATTGCGATGAAGCCCCAGGGCAGCGCGCATCTCGTCCCCCGCAAGCGCGATGACTCGCCGTTGCGGGGGGGACAGTATGACTGGACGGGCCGACTATGTGTATTCTTTGAAGGTTGTCGATCTGCAAACACTTCGTCGGCCTTACGCTTCTCTGCCTTGCGGCCTCAGCATGCGGAGGGGCCACCCAATCAAGTCCACCGATCGTTCAGCCGGGAGCGCCCGGTGAGCCGACACGAGTGATCGGCCCGAATGCGGCGGTCGATATGTCTCGGGTTGGACACACCGCTGCCGACGCGCGCTTCATACAGGGCATGATCAACCATCACGCGCAAGCCGTGGAGATGACCGATCTGGTCGACGGCCGTGCGTCGAGTGACTCGATGCGAAAACTCGCCCAGCGCATTCAGGTGTCGCAAGCTGATGAAATCAAGATGATGGCGCGCTGGCTCTCGACGCGCGGTGAGGAGGTTCCCTCCGCGCATGCGCACCACACGATGGGCGGGGCGCTGATGCCAGGCATGTTGACGCCCGACGAGATGTCGCGTCTGTCGGCGGCAACGGGACGCGAATTCGATCGGCTCTTTCTCGAAGGGATGATCAAGCACCACGAAGGCGCGCTCGTCATGGTGAAGGATCTGTTTGCGACGCCGGGCGCGGGCCAGGACTCAGATATTTTTGCATTCGCGTCGGACGTCGACGCAGATCAGCGCATGGAAATCGATCGCATGCGCGCCATGTTGAAGGAGTATCAGCAATGAAATCGGGTGCGGCGCGGCTGGTCGGCGCCTCGGCGCTTGTTCTCTGCGTGAGCGTCGGCGGGGACGCGCAACAGCAGGACCCGCGGGTCGGTCTCAAGCCTGGACTGCGCGACGCGGGCCAGGTATCGCGGCACATGGAACTGGTCGCCAGTCTGCCAAAGCCGGCAGGCTTTTTCGACCCGAAAGCACCGGCGGGCCGCGAGGTCCCACCGGAGTTACCGGCCGACGACTCGCGCGACAACACGGTGACCGGTCCATCGTCGCCTACTCGGACCCCGGTCGCGTTGAACTTCGCGAACTCCGACCTTGCGTTCAGCGGCACCCTTGTCTTCGTCGGCAATTTCAACGGGTTCAATACCTACGACATCGAAACTCCGAAGAAGGCGCAGCTCCTGACTTCTGTCGTGTGTCCTGGCGGGCAAGGAGATGTGTCGGTCTACGGTCACCTCCTGTTCATGTCGGTTGAAGAAACACGCGGGCGCATTGACTGCGGAACGCAGGGCGTTCCGGATACGGCAAGCCCCGAACGCTTTCGCGGCGTGCGCATCTTTGACATCAGCGACGTCAAGAAGCCGAAACAGATCGCGGCAGTGCAAACCTGCCGTGGTTCGCACACGCATACGCTCGTTCCCAGTCCGAAGGACGCGGAGAACATCTACATTTACGGTTCGGGCACAAGCCGTGTGCGCGCGGGAGAAGAGCTGAATGGCTGTTCGAGCGACAAGGAGGACCCGAATACATCGCTCTTCAGCATCGACGTCATCCAGGTTCCCCTCGCTGCGCCCGGGAAAGCGCGGATCGTCAATCGGCCGCGCATCTTTGCCGACCCACGAACGGGTGCGCCGGGCGGCCTCTGGCCGGGCGGCGATCACGGGCCGGGGACGCAGAAGACATCGCTGACCGATCGCTGCCACGACATTACCGTATTCCCGGAGAAGGGTCTGGCGGCCGGCGCGTGTTCGGGCAACGGAATCCTGCTCGACATCTCCGATCCGGTGCATCCGGAACGCCTCGATGCAGTCGCCGATCCGAACTTCGCGTTCTGGCATTCGGCCACCTTCAACAACGACGGAACGAAAGTGATCTTCACCGACGAGTGGGGAGGTGGCACACGCCCCCGGTGCCGCGCGACCGATCAAATGACGTGGGGCGCTGACGCAATTTTTGACATCGTCGATCGCAAGCTTCGGTTCGGCGGCTACTTCAAAATGGCCGCGCCGCAGACTGACACGGAGAACTGTGTCGCTCACAACGGATCGATCATCCCGGTGCCCGGGCGCGACATCATGGCTCAGGCGTGGTACCAGGGCGGCGTCTCGGTGTTCGACTTCACGGATTCCGCGCATCCGATCGAGATCGCGTTCTTCGATCGAGGCCCCCTCGATCCAGCGAAGCTGATCGTCGGGGGATTCTGGTCGACGTATTGGTACAACGGCTACATCTATGGAACCGAAATCGCGCGGGGCCTCGACATCTTCAAGCTGACGCCGAGCGAGTTCCTCTCGCAGAACGAGATTGACGCCGCGAGCCAGGTTCACACGAACGAATTCAACGCACAGTATCAGCAGCGCATCACCTGGGCACCGACCTCGGCGGTCGGGCGGTCGTATCTCGACCAGCTCGCACGGACGAAGGGAATCACCACCGAGAAGGCGTCGGCGGTGAAATCGGCGCTCGAGCGCGCCGACCGAATCAAGAATCCCGCGGATAAGGGAGCTGCCGCGGTGAAGGACCTGCTCACCACTCTCGCGGCCGATCTGGAAAAAGACGCGTCGACTGCCGCCGCAACCGATGCCGGGCGGCTCAAGTCGCTCGCGGCAACACTGAACGCGCGCGCGGAGAAGCCATAGCCAAAGCCGGACTAAGATCCAGGTGTGGCTACTAATCCGTTCGATTCCGATGATCCATCCCTGACCGAGATTCGAACCCGGGTGCCCGGGCCTGCGGGTTCGTTACCTTTCACACCGGACATGCTCCGGGACCGGCCATCTGGCGATCTGTTCGGATGGTCGCAGAACGCCGGCATGGGGTGGGAGCCTGCTGCGATGAGCGGCAGGGAATACCTGATTCTTTCCACGCATGGCGGCATCCGCGCCGCCGACGGCACTCCCATCGCGCTTGGCTACCACACCGGTCATTGGGAAGTCGGGCTGCTCATGGAAGAGGCCGCGCGCGCGATAAAGGCGAACGGCGCCATCCCCTTCGCTGCCTCGTGCACCGATCCCTGTGACGGTCGATCGCAGGGAACGACGGCGATGTTCGACAGTCTGCCGTACCGTAACGACGCGGCCACGATCTTTCGACGACTCATCCGGTCGCTGCCAACCCGACGCGGCGTCCTGGGAGTGGCGACGTGCGACAAGGGTCTTCCCGCGATGATGATGGCGCTCGCTGCGAGTCGCGACCTGGCCTGTGTGCTCGTGCCTGGAGGCGTCACGCTGCTGCCCACCCAGGGGGAAGACACGGCGCGTGTGCAAACCATCGGTGCGCGCTTCGCGCACGGCGAGATCACGCTCGAGCATGCCGCAGATGTCGGCTGTCATACGTGTGCGTCACCAGGTGGAGGGTGCCAGTTTCTCGGGACGGCTGCGACCGCACAGGTTGTCGGCGAGGCCCTGGGCATGGCACTCGGACATTCGGCACTGGCCCCGTCAGGCCATCCAATCTGGCTCGATATGGCGCGGCGTTCCGCGCTCACGTTGATGGCGCTCGACGCCGAGGGCACACCGCTCAGCGATATCCTGACTGATGCCTCGGTGCAAAACGCGCTGGCCGTGCACGCCGCATTCGGCGGTTCGACGAATTTGATCCTTCACCTGCCGGCAATCGCACACGCCGCCGGACTGCGGCGGCCAACCGCGCAGGACTGGGTGCGAGTAAGCCGGCAGATCCCCCGCCTGGTTGATGCGCTTCCAAACGGCCCGCGTCACTTTGCGACGGTTCAGGTGTTTCTCGCCGGCGGCGTCCCGGAAGTCATGCTGCATTTGCGACGACTCGGTGCGCTCGATACTCGCGTGCGCACCGTGCAGGCGATGACGCTCGATCAGCAGCTCGATGCGTGGGAATCGTCGGCGCGACGCGCCTCGCTGCGGCGGCTCTTGCGCGATCGCGACGGTATCGATCCGGACGACGTGATTATGGCGCCGTCGCAGGCGCGGGCGCGCGGCCTCACACCAACAGTTTGTTTTCCGCATGGCAACCTTGCCCCGGACGGTTCGGTGATCAAGAGCACCGCGATTGACGCGTCGGTCGTTGGCGCAGACGGTGTCTACCGTCACAAAGGGCCGGCAAGAGTGTTTCTGACCGAACCGGCGGCGATTGCGGCGATCAAGTCAAACCGCGTCCAATCCGGCGACATCCTTGTCCTCATCTGCCGCGGACCGCTCGGCGCGGGAATGGAGGAAACGTATCAGCTGACAGGAGCGTTGCGGTATCTGCCGTTTGGCAAACATGTCGCAGTCGTCACCGACGCGCGATTCAGCGGTGTTTCGACCGGCGCGTGCATCGGCCACGTGTCTCCGGAAGCGCTCGCCGGCGGTCCGATCGGGCGTGTTCGGGATGGAGATCTCATTGAAATCGTCATCGACAGGGGCACCCTGGAGGGAACCTTGAACCTTGTCGGTGAAGCCGGGGTCGATGCGGGAGCCGAAGAGGGCACGCGCATTCTTGACCGTCGAAGTGCCCGACCCGATCTCGCGCCAGATGCGAAGTTGCCGGACGAAACGCGGATCTGGGCGGCACTGCAGGATGTCAGTGGTGGGCCATGGGGCGGTTCGGTCTATGACGTCGATGCGATTCTCGAGGTCATCGCCGCAGGAAAGCGCGCGCTCAGATACTGACCACTTTCCCTGGGTTCATTCGATTATCGGGATCGAGTGCGCGTTTGATCGCGCGCATGACCTCGAGACCCTCGCCGTGTTCGGCCTCGAGAAACTTCATCTTGCCGTAGCCGACGCCGTGCTCACCCGTGCACGTGCCGCCCATCGCCAGCGCGCGCGCCACCATCCGCTCGTTGAGACGCCGCGCTTCGGCCAGTTCTTCCGCACTCGCGGGATCGAGCAGGTAGATCACGTGAAAATTCCCGTCGCCTGCATGCCCGACCAGGCACACCGGGAACGGCACGTTCGAGTGGTCTGCTTTTGTTTCGACCACACACTCGGTCAAGCGCGAGATTGGCACGCAAACATCGGTGGCCCATGACCGGCACCCGGGGCGCAGCGCGAGGGACGCAAAGTGCACGTTGTGCCGCGCCTGCCAGAGTCGTTCTCGATCCTCGAGCCGAGTCGCCCACTCGAAGGCGTGGCCTCCGCGTTCCGAGGCAAGCGCCTCGACCGCCGCGGCCTGTTCCGAAACATATCGATCCGTATCTCCGTGAAATTCAAAGAACAACGTCGGCGCAACCGTGTAGCTGGTCTTCGAGTAGCGATTGACGGCATCGACCTGCGCTTCGTCGAGCAACTCGATCCGGGCCACTGGTACACCGAGTTGAATCGTCGCAATTACCGTGTCCACGGCACCCTTGATTGTGTCGAACGCACACACCGCGGCAGCGACGGCTTCCGGAACAGGATGAAGACGAACGGTGATGTCGGTGATCACGCCGAGCGTGCCTTCCGATCCCACGAACAGACGGGTGAGGTCGTACCCGGCTGCCGACTTTCTCGCCCGCGTGCCCGCGTGAATGATGCGTCCATCGGCGAGCACCGCGGTCACTGCCAAAACGTTTTCCCTCATCGTCCCGTATTTGACCGCGGTGGTACCGGAAGCGCGCGTCGCCGTCATGCCTCCAATCGTGGCATCGGCGCCCGGGTCGATCGGAAACATCAGGCCGGTGTTTCGCAAGGCTTTATTGAGCTGTAAGCGCGTGACGCCCGCTTCAACGGTGGCGTCGAGATCGTCGACGCTGATCCGGATGATGCGATTGAGATCCCGGACATCAATCGTGATGCCGCCGCGAAGCGCGTGCACGTGTCCTTCCAGCGATGTGCCGGCGCCGAACGGTACGATCGGAAGATCGTGCCGCGCGCCGATCCGGACGATCTCAGCAACTTCATCGACGGATTGCGGGAAGCACACCACGTCGGGAGGGGCAGGCGTGTGATACGACTCACCATGACTGTGATGTTCACGAACCGTGTCGGCGTCCGTGGCGCGAACGCCAAGGAGCTGCTTGAGCTCCGCGATCGCGTCGGCGACAGACGCCGTTCTGCCGTTTTTCGCCACCCTGACCTCCGGATCAGCTAGAATCTATCTGATGACCGAATCGGGAACCAGCAGTCCTCACGATTCCCCCCGGGCCGGTCGCTGACCGGCCCTTTTTCTGTACCCCCCGCGCGGGCAGTTTACACAGGGAGTTCTCCATGGCGAACCGCACGAAAGTCACTCAACAGAAGCGTGCACGCGAACGTGCAAAGCAGGAACGCCAGATGGAGAAGACGCGTCGCCGCGAGGAAGCCAAAGTTCGCAAGGCCAACGAGCCGCATCAGACAGGGGGAGAGGATCCGGATATTGCCGGGATCGTCCCCGGTCCCCAGCGGCGACCGTGGGACGACGACGATCTCGATGATGCGGTGAGTGAAGACGAGAGCAAGTGACGCCGCGGCGTCTCGGCGAATCCGGTTACGGCCAGAGCCGCGAAGGCAGATAGCAGCCAGTAGACAGCAGGACGGCGGCTGGAACCAAATCAGCGCTGCAAGCTGAAACGGCAACCCGGTCCGGAGGAGACCGGAATCTCACAATCGCACCCTGCTGTCTACTGCCTGCCACGAAGGATCGCGGCTAACTCCTGCGCATCAAACGTCCCCACCGGTAGGCATACAGGTACTCGCTCCGGCAGTTTGGACAGATCAGCGAGCCCAGCCATGAACCCGCGCGGCGGCTCTGCTCGACGCATTCAAGTGGGTATTCGCATTGGGCACAGCAGAAGGCCCGTTTGCCCACCTGAAAGTCGGACTGCAGAGGAAGGGTGGAGAGGTCTACCGCACGGGGTGTGGTGGAAAGAGACGATCGCCGCATTGGGAGTCGACAAATGTCGAGCAACACGCGTACCCGCGTGATAGACGCCCACCAAAGTCAAATTTCCTAAGGAACTCGTTCGAGTTTCGATTTCGACCGGTGTCAAGGACGGCCAACCGATTGACCACTGGCCAATCGCTTGGCCGCCACGAAAACTAGCCGGTTTTACAACCGCGGCTCAGCCGGCCTCAGACCGTCCGGCGGCCACTGACGAGCCCGACCACAAACAGCACGAGCGCGATCACCAGCAGCACATAGATGAAGTTGCCAAGGGTGTATCCACTGACCAGGCCGAGCAGCCACAGGACCAGCAGGATCACCGCAATCGTGAAAAGCATCGTTCCCTCCTCGCCCCCTAGTCAGCACAAGACGTGCCGCGCTCCACCGACTGAACCATTGCGGGTTTTCCGTCATTTACGAACCCATGTGTGTCGATCGATTCCACCATTGAGCGTGGCTCTGCTAGCATTCCGGCGCTGGAGGTTCACACCCGAATGCGGACACCGAGTGCAATTGCCGCAGCCGTCATCACAGCCTTATTAATCCCGGGAAGTCATGGACTCGGCCACGCGCAGAATGCGGCGTCCGGCGCGACATCGACCAGTGACGGGATCGATCACGCGGTCCTTGCGGGATTGAGCTGGCGATCGCTTGGTCCCGCTCGCGGCGGACGTTCGCAGGCCGTTGCCGGCAGCAGCAGTCGGCCCTTTGAATACTATTTCGGCGCCACGGGCGGCGGACTTTGGAAGACGACCGATGGCGGCGTGACGTGGCGTGCGGTCTCTGACAAATTCTTCAGATCGTCGTCGGTGGGCGCGGTTGCGGTCTCGGAGTCCAATCCCGATGTCGTCTACGTGGGCATGGGCGAAACGGAACTGCGCGGCAACATCATTCAAGGAGACGGTGTCTACAAATCAACCGACGGCGGCAAAACGTTCACATCCGTTGGGCTCGAAAAGACACTCGCCATCGCACGCATTCGGATTCATCCCACCAATCCAGACATTGTCTACGTCGCCGCGCTGGGCGATCCTTACGGAGCCACTCCCGACCGAGGGGTCTTCAAATCCATAGACGCTGGAACGACGTGGACGAAGTCGCTCTTTCGCGACGACAAGACGGGCGCGGTCGACTTGTCGATGGACCCCGCCCATCCAGACGTTCTTTATGCGGGCCTCTGGGAAGTTTTTCGGACGCCGCATTCGCTGTCGAGCGGCGGTCCGGGCAGTGGTCTGTTCAAGACAACAGATGGCGGAGCCACGTGGACGGAAATCAGCCGTAACCCCGGGCTGCCAAAACCAGTATGGGGAAAGATCGGCGTCGCGGTTTCCGCTGCCGAAGCGAATCGGATCTACGCAATCATCGAGGCCGCCGACGGCGGCGTGTTCATGTCCGATGATGCCGGTCAGAACTGGAAAATCATCAACGACGACCGCCGGCTGCGACAGCGTGCGTTCTATTACACACGCATCTACGCCGATCCTCAGGCGAAAGATACCGTCTACATCCTGAATACCGGAATGTACCGATCCACCGATGCGGGAAAAACCATTCGCGCCATCCGCGTTCCTCACGGCGACAACCACGACCTGTGGATTGCGCCGAACGATCCGAAGCGCCTGATCAACAGCAACGACGGCGGCGCCAACGTGTCGATCAATGGAGGAGAGAGCTGGACGGATCAGGATTTTCCAACGGCGCAGTTCTATAACGTGATCACGACGTCGCATGTGCCTTACCACGTGTGCGGCGCGCAACAGGACAACAGCACCGCCTGCGTATCCAGCACTGGAGAGGGAAATCTGTACGACGCTGGTGGCGGCGAGAGCGGATACATCGCGCCCGATCCTCGCGACACTGACGTGTTCTACGCCGGCAGCTACGGTGGCTTGCTGACGCGAATCAATCGTCGCACCGGCGAGGAACGAGCGATCAATGTCTGGCCCGACAATCCGATGGGATTCTCGTCGTCCGACATGACCGAACGATTTCAGTGGACGTATCCGATCGTGTTCTCACCCACGGATCCCCGCACCTTGTACGCGACCTCTCAGCACGTCTGGAGATCGAGAAACGAGGGACAGACGTGGGAGCGCATCAGTCCCGATCTGTCGCGCCACGATCCATCGACGATGGGACCCTCCGGTGGTCCGATCACACTCGATCAAACAGGTGTCGAGACCTACGCCGTCGTGTTCGCCCTCGCCCCCAGTCCGGTGGATGCCCGCGTGTTGTGGGCCGGATCCGACGACGGTTACGTGCACGTGACGCGTGACGGCGGACAGAATTGGGAGAAAGTGACGCCGCCCGATCTGCCGGACTTCACGCGAATCAGTTTCATCGAGGCGTCGCCGCACGACGCGGGCACTGCGTACTTCGCTGGTAATCGTTACCAGAGGTCCGACCGCTCGCCGTATGTCTACAAGACAGCCGATTACGGAAAGACGTGGACGCGTATCGTGCGCGGTCTGCCGTTCACGGATTTCGCACGAACGATTCGTGAGGACAAGAAACGGAAAGGACTGCTGTTTCTCGGCAGCGAGAACGGCATCTACGTGTCGTTCGATGATGGCGCCGTCTGGCAGTCGCTACGCCTGGACTTGCCGGTCACACCGGTACACGGGATCGAAGTGAAGGGGGACGATGTCGTCATCGCCACGCACGGACGATCGTTCTACGTCATGAACGATATCTCGGTGCTGCGGCAGGTGACATCAACGACAAGCAACGAACCTGTCGTTCTATTCCGCCCGGCTGGCGCGACACGCTCGGTTTCGCGCGGGGTGTCGATCGATTACTTCCTGAAGACAGCGGCAAACGCGATCACCATCGAAATCCTCGACGCCGGCGGTACCGTGATCCGCAAGTTCACCGGGCCCGCGCCGGAAAAGTCCGAGTCGCCGCCGCCGGGAGAGGGGAGCGACGACGGCGGGCGGCCACCGACGCCACGCGCTCCCGGCAAGCAGGGGATGAATCGGTTCACCTGGGACATGCGTTACGCCGGCGCCCGCGAGTTTCCGGGACTGATCATGTGGGCGGGAAGCGCGCGCGGACCGCTCGCCCCTCCGGGGAAGTACTCAGCTCGTCTCACCGCCAGTGGTGTCACGAAGACGGAAGCGTTCGCGATCACGCGCAACGATGCGGTCAAGACGATCACTGATGCGGACCTGCTCGAGCAATTCAAACTGGCCAAACAAATCAACGATCGCGTCAACGCCGCAAACGAAGCAGTGCTCCGAATCCGCAATGTGAAAGATCAGGTCAACGCGCGCGTCACGAAAACAAACGATGCCGCGATCAAGGCCGCGGGGGACCCCCTCGTCGAGAAGCTCACGTCAATTGAGGGAGAGATCTATCAATACCGGAACCGCAGCAACCAGGACCCGCTGAATTACCCGATTCGGTTGAACAACAAGCTGGCAGCCCTTCAGGGCCTCGTCGAAATCGGCGATTTCAAGCCGACCGACCAGTCATATGCGGTGTTCAAGGAACTGTCGGCTCGTCTCGACAAACAGTTCGGGCAGCTCGACACCGTATTCAGCATCGACCTGGCGAATTTCAACAAGCTGCTGCAGCGGAAGAAACTCGAACCGGTCAAGGACATGTTGCCGGCGGAGACGGACGGGAAATAGAGATCGTGTCCGTTTTAGGTTTTGGGTTTTTGGGTTCACGGTTTTTGGTTCTAAGTCTTGGTTTTGGGGTTTAGGTTTGGCCTTTGGGTTCGGGGTTCCTGGTTCGCGAGCAACAAGTCACAACCGAAAACCAAAGACTGAATAACCAAGACCTTGAAACCAAGACCCCAAAACCAGAACTCAAAACCAAAAACCCAAAAGCAAAAGCCCCAAAGCAAAAACTGATTACGCCGTATCCCGTTCAACCTTGACCTCGACGACGCCGAGTGGTTCTTCCACTGACACGAAAAGATCGTCGGGGTTCTCCATGCCGGTGCTGAAGAGATCGGCAGGCCGGTACGGCCGCTCGTGGAACATGAGTGTCACATCCGCGATCTCCTGGTACGTCGCGAGCACAACGTCGGCGATGGCATAGAGCGTGTGATGCACGGAGCGTCCGGAATGCCACGCGAACGTCTCGACGATCGCGGCGCGTACTCCCTGCCGATACGGGCGAAACGTGACGTCGGGACTGCTATACGTCCAGCGGGCGGACAACTCGCCGACGAGCAACCGTTGTAATCCGTCGTGGCGCCCATCATCCGCCGCAGCCGGATTACGCGGAGCGAACCCTGAGGTTCGCATCACATTCAACGCGTCAAGGCCCGAGACGACCGCAATCTGGCGTCCATTGCTCGTCACCGCCGTCGTTTTCACTTCGGGGGACCCGGCGAGAAACGCCTGGCCCTGCGCGCGGCCGCCGGCATCGAGACGCGCCCATGCCCGCTCGCTAATCTCAACACGTGCGCGCGTGATCGCTGGATACCCCTTGAGGATGCGATCGCAGATCGCAAGCCCGAACTCTTCGATCTCGCACGATCCGTGTTCGCGGGCGGCGCGATGGACCAGATTCTTCAGGGCCTCGCCTGGTGGCAAGCCGTCGGCTCTGCCTTCGCGAAACGCCGCCGCAAATTCTCCTTCGAACCGGAACGACACCGACAGCTCTTTGGGATCGTGCCTGTCCCCTCGCCGTGTGACGCGAAGCATCCTGAGCCGGGACTCGCCGTGGTTGGTCGACCCGATGCGCGGCATGCGACGAACTGTACCATGAGCCGCTATAATGAGCGTTTCATGATCGTGGCGCGGCGGGTACTCATCGGCGGCCGCGTGCAGGGCGTCGGCTTCCGGATGTTCGCGGCCGCGCGCGCCGCCGCGGAAGGAATCCACGGGTACGCGCGGAATCTGCCGGACGGTCGAGTCGAAGTGCTGTTGGAGGGAGATCACGAAGCCGTCGATCGAATGGAACTGGCGCTTCGAAGAGGCCCCTCCCACGCGGAGGTCGAATCGTTCGACGTCGAGGACACGCAACCTTCACATCGCACGACCGGATTCTCGACACGATGATCGCCCTCGCGAAGGTTGACGCCTCTCGGAATGATTAATGTTCGAGTCGTACGGCGCGGGAAGACGGCGTGACGGACGCGCGAGCGAGCGCAGCGAAGCGAGCCAGGCGATCGCCTGTCGGGGAGTCCGAGGGGCGAAGCCCTCGGAATAATAATGGATGCACTGAAATCAAAGATTCGCCACGTCCCGGATTTTCCAAAAGCGGGGATTCTCTTCTACGACATCACGACGCTGCTGCGAGATCCCGGCGGCTTTCGTCTCGCGATCGATAGCGTCGCGACGCCGTTCCAGGACAAAGCCGTCAGTCTCGTCGTGGGCGTCGAGAGTCGTGGATTCATTCTCGGGTCGGCCGTCGCCGATCGCCTCGGAACCGGATTCGTTCCGGTGCGAAAGGTGGGAAAGCTGCCATCCGACCGCATCCGGGCGAGCTACGATCTGGAATACGGCACCGACAGCCTGGAGATGCACCGCGACGCGGTGGAGGCAGGCCAGCGCGTCCTCATCGTCGACGACCTGCTCGCAACCGGCGGGACCGCCAGGGCCACGGTCGATCTGGTCAAACAGGTCGGCGGCGTTGTCCAAGGGGTCGCGTTCCTCATCGAACTGGTCGCGCTGAACGGTCGATCGAAGCTTGAAGGAGAAACGATTCACGCGGTGCTCAAGTACTGACGCTGAAAACTCTGAATGTTGATTGCTGAATGCTGATTGACACGTTTGAGTCCAGTGCCAATCAATCAGCAATCAGACTTCAGCATTCAACAATTTCAGAGGTCACTCGTGCGGTAAAATGGCGGTTTGCCGCGCCCGTAGCTCAGCAGGATAGAGCATCGGTTTCCTAAACCGGGGGTCGCAGGTTCGAGACCTGCCGGGCGCAAATCCGCCTTCGCTCGGTATTTCGAGTGAGCTTCGGCGCGACCTTCGTACTGCGCGATGGCGACGGACGACGCGAGCGAGCGCAGCGACGCGAGCCAGGCGATGGGAGCGAGCCGACGAAGCGGCTCGCGAGAGAGCCTGTAGGGGAGTCCGAGGGGCGAAGCCCCTCGGAGTAATTATGAGAGCCAAAGAACGACACAAGCTGAAGGAGAACGAGTTCGCCCGCAGTGTTGCCCATGCGAGCGACTTCATGCAGACGCGACAGCGCGAAGTCACGACCTATGCGACGGTGATCATCATCGCGTTGCTTCTGGCAGGTGGGTTCGCCTTGTGGCGCCAGACGCGCAACGCGAAAGCCAACACGCTCCTTGCCTCCGCACTGGCGGTGGAGGAAGCGCCAGTGATCGCGCCGTCGGCGCCGGCGCCGGGAAGTCCGATTCCGGTGCAGCAAGCCGGCACATATCCGACCGAACAAGCCAAACTCGAGGCCGCGCTGCCGGAGCTGATCAAAGCCGCCGACGCCTATCCCGGCACTGAGGCGGGGGTCACGGCGCGCTATCACGCGGCTGGAGTACTGGCCTCGCTCGGACGGTACGCAGAAGCGGAACAGCGCTATCAAGAAGTCGTCGACAAGGCGGGAAACCGTCTCTACGGTCGCACGGCGAAGCTCGGGCTCGCCGACGTGCAGGTGCTGCAAGGGAAATACGACAGCGCGATCAAGATCTACCAGGAAGCCGCCACGGATTCGAACTCACAGCTGCCGCTCGACGGCGTGCTGATGCAGCTCGGGCGCGCGTATATGAAAGCGGGCAAAAAGACGGAGGCGGCGCACGCCTTCACACGCGTCGTTGAAGAGTTCCCGACATCAGCATACGCGGCCGATGCGCGCCGAGAGATGGAAGAAGCGAAGAAGGGGTAAGTGCCGCCGGTCCCTCGGCGTGAGTTATTCGCCGTTTGATCGGCAAACCGCTTCGATGCAAAGCACCGGAGCACTTCCGACCGGCTCGATTCGTCGCGCGGCACCCCGAGGAACGAAGACAATATCTCCAGCCGTCAGGATCACCGACTCATCGTCGATCGTCACTTTCAGCAGCCCCGCAATGACAGCCTCTGCGCGTCCGCGGTGATGGACTCGCGCGGAGACGATGGCCCCGGCCGGATTTGAGCGCGGCAGCGGATCGTATCCGAGAACTCTGAGCTTTTGCTGGAGGGCGGCTTCCGTGAGTGGCCCGTCGGACCGCTGATCCCACCGATCGACTTGCATCAAGAGTGGCATGCCCGTGCGATGCTTCACGGTTGTTCTCCGGCCTGGGGCAGGCGGCGTCGCAGCGAGGCTCACGCGGTTCTCGTCGCCGTCTCGCTTGTCTGCCACTCGGCGGCCGGCGTCGCCGCGCGACGCTCGGGCTCGACCAGCAGCCGCAACGCATACCCTGTCGGCGATCCGGTGTCGTTGCTGACGGGATCGACGCGGAAAATCGCCGAGAGCACAGTCGATTTGCGAAGAGGAGCCGGCAAATCAGCCCGGTCGCGCGACGCGCGATCCACCTGGAAATACACCAACCGATACAGCGGAATTGGAGTCCCGCCCTGGCAGTCGACGCTGACGCCGTGAACGCTGACGTCGCGCGTCACGACATTGGCCATTCGCGTGTTGCCCTTGGCGTCCTTCCAAAGAATCTGGCCATTGACCGCGATAGGGTAACGGTCCTCGGTTCGCTTCTCGTACCGGCTGCCGCCTACCAGGCGAAGACGCTGTTCCATTGTCGTGATTCCTCCGACTCGCAGATGCAGACGCTATATCAAGTTGCAGGCCCGACTACGCTCAGTACGCAGGTCCTGCCACTAGCCTCGTTAAGTGTTTGATTGATTCAGTGTTAGGTCACGCGCCTGCGGACTTATACCACAGTCTTAGGTGAATACTCGCTATCCAATTTGGCCTGAGATTGGATACTTGCGTTACATTCTCGCTGTTCGGTTGTTGTTTCCGGGGTCCGGGATCCGGATCCGGGATCCGTGGTCCGGGATGACTAGCGATTACGAGACTCCAAGACGGTCCATTTTGAGATACAGACCACGACGCGTAAGACCGAGCAACCGGGCGGTCTCGGAAATGTTGCCCGACGAGCGCTGCAGCGCGGTCTGAATCATGTCGCGCTCGATCTTCTCAACGGCGGCGGCGAGCGTCGTCTGGCGCCGGAAACGAACGCCCTCTTCGGCCGTCGCACTCTGGACGCCAAAAACCGGGGAGAGCAAATCGGGAGTGATGGCGCCGCCAGGCGCGGCCATGGCGACCGCCCTCTGGACTTCGTTTCTCAACTGACGCACGTTGCCTGGCCATTGGAACGTGTCGAAGATGTCGAGCGTCTCGGCGGCGAGACGGACACCGGGTTTCGCAAGCCGGTCGCACGCCTCGCGAAGAAAGAACGTGCTCAGGTGCGGGATCTCTTCCCGCCGGTCGCGCAGCGGGGGCACGTGGATACGAATCACGCTCAATCGATAGAAGAGATCCTCGCGAAACTTTCCGCCGCTGACCCGGCTTTCGAGATCCGCGTTGGTGGCGGCAACGACTCGAACGTCGACACGCTGCGGTCTCGTGTCGCCAACCGGCAGCACCTCCCCCTGTTCGAGGAACCGAAGGAGCTTCGGTTGAACGTCCAGCGGCAGGTCGCCGATCTCGTCGAGAAATAGCGTGCCTCCTACGGCCGTGCGAAGCACACCGGCTTGATCGGCGATCGCCCCCGTGAAGCTCCCTCGGCGATGGCCGAAGAGTTGGCTATCGGCGAGTTCGCGGGTTGCGCTGGTGCAGTTGTACGGAAGGAACATGTTTCCGCGACGCGGCGACCCTGCGTGGATCGCGCGCGCCACGAGATCCTTGCCGGTGCCGCTCTCGCCGGTGATCAAGACGGTCAGGTCATTGCCCTGCATCCGCTGAATCTGCTCGACAACCCGCTGCATCACCGCGCTCGTGCAAACGAATCCGGGAAGCAAGGGTTCGAGTGGCCGTTCGATCGCGCTGCCGGACGCCTCCGGCTGCCGGTCACGCGCTTCACACAGGTCGAAGCCCTGGCGCAGTACCGCGCACAGCGTGCGAAATCGTTGAAGGGTAGGGCCGGCGAGGCTGCGCGACGTCGAGAGGACCACGAAGCGCGCTCCACTCGGAGCGCGGCCGATCGGCTCGATGACGAACTGTGGCAACCCGGCTGACGGCCGCTGAGAGGCTGCCGCCAGCGCGCGAGCGCCTTCGCCGTCACAGCCGGCGGCGCCGAGCAGGTGAATCTGGCCGGTCCCCGACCGAACGAACAGAACGACCGCCTGCCCATCGCACGCTTCCAGAAGCGCGGTGGCGCCGTCGCGCGCGAGCAATGCCGGAATCGACGCCGCGTCGACGATGCGTCGCACCAGCGCGTCGTCGCCGTCCATCTGAACGCCGACATAGCCTCCGGTTGTGACGGCGGGCACTTGATTCAAAGCCGCGCGCGCGTCCGCGAGGTCAGGTTCAGCACCGAGTGCCTCGAACACTCGCGCCGCATCGGTGAGGTAGCGGGTTGCGCGCGACCGCGCGCCGGCCTTCGCGGCGAGACGGCCAAGTTCCAGATAGCTGAGACCTGACTGGTAACCTTCCCCCAGCAGATCGAACACGCTCACGCTTTGTCCGAAGTCGTGGTACGCCTCGGTGGCGCGTCCCGCGGCGGCGTGAAGACGCCCGCGCATTCGCAGAAATTCTCCCCACGTGCCGCTCATGCTGCCAGGCTCGACCCGCCCCGATACCGACTCGAGCCGTTGCTCCGCCACCTCCATCCGCCCCAGGGCGAGGAGCGATTCAATGGCAATCAACTCGGCTTGCAGCGCGTAAAGAGGCGGCGCGTCGTTCGAACCGGCAACCTCGGCGGAAATCGCGAGCGCACTCGACGCGTCGCCTCGGCGAAGCGCGACGCGCGCCTCCAGGGCGCGGACCGACCACTGATACCAGCGACTCGCAACCGTCGGCCCATACGCTTCGCGCGCTTTTTCCAGGCACCGACCGGCTTCGTCATGTTGCCCACGAATGAGATGAATCTGCGCCAGCGTGTCGAATACCGCGCCGGTCGTCTCGCGCATGAAATGAAGCGGACTTCTCACGTCGAGCGCACGATTGAGCGCGTCTTCCGCGCGTTTGAGGTTGCCGACGCGGACGCAGATCTGACCGAGCGACGCGAGCGCGACACCAAGGCCATGCGGCGTGCCGGATTGTTGTTGCAGATCGACGCTTCGCTCCGCCAGCGCCAGCGCCTGCTCGTGGCGGTGCTGCATCAGCGCGACATTCGCCTGGTTGCCGCAGACGGTCGCCAACACGTCGAACGCTTCGACGATGACCGCAAGCCGTTCGGCCTGCCGGAGGGCCGCCACCGCTTCGTCGAGCCGCCCTTCCTGGGCCCGCGTGATGCCCGACAGCGAGTGGACCATCGCGAGATGCCGGCGATCGCCGGCGGCGTGCAAGGCGGAGGCGGCCTTGGTGATGTGCTCGCGCACGATCGCCATCTCGCCGACTTGTCGATAGCAGAGACCGAGCTCGTAATGGGCAAGTCCGATCGCGCGGGAATCGTGCGCCCGTTCGGCCTGGCTCAGGGCCTTGGTGAGAAACGCGATACCGCGCGACGGCTCCCCGCGGGCGACCGCGAGGCGACCATGTATCCGCCAAAGGTCGGACAGGCGGGCAGGGTCAAGCCGTTCGCGTCCTTCCGGCGGAGCCCCCAGCGCCTCGGCAGCCCGGCGCACATCGTCTTGAAGCAACCAGGCTTCGGCGAGTGCGCAGCGGATTTGAACGTGTTCGTCGCGGTGAAGACCCGGTTGTCGAAAGCCGCGGACCAGCAGGGATGCCGCTTCGGCCCCCATTCCTCGCTCGAGCGCCCGCACGGCCTGTCCGTAAAGATCAGCCGCTGACACGGCGGGGAGTATAGCAGGTATACAGGTGGAGTGGATATCTCTTCGCGGCTGGCGATTGGCTGATGGCGATTGGCTGCCAGACCAGCCCTACCCGGCTACCGCCGACCGCCGACCGCCAACCGCCTACGTGTTAGCGAAGCGGTACGTCAGAATTTTATAAACCAGCTTCGCGCAGAGGAAATTGGGCGCCATCACCCCGGGTAACGGGCTCAACTCGACGACGTCGCAGGCGACGACGTTTTTCTTTGAAATGGTAGCGCGCAGTAGGGCGAGGATTTCGTACCAGGACAGTCCGCCGGGCTCCGGTGTGCCCGTCGCGGGCATGATCGCCGGGTCCATCCCGTCGACGTCGATGGTGATGTAGACCGGTCCGTTCAACGTGTCGACCACCCGGTCGATCCAGGCGGGGTCCTTTCGCATGTGCGCGTCATAAAAGATCGTTGTATCGAGTCCTGGCGCAGCCTCGGCCTCTTCCGTCGACATACTTCGAATGCCGACTTGGGTGACCCGCGCGAATTCCAGACTCCGCCGCATCGCACACGCATGATTGTGCGGCGTTCCCATGTAGCAGTCGCGCAAGTCGGCATGGGCATCGATTTGAAGCACCGATAAACCCTTGAACGCGCCCGCCGCGGCGGCAACGAGCGGCGGCGTGATCGAGTGCTCACCGCCGAGGCTGACGAGAAACTTCCCGCGCGACAGGATCTCGGATGCGATTCGGCGGATTTCATCGATCAATGGCGCCATCTCGCCGAACGGCAGTTCCATCGGCGGCAGCGTGTAGATGCCGATGCCGTGGACGTCGGCGCCGACCTCTTCGTCCCACAACTCCATGTGCGACGATGCCTCGATTATTTCTCGCGGTCCGTTGCGCGTGCCTGAGACGTACGATGTCGTCCGATCGACTGGAACCGGCAGAATGACTGCGCGCGACTCGTCAAACGACCGCATCGTCGGCATCGCACCGCCGAACGACAGCGGTTCGGCATGGTCGTATTCAAATGGAAGATCACTCATTGCAGATTGGTGACTGATGATTGCGGATTTTGGAGATTGTAGATTGTAGATTGTGGATTGAGATTGTTGATTGTGGATTGAGATTGTGGATTGAGACTGTTGATTGTGGGTTGAGCGCATGATTATCTAATCACCGATTGTTGATTGGCGACTGCCGCCAAATCAAACAATCTCAAATCTCAATCGTCAATCCACAATCAACCAAATCCGCAACCAACAATCATCAATCCGCAATCTAGAAGGCCCTTCCGATCCTCCCGAACACCGCAATTCCATCCTGCGCGCCCACGGGATCGTGCCGCCATGCGACACCAGCCGTAAACGAAAGCGGCAGTCCAAAACCGATCACCGTGTCGACAGACAGTTCCGCCCCTGCTGAAACGCGGACGTCGTTCCAACGAAACGTATCGTCCCACGCGTTTGCGGCATCGGCAAAGACCGCTGAATGAATCGTGCGCAGGAACAATGGAATTGTGCCGGAGCCGCGCTGGATGTAGCGGAGAGGTAACCGGTAGTCGAGATTGGCGACTGCAACGCGACTGCCGACGACCGTATCGGACTCGAATCCTCGAAGCAAGCCGACGGCGCCTCGGCCAAAATCAAACGACGATGGCGCCGGCTCCGACCCGGCAGCGCTGAACACGCGGCGCGCGTGCTCGTCTCCCCATGCTGACGCACCGGCGACTCGAATCGCGACGGCCGCGTGACGAGGGCCCAGCTGCCCATAGGCTCGCGTATCAATGGTCATCGCGCTGGACGAAGCATCCGATCCGAGTCCCTCGGGCGCATTCTCCCAGGTCAATCGAAGCGCAGCGCCCGATTCGCGACTGATCGAATACCCATAGCTTTTGGCGTTGACGAAATTCCAACCCAGGCGAATTGCGGTTCGCTGAACGTCCTGTGGGGGCCGATCGCTACACGATTCACAGGAGAAGGCGTCTTCGGATACGTTGACCGCCGTCAGCGCGGTCTGCGACCAGCGAACCCGCGCGACAGTAAACAGCGCTCCGGCGTTGACCTCTCGCGTCTGAATCTCGCCATCGCGCCACGGATCCGTGTCGTCCGAGACGCTGGCGAACAATGTCGGCCACCATCGATCGTAAGCATAGGCAACCAACCAGTCAGGACGCGCCCTGGACGTCGCCCACGCGACGGTCGCGGCGTAGGCGTGTCGGCCGAGCGCATCGCTGGCGCCGGTCTCGGCACCCACTGACACCTCGCCTGCGTCGGATTCGACGATCGGCAACCAGGATTGCGGGACAAGGGTTCGCCACGGCCGATAGACGGTATCCCGCGCGTTTGCGTCAATGCGCGACGGTTCAGCCTGCGATGACCTGGCGGAAGCAGCTTTCGCGTCCACGTTTGACCACGACGCCGACGTCAACGGAATGGAGAAGAGATCGTAACCGTCTGCCGTGTAGCCAACGAAGAGCAGGGTCTTACCATCTGGCGACATGGCGGGCGACTGCGCCGACGACCCTGTGCCGTTCAAGCGCCGCATCGCGCCGCTGTCGATATCCACCGCGTAGATGTTGAACGGCTGGGCGCCGCGATCCGACGCGAAGAGGACGCTCGTCGCCGACAACCACGACGGCGTCACATTGCGCCCCTCGTCTGTTGACGCAACAGGCCGCGCGCGACCGGTTGTCACATCCACAATGATGATCTCCGACGGACCGCCGAGCCGGCGCCGCTCGACGGCAATCGATCGGCGGTCGGGCGACCATCGCGGCGACGCGTAGTCGACGGCCGCCTCCGACACGAGAACCGTGGGTGACGCAAAGCCGGCGGCAGGCAGTTCGAATGTCGCGAGATCGCGGCGATCGGCACGTTGAATCGTGCAGACAACCGTCTTTCCATCCGGCGAGAGATCCGGATCCAGCGCCCTCGCAAAGCGTGTCAAACGGCGAACGTTCCCGCCATCCTCGCTGACCACATACAGGTCCGACTGTAATCCTACGTTGCGCACCAGTTCGAACTGATCGAACACGAGACGCCCGCCACGCGCGCCAATTTGACGCCCGAGGTATCTCGTTGTCACCTTGCGCGGGTTGGATCCGTCAGTTCTCAACTCCATGAGAGCGGGAAATCCGTGTGGATTGGCAACCGAGTAGAAGATTTGTCCCTGCTGTCCGAAGCTGGGCGCACCGACTGAAAACCCGTGGCGAGTCAGGCGATGCGGTGTGGCGCTGTCGGAAGCCGCACGGGTGCGCGTCTCTGCTTCGAAGTCGTCCCAGAGCTCGCCCAGGGAGCGTTTGAAGACTTTGCGAAATGCGGGAGCGCCGAAGTACGGCAGGCGACCCGAGGTTTCTTCGGCTAGCTTCGCGATCGACTCCGGGCCGTAGTGGTCAGCGAGGTATTGATGAAAGTACGCGCCGTAAGCGTACTGCGCGGATCCGCCTGGCCAGTCAACCAGGCCGCCGTTCGCCCGATCGATCGGATCGAATTGCCGGACAGCCGCCGCCCGATCGACGATCAGGCGGAAGTCCCCGCTTGGCACACGGCCTTCACCGGTCAAAACACTCTCGTTGTACGTCGCCACTCCTTCAATCTGCCACAGCGGCAGAAACAGGTTCGGATACAGCACGGGCGCACGTCCGAAGACGTGGCGCAAACCGCCGATCCATCCGCGAGCCTTGTCGAGATGCACGATATGTGTGTACTCGTGCGCCATGACGAGGCGAAGCCAATCGTCGGTGTTGCCAATGCTGCTCTCGCCGGACGGGGCCGCCACGCTGATCTCGATCAGGTTGAACGGCACCGGCGTCGCCCAGCCATTCGAGACGTCGTGCTGATCGACGAGAATCACATGCACGCGACCGCTCGGCCTGCCGATTTGCCGCGAGACGCGAGCGAACACATCTTCCGCGATTGTCGCCAGCCTGCGCGCAAGCGACTCCTCCCCCTGATGAAAGTGAATCGCGAAATGCGGAGTCGTGATGGTGCGAAATCGAAACCGTGGATCGTAGCGATTGGCCGCGCCTGCCGAAGAGCAGCTGACGACGATGAGGATCAAGCCGACGGCGATCCGGACGACGGAGCTCACGAACCGAAATTGCTCCCGTTCGCCTGGCGGTACACGTCTTTGAGAAACGTGAAATCCGCGATAGGGGAGAGTGTGACGCCGTGGATGTCCGGCTGGAAGATAGCGACGTTGGTCTTGTCCCAAAGCGGGATGTAAGGCGCGTCATCAGCGATGCGCTGCTGCGCCTGACCATACAACTTCCTGCGCTCGTCATCGTCTGCCGCTGCCGCTGCACCTTCGATCAGGCGATCGACGTCTGCATTCTGATACCGGACGCGATTGAGACCGGTTGGTGGGATCTGCTGCGAGTGATAGACGAGGCGAAGGATGTCGGGGTCGGTGACGCCGACGAACTGGAGCGTGTACATCTGAAAGTTGCCGCGTAGCACGTCGGCAGACAATGTCTGGAATTCGGATGACCGGACGTCGACAGCCACGCCAACGCGCGCCAGATCATGCTGGATGGCGGCAGCCTGAATTCGATAGACCTCGGTCGTCGACGTTTTCAGCGACAGGCGGAAACGCGGCAGCGGCCCGGGCCCATCGGGATCACGAAATCCCGCCGCATCAAGCAGCTGCTCCGCTCTGCCGGGATCATGCGTGAAATCGAACACATTTTTCTCGAATGCCCACGACATGGGCGGCACGATGCCGACCGCGGTGGTGGCAAATCCGCGCCGCAAGTACTTGACGATTGCTTCTCGATCGATCGCATACCCGATCGCCTTCCGCACCTCGACGTGGCTGAGAACCGGATCCTTGAGATTCAGGCCCACATAAGCGTAGTCAGTGCCAGCCGCAGTCTCTACCTTTACCCGCCCTTCGCGCTGCAGCTGCCAGACGATATCTGGAGACAGGTCGTTGACGATGAGGTCGACGGTCCCCTTGCGGAGTTCGAGCCCGCGCATCGTGTCGTCGGGGATCACTTTGAGAACGATGCCGTCGTTACGCGGCCGCCCGGCGAAGTGCTGGGCGAACGCGCTCAACGCCACGTGATCATCAGGAACGAACTCGGTGAGGCTGTACGGGCCTGTCCCAATCGGTTGGCGTGCATTCGCCGCACCCGAACCCTCCTGCACGATTCCCATCACGAGGTTGACGGGAAACGAGTTCAACGGATTCTTCAACTTGAATTCGACCGTATAGGGGTCAATCGCGTTGACCGCGGCCACAACGCGGTATGCTCCCGAACGCCCTTTGAAGGTTGGATCGAGAAAACTCCGGAAGGTGTAGACAACATCCGCAGACGTCAGCTCGCGGCCGTTGTGAAACAGCACACCCTTTCGGAGCCGCGCGATGTAGGTCAGCGGATCGGGGTGATCGATCGACTCAGCCAACTCCGGAACGACGCGCAATTGACTGTCGATGTGGACCAGCGTGTTGAAAATCAGCTGATGGATCTTCTGTGATGCTTCGTCGGTCCCGACTCGAGGGTCGAGGTTCGTCGCGGAGTTGGTAGTACCGAGGATTATGATGTTGCCGTTTGGACGATCGTGGCTGCACGCAGCTGTGCTGACGAAGATGGCGGCGAAGATGCCGAGCCATGTTCGTCTCTGGCTGCTGGCTGCTGGCTTCTGCCGGCCGGCTGGCCGCCGAGTTCTCATTCGTTCGCCTGATTCTTCAATTCCGCGAGGAAGGTCAACGCCTGCATCGGGGTGATCTCGTTCACATCGAGGTCTCGGAGCCGACGGCGCAGCTCGTCGTCCTCAGCCGGCCTCTGGAACAGCCCCATCTGCCCCTGGGCCGAGCTGCCAGCTGAACTCATCGATGGCCGTCCACCACGGGACAGCTCGTCTCGCTCGAGCCCATTCAGAATCTCACGCGCACGGGCAACCACGGGCGGAGGCAGGCCAGCCAACCTCGCGACATGGATGCCATAGCTGCGGTCCGATCGCCCGGACACAACCTTGCGCAAGAAAACGATATCGTCTTTCCATTCACGAACGACGACATGAAAGTTGACGACGCCGGGGAGTGCGTCCGCGAGATCGGTGAGCTCGTGATAGTGCGTCGCGAATATCGTTTTGGGGCGCGCGCGCGGATTGGAGGCCAGGTGTTCGGCGACGGCCCAGGCGAGGCTCAACCCGTCGAAGGTTGACGTGCCCCGACCGATCTCATCGAGGATGACAAGGCTTCTCGCCGTCGCGCTGTGCAGGATATTCGCCGTCTCCTGCATTTCGACCATGAACGTCGACTGGCCGCGGGCGATGTTATCCGCGGCGCCAACCCGAGCGAAGATGCGATCGACAATTGGCAGCTTCGCGGAGCGGGCGGGCACGAACGATCCCGCCTGCGCCATCAGACAGAGCAGCGCGGTCTGGCGAAGGTATGTGGACTTCCCGCCCATGTTCGGCCCGGTCAGGATCACGAGTTGGTGTGCGTCGCTGTCGAGCCGCACATCGTTCGGCACGAACGCGTCCGCTGCGAATCGCTCGACCACCGCATGGCGCACATCGCTGGCGACGAGCTCGTCGCCGGAGTGCATCAGTGGCTTCGTGTAGTTCTGGACGGCGGCGGTTTCGGCCAGCGCACTCAATGCATCGAATGTTGCCACGCCCCGGGCGGTATCCTGAATCCGCGGCGCCTCCGCGGCGACACGCCGCCGCAAATCCTCGAACAGCTCCACCTCGCGCTCCAGGATCCGTTCATCGGCACCAAGAACCTTCTCTTCGTACGCTTTCAAGTCGGGCGTAATAAAACGCTCGCCGCCGGCAATGGTCTGCTTGCGATGGTAATCCGACGGAACGTTCGCGAGGTTCGATCGCGAGACCTCGATGTAGTAGCCGAACACCCGATTGAAACGGATCTTCAGCGACCCGATTCCCGTCCGCGCGCGTTCAGCTTCTTCCATTGCCGCGATCCGTGCTTTCCCGGATCGACTGATCCCGCGCAGGTCGTCGAGTTCGGGATCGACGCCATCGCGAACGACGCCGCCGTCGCGTGCGTTCATCGGAGGTTCGTCGTGGAGCACGCGGTCGAGATCCGCTCGCAGGTCCGACAGATCGTCGAGTTCCGCTTCAAGACTGCGATTGAGCGGTGCGTGAAACGGCTCGAGCAGCATACGGATCCGCGGAACCGCAGCGAGCGACTGACGGAGCGCGACGAGATCGCGCGGTCCGGCGGTGCCCAGCGCGGCGCGCGCGACGAGCCGTTCGATGTCGTGCACACCTTTCAGCGTTTCGCGCACCTTGGCTCGTTCGGTGCTGCGAAATGCAAATTCCTCGACCGCGTCGAGGCGATCCTGAATCCGCTCGAGCGCGACGAGCGGCCGAAGCAACCACGATCGCATCAGGCGGCCGCCCATCGACGTCACCGTGCGATCGATTTCCTGCAAGAGTGAACCGTTCTTGCCTCGGTCAGACGCCTCGATGACCTCGAGATTGCGGAGGGTCGTGGGATCAACCACCATCGAGTCGGCGCCGGTCCTATAGCTCAGGTCCCGTACGTGGGCCAGATCAGCTTTCTGTGTTTCGCGGAGGTATTGCACCAGCGCGCCGGCGGCGCTTGTCGCCGCTGGATGGTCCTCGAGGCCAAAACCGCGAAGTGTTTGCGCCCCGGTCTGCGACAGCACTGCCGCTCGAGCTGCCTCGAATTCGAAGGTCCAGTCGTCGGCGGTCGTGACGCGGGTGTCGAGCTGGAGCTGGTTCACCATTTCGACCACGTCGGCGGCGCCAACCGGCGCAAGGATCTCGCGTGGGCGAATGACGATCAGTTCGTCACCAAGCGCCTGACGTCCAGCGTCCCCCGAATACTCGGTCGTCGTGAACTCGCCGGTTGAGACATCGAGAAGCGCCACGCCATATGAGGCCGCAGCAGGAGCGGGGAAGATCCCCATCAGAAATGCCGGCTCGCGCGCGTCGAGGTAGCCTGCATCGGTGAGTGTCCCAGGTGAGACGACGCGCACGACTTCGCGACGCACCAGTCCCTTGGCCTTTTTCGGGTCTTCCATCTGCTCGCAGACGGCGACGCGAAACCCTTTCTTCACGAGCCGCGCGATATAGCCATCGGCCGCGTGATGCGGGACGCCGCACATCGGAATGGCACCTCCGCTGGAGTCCTTGGAGCGCGACGTGAGTGTCAGCTCCAGTGCGCGCGCGGCGGTCAGCGCGTCCTCGTAGAACATCTCGTAAAAGTCCCCCATGCGAAAGAACACGATCGCATCGCGGAACTGGCGCTTGGCTTCGAAGTACTGACGCATCGCCGGCGTTGCGCCGGTCATTTCTGAAGACACTGGAGGGGAGGCCATTTCGGGGAGCGTCTTGGCGTGAGTATAACATCTAGGTTTATCGGGTTCTGGAGGGTTCTCGAAGGTTCGGCTCGTTCCACTGGGTTGGTCAGGGTTCTACAAGGTTCGTTCATTGTGATCATCCTCGCGCTCGACACGACGACCAGGGACGGGAGCATTGCCGTGCTCCACGACGGCACGATTCGTGTCGAGCGTACCGGCGATCCCTCGCTCACTCACGGACAGCGGCTGCCTGGCGAGCTGGCGACGACACTCGCAGCGACGGGCGTTCGCATTGAAGACATCGATCTACTCGCCGTCGCGGCTGGCCCGGGATCGTTCACCGGCCTGCGTGTCGGCATCGCGACGATTCAAGGGATCGCGATGGCACACAAGAAACGTGTTGTGGCGGTGTCGGCGCTCGAAGCGCTGGCGCGCGCGGCAGTCAACGCCGATCGGGCGATCGGGGCATGGATGGACGCACAACGCAACGAGGTCTTTGCGGCGCTCTACGCGGCCGACGGCAGAGACGAGTTGATTTCATCGGTATCAGCGGCTCCGGAAGGAGTGCTGAGCGCCTGGTCGGAGACGACGGACCTCACGCGCGTGACATTCGTTGGCGATGGCGCCACCCGCCATGAAGAAACTCTGCGGCGCCGCATCGGCCCGGACGTCGCGATCGTCAGGCCCCCGCCGGTTGCGGGCCTCATCGGTCAGATCGCCGCTGAAAACCCGTCGCGAGCAGTTCTGCCGCACGCGATCGTTCCGATTTATGTCCGACGATCGGACGCGGAACTCGCACGCGCGCGACGCGCCGCGCTGCCATGACCTCGAGCGGTGCGCCTGACTACTCGATCACGCGCCTCCGCCCGGGCGACGCGCTCGACGATGTGGTCGCGCTCGAAGCCGCCTCGTTCAGCAACCCATGGTCACGCGACACGCTCGAGCGCGACCTTCGAAATACGGATGTCGTCCGCGTCTACGTCCTGCGCGATGCCGATGCACACGTGGTCGGATTCTGCGGCTGCTGGTTCGTCGCCGACGAATTGCACATCAACACGCTGGCAATTGCCGAGGAATTTCGCCGGCGCGGCCACGCCACACGGTTGCTGCGATTCGTACTCGCGGAAGCGGCCGCGGCCGGCATCACCCGCGCCACGCTGGAAGTGCGCCGATCCAATGTCGCGGCCCTTCGACTCTACGGCCGGTTCGACTTCGAAGTCGGCGGGATCAGGCCGGATTACTACACCGGGCCGGTTGAGGACGCCCTCGTCCTCTGGAGCCGGAAACTCGGCTTTTTGAATTTGAATACGGAACCTTGAAGCGTGCCGGCCCTTGTGATAGGTTGGTTTTATGAATGTCTAGCCCTAACTTCATTCCCAGGAGGTCGGAAATGCCAAACGACTTCGAAGAGCTGAAGCGTCAGTTGTTACAGAGCGACGACGAGTACCGACAGTTAGCCAGCCGCCATCACGCCCTCGACGAACAGATTCACAACCTCAGCGATCGCCCCTATCTGACGCAGCCAGAACAGCTCGAAGAAGTCCGGTTGAAAAAGGTTAAGCTCCAAGTAAAAGACCAGATGGAAAATATTCTCCGCCGTCATCGGACGGACGGTGGTTCGCAGCACGCCGCGCATCGATGAGACGCGCGGCCTGACGGCCGTTACAGCTCCCTTTTTCACCGAAGGGCCAGCAACCGGCGTAGCTCCGCTCACCGATTCCTGGCCCTCGTGACTTTCCGCCCGCTTCCGGGCATCATCACATTCAATGAGAATCGATCGCGCGGGATTTCCGTTTATCGCGGCCGCCCTCGTGCCCGCTGCCTTCCTGGTTGCCGTGCGGCGCTACGCGCTTGCTGCACCGTTGGCGGCGCTCGGCGGTTTCATGGCGTACTTCTTCCGCGATCCGGAGCGACGTGTCCCACAGGATCCCGATCTGGTCGTGTCGCCGGCCGATGGACGCGTGATGATCGCCGGTCCGAGCGACGGCCGCTGGTCACCGCCCGGAACGTGGAAACAGGTGACGATTTTTCTCTCGCCGATGGACGTGCACATCAACCGCTCGCCGGTGGCCGGCCGAATCACCCGCGTCGATTACCGCCGAGGCAAATTCCTGCCCGCCTACGACGAACGATCCAACGACAATGAGTTGAACGAGGTCTGGGTTGACTACCACGGCCGTCCGGTCGTTTTTCGTCAGGTCGTGGGAATTCTCGCCCGCCGGATCGTCTGCCGCGTGCAGGAAGGGCAGGTGCTGGAACGCGGCGAGCGCGTGGGGCTCATGCGGTTCGGATCGCGAATGGACGTGTTCCTGCCCGAGGATGCCGTGCTCGATGTTCGCGTCGGCGATCGGGTGATCGGCGGGGAAACGGTTCTCGCAACACTGGAGCCTGGCAGTGCTCGATAACACATCGCTCCGTCGGCGCCGACGTGAAGATCGTCCGAATCGTTTCCGCCGCGGCGTTTTCCTGCTGCCGTCTCTGTTTACTGTCGCGAACCTTTTCTGCGGTTACGCGTGCATCGTGTACTCGACGCGATCCGATTTCGACACCGCTGCATTGTTCATTGGTATCGCGATGGTGCTGGATACGCTTGACGGCTTCTTCGCCCGCTTGACCAATTCATCGTCGGCATTTGGCGTCGAACTCGATTCGCTGGCCGACGTCGTCTCGTTCGGCCTTGGGCCGGCGATCCTGGCATTTACGTGGGGACTCTGGCCACTCGAACGACTGGGATGGGCAGCCGGGTTTCTCTACGTCACGGCTGCGGCGATGCGGCTCGCGCGTTTCAACGTTCAGACGACGACGACCACGGCGTCAACCGACAAACGGTATTTCGTCGGCATGCCGAGTCCGGCTGCGGCCTCGGTGATTGCGTCGACGGTGTATCTCTACCCCTACGGGCTGCAGGAACGGGAAGCCGCGTTTCCCGCGCTCGCGATGGTACTCGTGCCGGCGTTCCTGATGGTCAGCACGATTCGCTTCCGCAGCGTCAAGGCGATCGACGTTGGTCACACGCGGTCCTACCTCTCTCTATTCCTCGCGGCAGTGGCCCTGGCGCTCGTCGCAACACATCCCCGTATCGCGCTCGTCGTGCTGTCCTACACCTACACTGCGGCGGCGCTCATCATGTGGGGATATTCGAAGCTGCGGCGAAGACCAACCGAGCAGGCGCCGGAAGATCATCCAGTTCCAGATTCGGGGGGGAATCCCTATTAGTCACGTCGTTCACCGTCGAGCTGAGACGTACCCACGGTTTACGGTCTAAGCGACAGCAACCGGCAAGCGTACGCTGACGGTTGTCCCGCGTCCCTTGCCGCTCTCGACCTCAATCGTTCCGCCATTCAATTCAATATTGCGCCGTGCGATCGGAAGGCCGAGGCCGGTGCCGGTGGTCTTGGTGGAGAAGTACGGCTCGAAGACACGCGCGAGAGATTCTTCGTCCATGCCGACGCCGTCG
Organism: Vicinamibacterales bacterium; assembly: GCA_035758845.1. Lineage (GTDB taxonomy): Bacteria > Acidobacteriota > Vicinamibacteria > Vicinamibacterales > 2-12-FULL-66-21 > JALZOC01. The sequence goes on from DASTVZ010000178.1 coordinate 37,622, forward strand.
TCGTGAACGCGAAGCGTGACGAACTGACGATCGCTGGAAGCGTCGATCGTCAGCCGACCTTCACCAGGCATCGCATGGAGCGCATTTTCGACGATGTTGGCCAGGCTTCGGGCGGTGAGCGTGCGATCGACGAACACGCGCGGAAGCGGTCCGGCAACGTTGTTGACGATCTCGATCCGGCCGCTGAGGCCGGTCCGATACGGATCGATGACGTCGGTTATCAGTTCGGGGACATCGACGGGTGCCGGTCGTGCCGTCGGTGACGACGCGAAGCTGGAGAACTCGGCAGAAATCTGGCGCAGCAGCTTCACCTGGCTGAGAATCGAGTTCACACACCCTTCAAGCACGTCACCCATCGGCTCGCCGCGATCGGCATGGACGCGACGAAGATGCTCGGCGGAGAGCTGAATCGGGGTCAGCGGATTCTTGATTTCGTGCGCGACCTGGCGCGCCATCTCCGCCCACGCCTCGAGACGATGGGTGCGCTCCAGCTGCGCCCGCTGCGCCTTGAGCTCGCCAGCCATGCTGTTGAAGGCATCGACCAGGCGACGCAACTCGTCTGACGACCGCACGGCGATCTGTGCATCAAAGTCGCCGCGTGCGATCTGGCGCGTCGCGCGCGTGAGCCGCCGGATCGGATCAGCAATGCGCTCGGCCATTGAGAGCCCAATCGCCGCTCCGAGCAGCACAAAGAGCAGCGCCGCGAGGTGGACGCCGCGATCGAGGTCGTCGATCTCGCGATCGATATCCCGCTGTCGCGTCGCGAGGGGAACCGTCAAAATGACTTTCTTGCCACCGGCATGCACCGGTGCGGCGGCGATAGTGTAGGGAACCGTGCCGATTCGATCCTCGCCAACGAAGCTGGGCAGCCGTTGCAGCGCGATCGCGCGATAGACCGCATCAGGCGTGCGCGTCGCGAGCAGACCCGACGCAAACAGATCACGCTTGCTCGTCGCCACGAGCTGAGCGCCTTCAAAAATGTTGACGTCCTGATCGATCACCTGGCTGATCCAGATCATCACGTCGTCGCTCGCCGGCGCCAGGCCTTCCGTCCGTTGCGTCAGCGCGTTGGACTGCTCGATGACCCGCTGCGCGACGGCAGCGGTACGTGCGGCCTCGAGTGCGACGTCAGCGGTCAGAAGATTGGCGAAGTACCAACGGATGGCGACCGAGAGAATCAACACCGGGATGATTGCCGCGAGTACGAACGCAAGGAAGAGCTTTCGATAGAAGCTCGATCGAATCTCCCGAAGCAATGCGCGCCCCAGCCGAGGACGGGCACGGGCCAATCGCGTGAAGAACGCGGTGCCGACGAGCACGAGCACGTAGAAAACACCGGACAGCGTCGTCAACTCGGCCAGATGGACGAGGTGATCGAAGAGCGTCAGCGTGCGATAGCCGATCGCGTAAATGAACACGCGATCGTTCGAGAAGAACACGCGATAGCGGTCGCCGTTGGTTTGGACCGTCGTCCAGAACGGCCGCCGCGCCGGATCGTAAATCCGTGCAAACAGATCATCGTCGATCGACCACGCCGCGTGTGGGGAGTTGTAAACGGCACCGAGGCCCCAACCGTAGATCGCGACTTCCACCTCGCTCCCGGCAACGTCGTCGAGCCCGGTGCCAGCATCTGCCGGTCGGAAGACCTCGAAGTAGGGACTCTGCGAGGTGATGAACGGAAGCGTGCGGTAGTCGAACACCAGCACATGAACGACGATTGTGCCAACGACGCGCCGTGGTTCGTCGCCAGAGGGCATCGTGCAAATCTGTCGCGCCGCATGCAGCAATCGTCGCTCGGCGGCGCCGAATGGGGCCGCCTCGCCGAAGACGTCCCAGTCGCACGGCTTGCCCTCGATGTGCGGCGCCTGAGCGGTTCCGGAATATTCCGGCAGATCGAGTCCGAACCGGCTGACACATTCGCCAGCCGCATCGTAGAGTTCGACCGCGGAGGTCAGGCGGGCGCGCCCAAGCGCGGTTCGACTCCACACGAAATAGGCGGGCTGTGTTCGCTCACACGGCTTCGGCTCGATCGGCTGTTCGGTCACCAGCACGGGAAGCGATTCGAGCGCGTCGATTTCAGCGCGAGCTTCGCTGAGTCTCTCCTGTAAGAACTGCGAATACTGCTGCGCCTGCGTCGCATAGCGGGACTCGACGAGCGCGCGCATGGCGCGTTCGGCGTAGTAGTCGACCGACGGGTACAGAAGCAGCGCGGGCAGGAGGAACGCGGCGAACAACGCGAGGATTCGCGCCGCAACGGTCGTATGGCGATACCAGACCACGACGCGCGACGCGATGAGCGCCGCGACGGCGCAGGTGAAAGCCGACAGGATCAGAGCGACCGACGGCAGTGACCATCCGCGGACCGGCGCCATGAGCCCGATCGCGACTGACGGCCCCAGCCAAAGCAGAAGCACCTGAATCCGCGAACGCGCCGCGGTGCTCAGACGCCAGCGCGCGAGCGCCGCGCTCAAAATAAGCGTCGCCGTCCATAAAGCTGCAGCATGGGACGCGAGGACTCCCGTCAGCAGCGCCAATCGCTTCGCATTCCAGGGATACAGCGAGAACCGGCGCAGATCGGCGGTCACTGGGTCGACCACGCGGGGGAGAAGCAGTTCGAACACCAAGAGAACCGCCGCCACGGCAATCCCGGCCAGCAGCTGACGACTGATAAAGCCGACAGCTGCGCCCTCGACGTTTTGTCGCCGCGCGCGCAGGGCAATCCGCAGCCGAACGACGGGCCCGGCCAGGAGCGCGATCGCCGCGGCCGTTGTCGCGCCCGCGGTCAGCACCAGCACGCTCGGTGGCGGACGACGGCCAAGCTCAATCGCGAGTGCGACGCCGATCACCGCCGAGCCGGCGGCGAGGAGCAGGAGGCTCAGCGCCGTCGATCGCAGGAAGTCTCGCGCCGTTGTCGCTTGCGCGCGCCGATCGAGTACCGGACCGAGCACCAGGAGGATCGTGATCCCGGCGATCCACAGCAGCGCGGCGGCGACATGGCGCCGCCAGGTACGGCGTGCGGTGTCGAGCGTATCCGGCAGGAGCGAGACCTCGACAAGCGTTTCGCCACCTGGCGATCGGAGCAGAAATGCATTCTCTCGCGGCCGGTCGCCGGCACCTTCCGCGCGCGTTCTCAGCGACCCGGGTCCAACCGGCGTATCGAGGACGTAGCCGGTGGCGGTAAACGTCGCCGTCGCCGACGCGCGCGAGAGGGCGTGCTCGGCGACCACCGAGCCCAGGCGGCGCTGATCTGCCTCGAGGATGGGCAGGACGTGGACGAGGCGAAGTCCCAGCGGCGTGGGCGCGACGTAGAACGCGGACGGACCGGTCAACCGCGCCGACACACCCACGTCGGACGGGCGGCCTACCCACGCCAGGGCGACGCCGGCGCGATCGTAAATCGTGACCGCAATTGCGTCGGGCGAGGCGGCAGCGTCTGACAAACGGCGGTCGAGCAGATTGAACAAATCGCGGGCCGCGTCAGGCCCGCCTGACAGCGCGCGAGCGGCGTCAGGATCCATCGCCACGCCGACCGCGACCCGCGAAAGCGCGGTCGTCGTGCGCTCGAAATCCCGCCGGACCTGCTGCTCGACTCGTGTCTGAGTGGCGCCTCGAGTGAGGCCAAAGCGCCAAATCTCGATGAACGCGCCGGAAATCGCCGCGATGAGCGCGATCGCCAAGCCACCGAGGATCAGGCGTTTCGCGCTAATCCGCTGCTCGCGGAGACTCGGCTTTAGCGATGAGGACACTGAAGCAGCAGAATACCGCAAAGGGTACAATCAATTAGTTCGATGCCGCACCCTCCCGCCCTGAAGGCTTCACTCAAGCGGGGCGCCTTCATCGCCGCCGCCAACTGGCCGCTCATTGCCGTGCAGTTCATTGCCGGAGGCACGCAACAGCTTCTGCTGGCGGTGCCAGTCGTCGGCGGAGTTGCCATGGTGGTGCTGCTGCTCGGGGCGAATGTCGAAGACGTGATGGGCAACGACATGAAGGGAACCATCCCGCACGTCATCGCGGCACTTCGCGCGAATCCGGTGGCACTCGGGTTGTTTGCCGCCGCCTTCCTCGTCGTTCTTCTCGGAGCCTCGGTGCTGACCTTCATTGTCAAAGCCGGAACCGTGTCGATTCTCGCCGCCGCCGAGTCACAGGCCGGACCAATCGAACGACCTCCGCTTCGCCTGGCGGCGCTTCGTCGCGCAAACCTCACGAACATCGAACCGTTTCTCGAGGGCTGTCGAAACTTAGGACGACGGTACGTCAGGCTCGGACTGTGTCTGCTGCTGGTCTACGGCCTGACCGCGGCTGCCTGTCTCGGGTTTCTCGCCGGCGGCTACGGGCTTTCGGACAACTTCGGCGTGTTCCTGGGTTGGACCGTTGCTGCGATTCCGGCGCTCAGCGCGCTGGTTATGTGGATTACTCTCGTCAACTTCTTTTATCTCCTGACCCAGATGGCGATCGCGGTGGAGAACGTCGGCGTTCGCGAGGGAACACGCAAAGTCGCGCAGTTCATTCGCGCGAGCATTCGCGAAGTCGCTGGGATTTTCGGGGTCGTGCTCCTGCTCGTCGCCATCATGACGGGTGCGTCGATCCTGGCGACCGCGGGTCTCGGTCTCATCGCGGTGGTGCCATTCGTGGGTCTCGCCATGGTCCCCTTGCAGCTTGGCGCGTGGCTGCTTCGGGGCGTCGTCTTCGAGTATCTCGGACTGACCGCGCTTGGCGCCTACCTGACTCAATATAGGTTTTACCAGCACAGCCTCGTCACGGTTCACGTGCCCGAGCCAGCAACCGATGTCACGGGGCCACGTCTCGCATGATCAACTACAACGACTTTCTTTCACAGGCTGCGTCGGGGATGCAGGAATCCGCCATCCGGCGCATGGGCACAATCCTGGCGCAGAACCGGGACCTGATTTCGTTTGCTCCCGGGTATCCGGCTCCGGAAACGTTTCCGTGGTCCGAGTTCTCGGACATCGCGCATGAACTCTTATCGGGCTCCCATCCGAACGCGCTCCAGTACGGCGCGACTCGCGGATTCCGACCGTTGCTGGAAATGATCACGACGATCATGGCCAAGCGGGGCGCTCCGACCGAGATGAGCCGGCTGCTCATCACGACCGGATCGCAGCAGGGTCTCGATCTGGTCGCGCGCGTCCTCCTCGATCCCGGTGACGTCGCCCTCGTGGAACTGCCGGCGTACACCGGTGCAATCACCGCGTTTCGGAATGTCCGCGCGCACATGGAGGGTGTTCCACAGGAGGACGACGGCATCGACCTGGCGGCGCTCGACGAAACGCATCAGCGCCTGCTGAAAAGCAATCGCCGCGTACGATTCGTGTATGTCGTTCCGAACTTTCAAAATCCCACCGGCATGCTGATGAGCCTGCGCAAGCGGCAGCAACTGCTCGAGTGGGGCTCGTCGCGGAATGTGCTGATCGTGGAAGACGACCCGTATCGTGAGCTGTACTTCGAAGACTCCGCGAGCGAGGCTGACGTTCGACCGATCAAGGCCGACGATCGCGAAGGACGGGTCATTTACCTCAGCAGCTTCTCGAAAACGCTCGCGCCTGGCTTCCGCGTCGCGTGGATCGACGCCCCAGCTCCGATCGCGGTGAAGATCGAAATGGCCAAACAGGCCGGCGATCTCTGCACCGGCGTGTTCGATCAACGCGTCGTTCACGAATGCGGACGACGGGGAATCCTCGAGCGGCAAGTGCCGCTGCTTCGGCGGCATTACGCTGAGAAGCGCGATGTGATGGTCGCAGCATTCCGGAAAGAGCCTGATACCGCGCTCACGTGGGCGGATCCGCGCGGTGGTTTCTTCCTCTGGGCGACGCTGCCGCGCGAGCTGAACGCGGACCGCCTGCTCGATCGGGCGGTGAAGCATGGCGTCGTCTATGTCGCGGGAAGTGCGTTCTTCGTGAACGACGGCGGCGCAAGTCAGATTCGACTGTCATTTTCCGCGCCGGCCCACGAGCACATTCGCGAGGGCGTTCGTCGTCTTGCCGAAGCTATTCGCGAGGAGCTGCAGGAGCGGACACAGGCGGACCGGCCAGCACGAGCTTCCACTGGCCGTTGAGCGAACCGGTAAAAGCAGACATCAGCGTCGAGTCGCCCGATTTCCCGAATGCGGGCGGCATGACGAGCGACTCCTCGAGCTTGATTTCACCTGCGGGACGGCCGGTCCCCGCGTCGAAGGCTCGCAGTTCGGAGGCATTGCCGGCGACCACGACCGCCGAGTCGACGAGCACGGGACCTGTCGTCGGACGAAACGGCACGCTCGGATGCCACAACAACGCGCCGTTGGTTCGCCGATAGGCACGAAGCGTGTTATCCATGGACGCGACGTAGATGTGGTTGTCGTCGGCAATGGCTCGGCCTCGCAGCACCGAACCAAGCCGCACGCGCTGCCACACACGCGCACCGTCGGCGGCGCGCAGGCAGAAGAACCATTTGTCGTCGGTTCCGAAAAAAATCTCACCTGGAAGCGCGAGCACTTCGCTCAACGGGCCGACGAAATTTTTCGCCCAGCGATCCGCTCCGGTCTTGAGATCGAGCGCCAGGAGTCGTCCGCTCTGGAGCGGGACGTAGAGGTTGTCGCCTTCAACTGTCGGCATCGCGCGCGCGCCGACAAGATCGCGAGTCCACACGCGACTGCCGTCGGCCGATCGAAAGGCGGTCACCCCATTTTCTGTTGTGGCAATCACCCAACCACCTTGCGCGACGAGCGGCACTGTCGCCGTGGGGGTCTGAGCACTCCACACTTTCACGCCGTCGGTTGCGTTCAGCGCGACGATTTGATCGGAAGTCGCGACGTACGCGCGGCCGCCTTCGACAGCGACCGGTTGTTCCGATTGCAGGGGCACTTCCCATGCCGGCGTTCCATCGCTGACTTTGCGTGCGGAGATCACACCGGGCTGCAGCACGATAAATATCTGGTCGCTGTCGATGACCGGCGGCGCGGCAGGGCTGGCAGAAATTTCAACCGACCAACGGATCGTGGTTGGCAGAGAATGCGTCGCCGCGGGGGGCGTGGTGCCGACGATCTGCGCGGCGACGAGAAGAAGTGTGGTGCGAAGCGGGTGCACGTCTTATAATAGTGTGCCTGACACACCTTGACGCCTGCGTTGCTTCATTCCTCCGTCGGGCCGCTCGATGATCGCGAATGAAATCGTTTCGTCGTCCGATCACCACTCGGCACGCCCCGTGAATCACCAGACCATCGTCGTTCTCGATTTCGGATCGCAGTTCACCCAACTGATCGCGCGGCGGCTGCGTGAACTCTCGGTCTATTCGGAGATCGTACCGTTCGATACCCCGCTCGAGGAGATCAAACGACGGAATCCCGTCGGGATCGTGTTGTCGGGCGGGCCGAAGAGTGTTTCCGAAACCGGCGCGCCACATTGTGAAACCGGTGTCTACAACGCCGGCGTGCCGGTGCTCGGCATCTGCTACGGCATGCAGTTGATGACCCATGCGCTCGGCGGCGAGGTCGCTCCCGCACCGCACCGCGAGTTCGGGCTGGCAACGATCGACATTCAACCGGGCGCGCCGCTCTTCGGATCGATTCCACCGAATCTCCGGGTGTGGGCGAGCCATGGCGATTTCGTGAAAACCGCTCCGCCAGGCTTCCAGGTGATCGCGACAAGCGCGAACGCGCCCGTAGCGGCAATGGTCGCCGAAGACCGGCGCCTCTATGCCTTGCTGTTCCACCCGGAAGTTGCCCATACCGATCACGGGATCGACATACTCCGCAATTTTTCGTACGACGTTTGCGGCTGCACCGGCGACTGGACGATGTCGTCGTTTGTCGAGGAGGCGACCGAACGAATTCGCCGGCAGGTGGGAACCGGTCGCGTCGTCTGCGGCCTGAGCGGTGGCGTCGATTCCACGGTCGCGGCGCTGCTGATTCACCGCGCCATCGGCGATCACCTGACGTGCATCTTCGTCGATAACGGCGTCATGCGCGAGGATGAAGCCGGACAGATCCGCCGGCGTTTCGAGCGGCTGAAACTGCCGCTCGTCTTCGCCGATGCGTCGTCGCTGTTTCTCGACCGGCTGGCGGCGGTGACCGACCCTGAGCAGAAGCGCAAGATAATCGGCGCCGCGTTTATCGACGTCTTCGAAGCGGAAGCGCAGAAGCTCGGATCATTCGACTTTCTGGGGCAGGGGACTCTGTATCCGGACGTCATCGAGAGCGTTTCGGTCATCGGGCCGTCGCACGTCATCAAGAGCCATCACAACGTCGGCGGCCTTCCGGAACGCATGCGCTTCAAACTGGTCGAGCCACTTCGGCTGCTCTTCAAAGACGAAGTGCGACTGGTCGGCAAGGAGCTCGGGCTCGACGACGAGTTCGTCTGGCGGCAGCCGTTCCCTGGACCAGGTCTCGCAGTGCGCATCCTCGGCGAAGTGACGCCGGCGCGACTCCAGCTAATCCGCCGTGCCGATCACATCGTCGCGGAAGAAGTGAAACGGGCGGGCTGGTATCGGCGGCTATGGCAATCGTTCGCGGTGCTGCTGCCGGTGCAGAGTGTCGGGGTGATGGGCGACGCTCGGACCTATGAGTACACGATTGCGATTCGCGCCGTGGAGAGCCGCGACGGCATGACCGCCGACTGGGCCCGTCTGCCACACGACCTGTTGGCGACGATTTCGTCGCGCATTGTGAACGAAGTCAAAGGCATCAATCGCGTTGTCTACGACATCAGTTCGAAGCCGCCCTCTACGATTGAATGGGAGTAAGAATGCGGATTGCGGATTGGTGACTGCGGTCATCAGTCGACAATCCGCAATCGACTATGAGCAATTTCGTCCATCTTCATCTGCATTCCGAGTATTCGCTCCTCGACGGCGCCTGCCGGATTGAGGAGCTGCTGGATCGCGTCGCGGAATTGAAGATGCCGGCGGTGGCGATCACCGAGCACGGGAACATGTTCTCGTCGGTGATTTTTCACGATCAGGCGCGGAAGCGTGGACTCAACCCGATCCTCGGATGCGAGGTCTACGTCGCGCCGGGCGATCGACGGATCAAGAGCGGCACGCCGGGCGAGACCGCCAACCACCTGGTCTTGCTCGCTGAGAGCAAGACCGGCTACCACAATCTGATCAAGCTGGTATCGTCCGGGTACACAGAGGGGTTCTACTACAAGCCGCGCATCGATAAAGAGCTTCTGGCGCAGCATGCCGAAGGCTTGATTGGCTTGAGCAGTTGTCTCAAGGGGGAAGTGGCCACCGGCATCCGCACTGAGCAACAGCAGAAAGCGATCGCCGCCGCGGCGACGTATCGCGACATCCTCGGTCGACAAAACTTTTTCCTGGAGATGCAATACCAGGGGATCGACGAGCAGAAGACCGTCAATACGGGCCTGCTCCCGATTGCCAGGGATCTCGGCCTGTCGCTCGTCGCCACCAACGACGTTCACTATCTCCAGAACTCAGATTTCAAACCGCACGATGTGCTGCTCTGTATCGGTACCGGCAAATCGGTCAACGACGCCGAGCGCCTGCGCTATCACGGCGACCAGTTCTACCTGAAGACCACCGCAGAGATGGCGGAGGTGTTCAAGGATCATCCGGACGCGCTCGCCAACACCGTGCGGATTGCGGAGCGCTGCCACGTCGACCTCTCGAACGCGATCAACCACCTGCCGAATTTCGACGTGCCCGCCGGCTTCACCCTCGATGACTACTTCGAACATGTCGTCCGTGAGGGATTCGGGCAGCGATTGCCGAGACTGAAAGGACTCGCCGCGGCTGGAGTCCTCAGCCACACCATCGACGAGTACGAACGGCGGCTGACCTATGAAGTCGACATGATCAAGAAGATGAAGTATCCGGGGTACTTCCTGATCACCTGGGACTTCATTCGGTACGCGCGCGAGCAGGGCATTCCAGTCGGACCCGGCCGCGGTTCTGCCGCCGGCAGTTTCGTCGCGTATTGCCTTCGCATCACCGATGTCGATCCGATCGAATACGACCTGATCTTCGAACGTTTTCTCAATCCCGAACGCGTCTCGCTTCCGGACATCGATATTGACTTCTGCGAGCGGCGGCGCGGCGAGGTCATCGACTACGTCACACAGAAGTACGGCCGCGAGAACGTCGCGCAGATCATCACGTTCGGCACGATGAAGGCGAGAGCGGTGGTTCGCGATGTCGCGCGCGTCATGGACATTCCCTACGCCGATGCCGATCGGGTGGCGAAAGCCATCCCGCCGGCGCTGGACATGACCCTCGACAAGGCGCTGGAGGAGAACCCCGTCCTCAAGGACATGGAGCAGAAGGACGAGCGGGTCAAAGAGCTGCTGGGCGTCGCGCGCCGACTCGAGGGGATGACGCGGCATGCGTCGGTGCACGCCGCGGGTGTGGTGATCGCGCCGCGGCCGTTGACCGAGTTCGTTCCTCTCTACAAGAGTCAAAAGGACGAAATCGTCACACAGTGGGCAATGAAGGAGGTCGAACGCATGGGCCTCCTGAAGATGGATTTCCTCGGGCTCAGCACGCTCACGCTGATTTGCGACGCGCGCGACGAGATTCGGCGCACCGAGGGCATCGATCTCGACATCGACGCGATTCCGCTGAACGACGCGAAAACCTTCCAGTTGTTCTGCGATGGTCAGACCTACGGCGTGTTCCAGTTTGAAAGCTCGGGCATGCGCGAGCTGCTGCGGAAGGCGAAGCCGGAACGGCTCGACGATCTGATCGCCTTGAATGCGCTGTATCGTCCTGGTCCACTCAAGAGCGGGATGGTCGACGATTACATCTCGCGCAAGCAGGGAAAAACCGAGGTCAAATACGAACTTCCGCAGCTCGCGCCAATCCTCGAGGACACCTACGGGGTGATCGCCTATCAGGAACAGGTCATGCGCATCGCCGCCGTCCTGGCCGGATTCACGATGGGCCAGTCCGACGTCCTGCGAAAGGCCATGGGCAAGAAGGACCCCAAGGTCATGGCGAAGCAGCGCGAGGCCTTCGTCAGCGGCGCCGTCAAGAACGGAGTCAGCGAGAAGAAAGCCACCAAGATCTTCGACTTGATGGAGTTCTTTGCCGGCTACGGGTTCAACAAGTCCCACTCGACGACGTATGCGTGGGTGGCATATCAGACCGCGTACCTCAAGGCGAATTATCCCGCGCACTTCATGGCGGCACTGCTCACCATCGAGGCCGCCAACACCGACAAGCTCGCCATGTACCTCGGAGAATGCCGCGAACTTGGCGTCACCATCCTTGCGCCCGACATCAACTCGAGCGAAATGGCGTTCACGGTGGTGCACGGCGGCGTCAGGTTCGGACTCTGCGCGGTCAAAAACGTCGGCGAGGGTGCGATCCAGTCGATGCTCAACGTGCGTCGCGAACACGGCCGCATCGATTCGCTCTACACACTCTGTGAGTATGCCGATTTGCGGCTGGTCAACAAGCGCGTACTCGAGAGTTTGATCAAGGCGGGCGCGCTCGATTCGCTCGTGCCGGCAGCGAGCGGCACCGTCGGCGGGCGCCGCGCGCGGCTCTTTGCCGCTGTCGACAAGGCGATCGAGCACGGTGGCCGCCACCAGCGCGATCGTGAGAAAGGGCAATCGCAGTTGTTCGGCGGGAGCGACGACGACAGTTCGTCGGCCGCCGTGCCGTTGCCCGACGCGCCGGCGTGGGCCGAAATCCAACAGCTCGCGGGTGAGAAGGAAGCGCTGGGCCTCTACATGAGCGGGCATCCACTCGATCGCTTTACCGAAGAATTGAAGACGTTCGGCGCGCGACGCGTCGCCGATCTCACCGCCTCGGAAGCCGATATCTGGGTGGGCGGCATCGTCTCCGGGCTTCGGCCGCTGAAGACGCGCAAGGGCGATCGCATGGCGGTGTTCATGCTCGACGACGTCGGCGGCGGCGTCGAAGTGGTCGTCTTTCCGGAAACCTTCAGCAAGTTTGGCTCACTCGTCGAAAACGATGCCATGCTGCTCGTGCGCGGCAAGCTCGAACGCGACGACGAGTCGGCGCGCATCGTCTCGACAGAGCTCATGCCCATCGCGTCGCTGAAAGAGAAGACGACGCGCGAGGTGGTGATTCATCTCGGGCAGGGAACGCAGGCACGAACGACGTTCGAAGCGCTCGCCGAGTTGTTCGCCCGGCATCGCGGCGACCGTCGCGTGTCGCTGGAGCTGGAGGTCACCGGTCCGCCTCCGATGCGTGTGCGTGCCGACGTCGCTCAGCGTGTGCGGCCATCAGAGAAGCTCGTGGCGGAAGTGGAGTTGATTTGCGGAGCCGGAACGGTGGAACTTCGGTGAAATGCTGAATGCTGATGTCTGAATGCTGAATGTGGCAGTGTCTTTAGGCCATGCCACATCAGAAATCAACAATCAGCAATCAGCACTTTCAGAATTGCACCTATGCCTGACTTACTCGAATTCGAGGAACCCATCGGCGTCCTGCTGAAAGAGATCGAAGCGCTCAGCATGCTGCCGCGTACGCCCGACCGCGAACGTTCGATCGACTCGTTGCGCCGTCGCGCTGACGAGATCCGCGCGGAGTTGTACACGAATCTGACACCATGGCAGCGCGTACTGGTCGCGCGCCATCCGAATCGTCCGAACACGCTGGATTACATCGAGCGATTGTTTACCGGGTGGGACGAGCTCCACGGCGATCGCCGCTTCGCCGACGACCACGCGATCGTCGCCGGCCTTGCGCGATACCGTGACCAGCCGGTGGCCGTCATTGGCCATCAAAAAGGGGGCGACACCAAGCAGAAGATCTATCGCAACTTCGGCTACGCGCGGCCGGAAGGGTATCGGAAAGCCCTCCGCGTGATGCAGCTGGCCCAGAAGTTCGCAAGGCCGATCATCGTCTTTATCGATACTCCCGCGGCGTACCCGGGTGTCGAATCCGAGGAGCGCGGCGTCGCCGAGGCGATTGCGTTCAATCTTCGCGAGATGATGATGCTCGAGGTGCCAATTGTCGTGCTCGTATGCGGCGAAGGCGGCAGTGGCGGGGCGCTTGGTATTGCGATTGGCGATCGCGTCCTGATGCAGGAGTTTGCCGTCTATAGCGTGATTCCACCGGAAGGGTGCGCGGCGATTCTCTGGCGGGACGCCAACCGCAAGATCGAAGCCGCGGAGGCGTTGAAGATCACGGCACCCGATATGCTCGCGCTCGGTCTCATCGACGGGATCGTGCCCGAACCGACCGGTGGCGCACACAACAACCCGGATGCCGCAACTGCGCTGGTCGATCAGGCGCTCTCAGCGGCGCTCCCGGAAGTAGCAGCGCTGTCGGTCGACGATCGGCTTCGCGTCCGTTACGACAAGTTCCGCAAGATGGGTGAGGAGCGCAGCTCCTTCCTGGATGCGAACGAGCCGCGGATGGAGCCGGCGCAGTGACAATCCGCTGATGAAGACTCTCCTGTGGCATCACCTGCCGTGCAATGACGCCCAGGCGGCCACCCTTGCCGGCGCACTCGGCGTGCATCCGATCATCGCCCGACTGCTCTGTCTTCGTGGGTTCAGTAACGTCGACGACGCGGCACGGTTTTTGAACCCGTCGCTGGATCAGTTACACGACCCGTTCCGGCTGGCGGACATGGACCGGGCCGTCGATCGGTTGGAGCAGGCACTCGCGCGCCGCGAGCGGATCGCGATCCATGGCGACTACGACGTCGACGGCATCACCTCGACGGTCATCCTTCGCCGCGCCCTCGAGATGCTCGGCGGTGACGTCGTCCATTTCATTCCTGAGCGACTGCGCGATGGATATGGCCTGCAGCGAGCCGCCATCGATCGACTTCATGGCGAACGCGTTGGTTTGATTGTGTCGGTCGACTGCGGAATCAGAAGTTCGGATGCCGCGGCCCGGGCGCGCGAGCTTGGCGTCGACCTCATCGTCACCGATCATCATGAACCCGACGGGACGTTGCCATCAGCGCTCGCGGTGATCAACCCGAAGCGCGCCGACTGCACCTATCCAGACAAGCATCTGGCCGGGGTTGGCGTCGCCCTCAAACTCGTCCAGGCGCTCTGCCACCGCGCCGGGAAAGGGAAGTGGCTGCCGGCATTCATCAAAGTCGCCGCAATTGGCACGCTCGCGGATGTCGTCCCGCTGGTCGGAGAGAATCGCGTGATTGCGCGCCTGGGCCTGGCCTCGCTCAGTCGCGGGCCGCACACGATCGGCTTGCGGTCCCTGCTCGATGCGTCCGGCCTGAGCGGCAAGACAATCGATAGTTACCAGGTGGCATTCATGCTGGCGCCTCGCGTCAATGCCGCGGGGCGTATGAGCACGCCGGACATCGCCACCCGCCTGCTGCTCGCGACCGACGAAGCGATGGGAGAGGAAGCGCGCTCGCTCGCCCAACAGTTGAACGACGAGAATCTCCGGCGACAGCAGGAAGAGGCGGATCTCGTAGCGCAAGCTCGCAAGGCGATCGAAACCGACCCTGCCGTCGGCGCACATAACGTCCTGGTGGTCGGAGGAGATGGATGGCATCGCGGTGTGATCGGCATCGCCGCTTCGAAGCTCGTGGATACATTTCACAAGCCGGCCATTGTCCTGTCGGTGGAAGGCGAAGTGGCGCACGGATCCTGCCGAAGTATTCCTGACTTCGACATGCTCGCCGCGCTGGAGCATTGTTCCGACGTGTTCGTCAGGTTTGGCGGGCACAAACAAGCCGCCGGTCTGACAATGGAAGCCGCCCGCGTGCCGGAGTTCCGGTCGCGCATAAATGCCTATGCCGACGACGTGCTCGAGCCGGATCAGCTGCGCCCACGTCTTCGGATCGACGGCCCGCTGAGCCTGCGCTCGATTACCCCGGACTTCATGCGCGAGCTCGACACCATGGGTCCGTTCGGTATGGCGAATCCGCGGCCGGTATTTCACGCCTCAGGCGTCGAGATCGTCGACGGACCGCGGCCGCTCAAGGACCGGCATCTCAAGATGACCTTTTCGCAGGATGGACGGCGCTTTCGGGCGATCGCATGGCGTGCCGCCGAACGCGCCGACTTTCTCAATCAGAACCGAGCTGGCGTGAACCTCGCCTTCTCGCTGGAAAAGAACGAATTCCAGGGGGAAACGTATCTCGAGTTGTCCGTCGCTGACATCAAGAGCCTGAGCGACGGATAATGGAATTGCTGACTGTTGATTGCCGATTTGGCGCGGTCTAACCAGCCTTGGCCAAGGCTACGGCGGTCCGCGGAGCGCTTCGCGCGAAGGCGGAAGACCGCGCCCTACAGCCATCAATCGGCAATGACATTCGACAATCGGCAATCACAGCAATCAGCAATCGACAATCAGCAATCAGCAATTCTGAATGTCCTGGCAACGAAAAGCTCGCATCGCCATAGCCGCGTTCGTGATCGTCTTCATCGCGATCGTGGTCGTTGCCTTGCGTCAGCGTAAGGGGCCGCCACAGACCGCGGCCGTGCCCGAGCGGCGGGACAAAGACTGCATTCTCGAGAACACCCAGAGCGGTGAGGTGAAGCAGTCCAAAGACGGGAAGATTGTTTTTGCGATGAAGTTTGGCGCCCAGTGCAGCTACAACGATGGTCGCACACGACTCGGAAATGGCGTCGAGATTACATCGTTGAGAAATGGGAAACCGTTCACCGTCCGAAGCAACGAAGCGGAGGTGGTTCAGTCTGGCGAGGATTTGAAGACCGCTCATTACATCGGAGCGGTGAAGCTGACGAGCGAGGGGACGGAAGTCACGACCGACGATGCCACCTACGATCACCAGGCCGGACTACTTAAAGCGCCTGGACCGGTGGCGTTCACGCGTGGGCGGATGCATGGAAGCGGCGTCGGCGCGACATACGATTTCAACCGCGAAGTGCTCTGGCTGCTCGCGCAGCCTCACGTCACAGTGACGCCCGACGAGAAGGGTCAAGGCGCGATCGATGCCACGGCTGAATCGATTGGCCTGGCGAAAGCCGAACACTATCTGAAACTGACGCGCAGCGCACACATCAATGCCGAAGGACGCGTCATTGATGCCGATGAGATCATGATCCTGCTGACCCAGGACGATCAGCGCGTCCAGGTGCTGCAGCTTCGCAACAACAGCCGCATCACCAGCTCGGGGGACGGCGGCCCCCAGTCGATGGCCGCTCGCGATATCGACCTGACCTACGGCGACGACGGCCGCACGCTGCAGCACTCGCACCTGGTCGAGAACGCCGTCGTGCAACTACCCGGCGAAGCCAACGGAGCCGGAAAGCGGGTCGCCGGGAAAACGATCGACATGTCGATGTCGCCAGATGGCAAGACGTTAACCAGTCTCGACGCGGTGGAGAACGTCGAGGTCGATCTGCCGCCGGATGGCGATTCGCCCGCGAAGCGTATTCGTTCAGCCACGTTGAACGCGACCGGAGCACCGGGAACAGGGCTGCAGAACGCGACGTTTGGCGGCAATGTCGAGTATCGCGAGACTCGAGCCGCACGGGGCACTCTGCCGGCCGTCGATCGACAGGCACGCGCGGTGACCCTGGTCATTACGACCAAGCCCGGGTTTGGTGCGGTCGAACAGGCGGACTTTCGCGGCAACGTGCACTTCACGGATGGTCCGCAGGTCGCGGCGGACGCGACCCACGCCTTGTACCATGTCGAGAAAGACCAAATCGATCTGTCGCCGTCGCAGGATCCGGGGCCGTCGGCGCCGCGAGTGAGCGACGGCCGGGTCACCGTCGAAGCGCGGGCCATCGAGTTCTCGATTGCCTCGAGAAAGCTGAAAGCGGACACAAAAGTGCGCACCTCGATGCTGCCGCAGAAGGGGGCAGATGGGGGTCAATCCGGGGTCAAACCGGGGTCAGACCAGGGTCAGACCCCAACACGCGTGCCGGCATTGTTGCAGCAGGACCAACCCGTCACCGTCACGTCCAACCGGCTCGAGTACGATGGACTCGCCGGCCACGCCGTCTACATTGGAAACTCCCGGTTGTGGCAGGGCGCGACCAAAGTGAACGCCGACACGATCGTCGTCGACGACAAAACCGGCAACCTCGAGGCACGCGTCAACGTGCACACTGAAATGATGATGGACGACGTCGATCCGAAGACCAACGTCCGAAAGAGCACGCCGTCGACGGGAGAATCGGAAACATTCCTGTACGATGACGCGAAACGGCTCGCGACCTACACCACCAAGGCGCACATGATCGGTTCGGAAGGGGACGTCGCTGCCGAAAAACTTGAACTCTATTTGAAGAAGGACGTGAATGAGCTCGAGCGCGTCGAAGGATACGGCGCCAATGGTTCGGTGATAGTGAAGGAAGGAGGTCGGATCGCAACTGGCGCTCGTCTCACGTATCTGTCGAAGGACCAGACCTATCACATGACCGGAACACCCGTGGAGGCGATCGAAATCGCTCCAAACGACTGCAAGAAGTCGGTCGGTGCCACATTGACCTTCCAGCGCGCGGTCGACTCCATCACCATGAAGGGGCCAAATCTACTCAGGTCCGTGCAGCAGTCAATCGCGTGTCCAACGGAGACGCGGTAGGACGTGGCCACACTGCACACCGCAGACCTCACCAAGTCATACAGCGGACGCACCGTGGTGAAGGGCGTGAACCTCGATGTCTCGTCCGGCGAGGTCGTGGGCCTTCTCGGTCCGAACGGCGCCGGAAAGACGACGACATTTTCAATGGTCGTCGGGTTGACGGCACCTGATTCCGGTCGTGTCCTGCTCGACGGGGCCGATGTGACCGACGATCCAATGTACGTCCGGGCCCGAAAGGGCATCGGCTATCTGCCGCAGGAAGCATCGATCTTTCGCGGCCTTAGCGTCGAGGACAACATTACGGCGATTCTCGAAACGCTTCCGCTCGATTCCGCCAGCCGCCGCAATCGGAGAACAGAACTGCTCGCCGAGCTCGGCCTGACGCCGCTCGCGAAGGCGCCAGCCTACACCCTGTCCGGCGGCGAACGGCGCCGGGTCGAAATCACTCGCGCGCTCGTCGTCTCACCCAAGATCATGCTCCTGGACGAGCCGTTCGCCGGGATCGATCCGATCGCCGTGACCGACATCCAGAAGATCGTGTTTCATCTCAAGGAGCGGGGAATCGGTGTACTGATTACCGACCACAACGTGCGGGAAACACTCAGGATAACGGACCGCGCGTATATCGTGCATGACGGCGTCATCTTCCGCAGTGGAACTCCGGCCAGCCTCGCCGCCGACGAGGAGGTGAAGCGGATTTACCTCGGCTCGGAGTTCCGATTGGACTAAGATTGGAAGGGACGGACACGGCCCCACTCGACTAATGGCGATTCAGCAGAAGCTCCACACCAAGCTCGTTCAAAAGCTCATCCTTACTCCATCGCTGCAGCAGGCGATCAAGCTGTTGCCGATGTCGACGCTCGAGCTCGCGGAGCTGCTGAACCAGGAAATGGTCGAAAATCCGCTGCTCGAGGAGGTGCCGACTGAGGAACTTCAGCCGGCAGAGCAACAGCAGCAACAGGAAAAAGCGGCGGACCAGCAGCCGGCCGACAAGGGCGATCCCTGGGACGATGCCGACTACGAGTACTTCTTCGGAGACTATCTCGACGACGGCTATCGCTCCCGCACCCCATCCGAGGTCAAGGAGCTGCCGCCGATCGAGAACACACTCTCGACGGCGGCTTCACTCTCCGACCATCTGCTCTGGCAACTCTCCCTCCAAACAGACGACGAACGGCTCAAGGAGATCGGCGGCGCGATTATCGGCAATCTCGACGACGATGGATATCTGGTCGCGTCGGTCGAAGAAATCGCGGCAATGGGGGAGTGGCCCGTCGCCGATGTCGAACGCGCATTGCAGCACGTACAGACGTTCGATCCGATCGGTGTCGCCGCGCGTGATCTGCAGGAGTGTCTCTGGCTCCAGATTCGGCATCTCGGTCTCGAGGGCACACCGACCGAGAAGATCGTCACCGAACACCTCCGACTTCTCCAGAACCATCAGGTTCCTGAAATCGCGAGGAAGCTCGGCATCTCGCTCGACGACTTGAAGGAACACGTCGAAATCATTCGCAACCTGGATCCCAAGCCGGGAAGCCGCTACAACCCCTCGCAGTCACAGTACGTCATTCCGGATGTGTACGTCGTCAAGGTTGAGGATCAGTACGTCGCCGCGTTGAATGAGGAAGGATTGCCGCAGCTGCGGATCAGTCCGGTCTATCGGCGGCTGCTCGACAAGACCGGCGCCGGTGGCGGAGAACAGAACGACGAGACGCGCGCCTATGTGAAGGACAAATTCCGATCGGCGCTCTGGTTGATCAAGTCGGTCGATCAGCGGCAGAAGACGATTCACAAGGTCGCGACCAGTATCATCAATTTTCAACGCGAGTTTCTCGATCACGGGATCGAGTATCTGCGGCCGCTCGTGCTTCGTGACGTGGCCAACGACATCGGCATGCACGAATCGACGGTCAGCCGCGTCGTCAACAACAAGTACATGCACACGCCGCAAGGCGTCTTCGAGCTGAAATACTTTTTCCACAGCGGGATCAGCAGCTCGTTCGGCGAGAGCGTCTCGTCGGTCACCATCAAACAGCGGATCCGCAAGATCATCGAGAACGAGGATCCGCGCAAGCCGTTGAGCGACTCGAAAATCGTGAGCATCCTCCAGAAAGAGGGTCTGATGCTTGCCCGCCGCACCATCGCGAAGTATCGCGAGGAGCTGAAGATTCCAACATCGAACCAGAGAAAAGTGCTTTTCTGAGCTCTCAGCTATCAGCTCTCAGCTGTCAGCAGCACGCGGCGGCTGTGAGCTGAAAGCTGACGGCTGACAGCTGATAGCTTCTTATGCGACTCGATATAACCGGCCGGCACGTGGAGATCACCGCTCCCGTGCGGCAGCTGATAACCAGACGTTTTTCCCGCCTCGAGCGTCTCCTGAACGACGCGGCCGTCTCCGCAATCATCACGCTGACGAAAGAGAAGTACCGTCTGCGCACGGAGATTGCCGTTCACACCAAAGGGGACCACGTGCTCCGCGGGAACGGTGAAGGGAACGCGTGGCCGATCTCGATCCGCCAGGCGACGCAGAAGATCGAGCAGCAGGCGCAAACGTTGAAGGGCAAGTGGGATGGCCGCAAACGTACTGCGGCTCCGCGTGTCGTTCGGCCCGCGCCTGGTGAAGCGGCTTCGGCGCCGCGTATTGTCAGGAACGCGCGGTACGCCGTGAAACCGATGTCACTCGAAGACGCGGCGCTGCGGGTCGACGGCGAGGGAGACAACTTCGTCGTGTTTCGGAATGCTGAAACCGACGCCGTCAGCATTTTGTATCGCCGAAAAGACGGAAATCTCGGGCTGATCGAGCCGGAGTAGTTCCCGCGACGAACGATCGGGAACCGATTTCGTGCAGATTCACGTAGCATTGCCGCGATGACCGAAACCGCCCAGCCGCGGGGCGTCACCGTCGCAACGATCCTTCGAGATGTCTCGGATTCCGGCGCTTTCGATCTCGAACTGCTTGCCGGGCACTCCGGGCTCGAACGGCTGATCACCATTCCGCACACGCAGAAAACGGGCCTCGCTCTCTCCGGGTTCGATGCCTACCTTCGTCCCGGCCGTGTGCTCGTGTTCGGCACGAGCGAAGTGCGATATCTCGAAACCCTGACCGCTGAGGAACGCGCCGTGGCCCTGCGACGAGTATTCAGCCACGAGCTTCCATGTCTGCTCGTCACCGGAGGCGCCTCGCCGCCCCCTGAAACCATCGCCGAAGCCGACCGCGCCGCCGTGCCGCTGCTGCGGTCGCGAACGCCGACGCCGGAAGCCATCTCGAGACTTTCGTCAGTCCTCGATGCGCATCTCGCCGCGCGCGGTGTGGTCCACGGCGTCCTGATGGACATCCTCGGTCTTGGCGTGCTCGTGGTCGGCGAAAGCGGTATCGGAAAGAGTGAATGTGCGCTGGACCTGGTCGTCCGTGGCCACCGGCTTGTCGCCGACGACGTGGTCGAACTGCGATGCCGGGCGCAATCGTTCCTGATCGGAACATGTCCCGAGTTGACGCGGAACCACATGGAGATTCGCGGGCTTGGGTTAATCAATGTGCAGGATCTCTTTGGCGTCGCATCGACGCGATCGTCGAAGCGCGTCGAACTGGTCGTCCAACTGGAACGATGGGAGCACGGCCGGGAATACGATCGCCTCGGCGTTGACGACGAATCCTACGAAACACTCGGCGTGCGCATTCCAATGATTCGGATGCCGGTCGCTCCAGGACGCAACGTCGCGATTCTCGTCGAAGTGGCGGCGCGTAACCAACTGCTGCGCGTGCGCGGCCACCATGCGGCGCGCAAGCTCGTGACCCGCCTGAACGACCAGCTTGCCGGCCGCGGGCAGGATGTCGACATAGGAGAAGACCATTGATGCGAGAGAAGCGCCACGCTGCGAGGCGCGCCGCTCGCACGGCGGTGACCTCCCGCTTCGTCGTGCTGACGGGTCTTTCCGGATCGGGAAAGTCGCAAGCGATCCGCGCGCTCGAGGATCTCGGCTACTTCTGCGTCGATAACCTGCCGGTGACGCTCTTGCCGATGCTCGCCGAACTCACGCTGAGGGCTGGGACGGAGATTTCCCGGGCTGCCGTTGTCGTCGACGTGCGCGAAGGGAAGATGCTGAAAGAGTTTCCGGGCGTCTACCGTCGCTTGAAGGCGCGGAAGAACCTGAATCCGGTCCTGATCTTCCTCGAGGCGGCGGAGCCTGCGCTCGTGCGGCGATTCAGCGAGACGCGCCGGCCACACCCGCTGGCACCCGATCGATCGGCGATCGAAGGAATCCGGGAAGAGCGCGACGCCATGCGCGCCATTCGAAAGCTGGCCGATCACGTCATCGACACGACCGAGATGACGGTTCATGAACTGCGACATGTCTTCACCGGGGTGGCGGCCGGCAGCACCCCTGGATCGCAGCTTGTCGTCACGATTCTAAGCTTCGGGTTCAAGCACGGCATTCCCGTCGACTCGGATCTGCTTTTTGACGTGCGCTTTCTTCCCAATCCGCATTTCGTTCCCGCCCTGCGGCCCTATACGGGACGAGATGCGGAAGTCGCTCGCTATCTCGATCGTTCCAGCGCCACCCACGAATTCCTGGATCACACACTCAATCTGCTGAAATTCCTGATTCCGCAGTACGCTCACGAAGGAAAGACGTATTTGACTATCGGGATCGGATGCACCGGCGGGCGCCATCGGTCGGTGGCGATCGCGGAGGCACTGAGAAAGGGACTCGCGGGGATTCCTGGCGTGCGTCTTCGGGTGAAGCATCGGGATATTGCGAATGAATAGACGTCGTCTAAGTGGGACAAGGCGCGCCACGGGCGCGCCCGCCGGAGCGGAGCGGGGCGTTGGGGCCCCGCGAGCGAAGGCGTGGGGGGTCCGCGGGGGCGAAGCCCCCCGGATCAGAACATGAAGCTGGGCATTGTCGTCGTGACCCACGGCCAACTGGCGACCGAACTCGTCAATTCTGCTGAGATGATCGTCGGCGATCTGCCGCATTTCGCGGCGGTCTCCATCGGATGGCACGAGGATGTCGACCACGCGCGAGAGGGGATCGGCGCCGCGATCGCTCGGGTTGGCGCGTCGGCCGGCGCGACTGACGAGGAGCCGGCCAAGGTACTCGTGCTGACTGATATGTTCGGCGGGACGCCTGCGAACCTGGCGGTCACGTTCGTCAGCGAACATGTCGAGGTGATTACCGGGGTCAACCTGGCGATGTTGATTAAGCTCGCGCGGCCGCAGAAGTTCGCGGATCTCGCATCGCTCGCGCGCGACATGCGCGAGCATGGCCGGAACGCCATCTGGGTCGCCTCGGATCTGCTGAAGGGCGAGAAGGCGTGACACGATGTATGGTCACCATACTGAACCCACTCGGGCTTCATGCCCGCGCGGCGGCACGGTTCGTTCACGCCGCCAGTGGTTTCGCGTGCCGCATCAAGGTCGGCCGCGGTGGCCGCGAAGTTGACGGGAAAAGCATCATGGGACTGCTGCTGCTTGCTGCCGCGAAGGGCAGCGAAATCACGATATTGGCGGATGGACCAGACGAGGAGGCGGCCGTGGCGGCGCTCTGCGCGTTGATCGAGCGCGGTTTGGACGAAGCGCCATGCGTCTGACCGGCCTCGGCGTATCCCCCGGCATCGGCATCGGCAAAGCGCTCGTGCTGCGTCGCGGTGCGCGCGATTTCCGATTCCGCATTCCAGCCGCCCGGATCGAGCGCGAAATCGAACTGCTCGCCGAAGCGCGCGCTCGCTCACGCGAGCAACTGCAACAGATCCGGCAGCGGATCGCGCAATCGGCCGGTGTCGAGCACGCGTATCTGTTCGACGCGCAACTGCTCATGCTCGACGATGCGATGTTGATCGACCGGGCGGTTGAAATCATTCGCACCGAACAGCTGAATGCGGGATCGGCGCTGGAACGCGCGTTTTCGGAGATCTCGGCGGTGTTCGATCAGGGTGAAGACGCGTATCTCAAAGAGCGACAGGGAGACGTCGGTGACGTCGTTGGCCGTCTCTGCATGAACCTTCGCACCGGAGGAGATCCGCTCGAGGTGTTCAAAGATCTCGAAGGCCCACTGGTGCTTGTCGCCGACGAGTTGACGCCTTCGGTGATCGCCCAGCTCGATTGGCAGCGTTTCTCGGCGTTTTTGACCGATGGCGGCAGCTGGACGTACCACACGGCGATTCTCGCCAGATCGATCCAGGTGCCGGCGGTGGCCGGCCTGCGCACCGCAAGCAGCGTGATTGCCCCGGGTGCTCTAATCGCCGTCGACGGCGCGAGTGGCGAGGTGTTCGTCGATCCGGATCCGGCGACGCTCGAGCACGTCCGGACACGGCAGCAGCGCCGCGAAAAATTCGAACAGTCGCTCGACGAGTATCGGCGCCTGCCGCCAGTCACCGAAGATGGCGTTCAGATCCGGCTCGAAGCTAACGTCGAGTCTCCCGACGACGCGATGCGGGCGCGCGAGGCGGGCGCCGAGGGCATCGGCCTCTTCCGATCGGAGTTTCTGCTCGCGTGGGGCGGACACGCGGCGTTGACCGAAGAAACACAGTTCGCGGCCTACACGCGCCTCGTCGAGAGCATGGCGCCGGGCCGGGTCACGATCCGCACATTCGACATCAGTGAGGGGCAGCTGCCCGTCGACACGCCTGACGCCGATGGCGCGCGCGCGCCGCTTGGACTGCGCGGTGTCCGGCTGAGCCTGGCGATGGACGACGTGTTTCAGGCGCAGCTTCGCGCGTTGCTGCGCGCGGCGGCGCACGGACCTCTGCGGATCATGTTTCCGTTCGTGTCAGGCGTCGATGAACTTCGCGAGGCGCGCGCAGCCGTCGTGCGCGCCGCCGAGACTCTTCGCGCCCGCGGCATCGGCATACCTCCTGTGCCCATTGGCGTGATGATCGAGGTACCGTCGGCGGCAGTGACAGCCGATCTGCTCGCGGAGCACGCGGACTTCTTCAGCATCGGCACCAACGACCTCATTCAGTACTGCTTGGCGGTCGATCGCACCGACGAGCGGGTGTCCAATCTGTATGAACCGCTCCATCCTGCCATCGTGAGAATGCTTCGGCTCGTCGCGCGTGCGGCGCGCCGGCGCGGCATCCCGGTGTCGGTGTGCGGCGAGATGGCCGCCGATCCGATCGTGCTGACACTGCTCGTGGGACTGGGTCTGACCGAATTCAGCATGGCGCCAACCGCCGTGCCTCTGGCCAAACAGGCGTTGCGCGGACTGAGCGCCGCCGAGGCGACACGAATGGCAGCCCGGACGCTGCGCGCACACACCGCGTCCGACGTCGAGAAGCTGCTGGCGGAATTCATGTCGACGCGAATGAAAGTAGGGCCGCGGCTGTAAGGAGAACATGTGCCTGAACAAGTGACAAAAGTCGATAAACCCTGGGGTTACGAACTGCATTGGGCCAAGACCGAGCGCTATGTCGGCAAGGTGATTCACATCAACGCTGGCCACGCGCTCAGCCTTCAGTACCACAATCAGAAGGATGAAACGATCTACCTGGCGTCCGGCCGGATGCTCTTTGAGATCAAAGAAGGCGATGAACTCGTCAAGCGCGAGATGAAGCCTGGCGACGCAGTCCACGTGACGCCGAAGACCGTCCACCGCATGACCGCGATTACCGATTGCGATGTCTTCGAAGTTTCGACACCCGAACTTCACGACGTCGTCCGCCTCGAGGATCGCTACGGCCGTACGACGTAATCACAACATTCGACACCGATCGATGTGGCAGAAACCGCGCCGCCGATTGGTAAATATGTAGATTGACGCGAGAAACGCGCACGTCACACAATGGCGCGACTTTTGTTAATTGGTGAATTGGTGGATCGGTGAATTGGTGAGGCTTCGATGGGCAGTGTGAACAAAGTAATCCTGGTTGGAAATCTCGGGCGCGATGCCGAGCTTCGTTATACGCCGGGCGGCGCACCGGTTGCGACTTTGAGCCTCGCGACAACGGAGATGTGGAACGACAAGGCCGGGCAGCGTCAGGAAAAAACCGAGTGGCACCGTGTCGTCCTCTGGGGAAAGACGGCCGAGAGCCTGAACGAATACCTGATGAAGGGAAAGCAGATCTACGTCGAAGGCAAGCTGCAGACGCGCGAGTGGACCGACAAGGACGGCACGAAGCGTTACACGACGGAAATCCGCGGTGATCGGGTCGTGCTGCTCGGCGGCGGCGGAGGAGGTGCGCGTCAACAGCCTCGCGCGGCGGCAGCGCCGGCCGAGGAGCACATGGGGGAGCCCGTCTCCGAATTGACGGACGACGATATTCCGTTTTAACTGACCGAGCTACTTTCTATTCAGCGCGTCTAATCGCTGCTTCGCAAGGAAGGCCTCCGGCGCAGCGGGGTATTTCTGCATCACCGTCTCGAACGCACGGCGCGCGAGATCCGGTTGCTTCAGATCGTTGTAGGTGACACCAAGCTTGTAGTACGCGACCGGAATACTGTCGCTATTCGGGTAATTCGAAATCACCTTCTGATAGGCGTCGATCGCTTCGCGTTGTTTTCCCGCCCCGTAGTACGCATTGCCGATGTTCAGCTGTGCGTCGTCTGCCTTGTCCGACTTCGGAAAGCTCGCGATATACGCATTGAATCCCTGAATGGCAATGTCGAACTGCCCGCCCGCATAGTCGCTGTAGGCGTTGTCGTACATCCGCTGGGGCGAGATGAACGGCGCTGATCCAGGCGGTGTGGTTGGCACCGGCGCGGCTGCGGTTGGGGCGGCACCAGGCTCACCGGTGGGAGACGGTTCGGCTCCAGGAGCTGGCGGCGGAACCTGCGCCGTCGGCATCGACGACATCGCCTGCCGGACAGCCTCGAGCTCCTGCGACACCGTCGAGAGACGAACATTCGTATCGTCGGCTTTCTCGCGGAGCACTCTCACTCCATCTGCGACATTGTCGACTTGCAGCTTTTGATCGGCGAACGACTTCCTGTTCGCCGCTGTTTGATCGTCGATCTTCGTCGAGACGGTCTTGAGCGTTTCCGCAAGCATCCCCATCATCTGCTGAAGCTGCTGTTGCTGCTCCTGCAACATCCTGATCTCGGCCATCAGCTGCTGGTGTGCCTTGTCAGCCGCAGCGGCCGGCGACGCGCCAACGAGCACCAGCACTGCAGCAACCGTCAATGCACTTTGTTTCATATGCGCGCCTCGAACAGCGTGAACCCACGGCAACGTGGAGATAGCATCAACACCCAAAATGGACTACTTGCTCGTGACGACAAAATGCGCCCGGCGATTCTTCGACCACGATGTTTCGTCGTGGCCGGGCTCGAAGGGAAATTCCTTGCCGTAGCTGACGGTCCGCAGCCGATCGGCCGGGATACCGAGCGATACCAGGTAGTTTCGCGCCGCAAGCGCGCGACGCTCTCCGAGCGCCAGATTGTATTCTGCCGTACCGCGCTCGTCGGCGTGCCCTTCAATTGTGACAATCCAGCTCGGATATTTCTTCATCAGCTCGGCATTGTTATTCAACGCCTGCTGACCCGGCGCATCGATATCGTCCTGGTCGTAGGCAAAAAACACTGGCTGGAAGGGGGAGTTCTTGTTGAGTGTGTCTATGTCGATCGACGACAGGGTATCGCGGCCAATTGGTTCGGCGGGTACGGGAACGGGCTCGCGCACGGGCTCAGGTGGACCAGGTATCTTCGATCCGCCGGTGGACGACGATCCGGGAGGTGGCGTCACCGGCCGCGCGACCGGCGGCTTCTTCTTCGAGCACGCGCTCACCAGCATCAGCGCCACGATCGCCACCGCCACAACGGTTCGTCTCTGGGTCATCTCTCTCTCGTTTCCTTTTTGCCTTTTCCCTTTTCCCTTTCGCTCGCCGCAGGCGAGCGGCCTATTGCGACCAGTTCGGATAGCGGTTCATTCCGGTCCTGGTGATCTGCTGCAAGTTCTTGCCATCGCGATCGATCAGGAAGATCTGCGCTTTGCCGGCTCTCGTCGACGTGAACGCGATGTGACGGCCGTTGGGCGAAAAGGCCGGGCTCTCGTTGCTGCCGATGCCATCAGTGATCGTCTGGCTGCTACTGGTCGCGACATCGTAGATCCGGATGTCGTAGCCGGCGCCGGTCAGTGACGCGTAGGCGATCTCATTGTTCGGCGAAATCGACCAGGTCGGGCGATCGCACCTCGATTCGTTGGTGATCTTGTGCGGTTCGGACCCATCGTCGTTCATCACCCAGATCTGCGGCGCTCCGGTGCGGTCGGACGTGAATGCGATTTGCGTCCCGGTGGGGGACCAGGTCGGCGTCACGTCGATAGCCGGATGATTGGTCAGACGACGGAGCCCGCTGCCGTCGCGATTGATCACGTAGATCTCGCTGTTGCCATCGCGATTCGACGTGAACGCCAGCCGCGTTCCATCGGGCGACCATGCCGGCAGGAAATTCTGTTTCTCCGAAGTCCCTGCCGTCGGGTTCGAATATTTCCCCTCGTAAATGTACGAAACGATGATGTCCTGGAACCCCGTGCGATAAGACGTGTAGGCAATGGCGCGCGAGTCAGGCGACCAGGCCGGCGTAATGTCGAGCGAACGGGTAATCGTCACGCGCTGCTGGTTGGCGCCGTCGTAATCCGACATGTAGATGTTGGAGATGCCGCGATCGACAATGGGTCCCTTCATGCGTTCGCCATCGCGATCGGACGCGAACGCCAGCCTCGTGCGCGCGACCCCTTTCAGCCCGCGCTGCTGCAGATGAATCTCGTCGGACGCGGTGTGCGCGTAAAGCCGCGGGTTCTTCAATGTGCCGCTGTACTCTTTGCCGAGGGCGGTCCGCCCGGACGTCACTTCGATGAGCCGTATCTGCACAGCGGCGCCGGTTGGGGTCTTTCGTACAGTGCCGACGATGAGGCCGTCTGCACCAAGCTGCTTCCATTGATCGAGCGGCACCTGATCGATTGACGTCGCCGGAGGAATCGTTCTGTAGGTGTCGCGTGGAATCAGGTAGAACTCGCGCTCGAAGTTCAAGTCGTCCCACAGAACCTGGCCGATTGTTTTGGCAGCGGCGACGGTTTCCGGATCGTTCGTGAGCGGAATGAAGTCGGGCACCGCGTACCTCGGTGGAAGCCCTGGTGCGCCACTGATTTTCACGACAATCTGATCGGATTGAGGCGCGGGCTGCTGGGGTGTGCTGCCCTGAGGCGGCCCCTGCGCGGCGAGGGTCAACGCGACTGACGCCGCGATCGTGCTCGAGATGAGTATTCGCATAGGTCTAATCAACGATGGTAATCAAATATCAGATGGACGGTCAGCGTGTTTTCAGTGAATTCGCGCGGCAGCGGGGGCAACGTGCGCGTCTTCGCGAGGGCTCGCTGCGACTCGAGATCGAGCAATGAGATGTTGCTCGGTTTCTCCAGTTCCACATCAGTGATGGTGCCGTCGCGACGGATCGTGAACTTCACCTGCACTTCGCCGGACGCCCCCTGGTTCTGGTTCCAGTTGCGCTTGATCAGATCGACCATCTGATTCAAGTAGGACGGACAGCAGAAGTTCGCGTAGTCGGTCATGACCGCGGCGCCGGCGGAACTGGCACCGGCCGGCCGAGTCAATCCGCCGAACGGAATCGCCGCGCCTCCAGTGTCGGCGCGGGCATCGCCCGTGCGCACTTCCGGGCCGGTGGTCGGTTTTCGCGCGCTCGATTTATCAACCGGTTTCTCGGTGCGTTTCGGCGGCGTTTTCGCAATCGGAGTCGCCTTCGGCTCCGGCGCAACCATCTCTGGCGGTTTGGACACGGGCGGCGCGACCGGAGCCGGTTTGGTTGCTGCGGCGACTTCCTGCACGGGCCTTCCGGAAATGGGCGTCAAACCTCCCGTATCGGGTCCCCCTCCGCTACTGAGCGTAATGGTCATGGGCGTGACGTCAGTCGTTGTCGAAGACATCCGCCAGCTCGATGGCATCAGAACGAGAGCCGAGATGAGCAACGCGTGCGCAAGGAAGGAGACCAGCACCATCTGGCCAAGGCGGTCACTTTCGCGCGATCGTTCGAGGAGAATGTCGCTGACAGCTTCGTGCATGCGTTACCGGGTGACGGGCTTGGTCATCCAGCCGACCTTCTCGATCCCGCCTTCCTTCAGTTTGTCCATGACCGTGGCGATGTCCTGCACGGTCGCCGTGGCGTCTGCGCGAATGAACACGGATTTGTCTTCACGCGGAAGCAGGGCCTGACGCACGCGCTCCGAAAGAAAATCAATCTTGACGTCGTCCTTGTCGAGCTGCACCGTTCGATTGCGGCTGAAGTCGGCGGGCACCGTGACGTAGATCGGCTGCGCCGTCACCGGTGTCGCGCGGCGCGCCTGCGGAAGATTCACTTGCAGCCCTTGCTGCATCATCGGTGCAGTCACCATGAAGATGATCAAGAGCACGAGCATCACATCGACGAGCGGCACGACATTAATCTCGGCCAGCGTCGTCGTCACACGCGCGCTTCGGCCACGTCGTGAACCGTTAGCACCCGCTGTATCGTGGACTTTTGGCACTATGAATCCCTAATCACTGATCACTAATCGTGAACCACTAATCGTGAATCACTCATCCTCGAATCCCGAATCGCGGCCAGCAGCCAACAGCGAGGAGCCAGCAGCCACTAAGTGAAATTCCGCTCCGAGATATTGAGAAATTCGAGCGAGAAATCGTCCATGTCCGAGGCGAAGTGCTTCACGCGGTTCGTGAAGTAGTTGTAGAAATACACAGCCGGTATCGCGGCGAAGAGTCCCGCCGCCGTGGTGATCAGCGCTTCCGCGATGCCCGGTGCGACAACCCCAAGGCTTGATGAACCCTGCGCGCCGATCTGCTGGAACGAGCTCATGATCCCCCACACGGTTCCGAACAGTCCGATGAACGGCGTGATGCTCGCCGTCGTCGCGAGAAACGTCACGCGACGTTCGAGTTTCGTCATCTCGACGGTCGTCGCGCGAAGCAGTGCGCGGTCGACGCTATCGAGACTCTTGAGGGTTGGACGTCCGGCCGCGGCTGCTGGCTTGGCGGGCTCGGGGTTGCCTGAGGTTCGCAGTTGCGAATTGAGCTCCGTGTACCCCGATTGAAACAAGCCAACGAGTGGACTCGCCGAGAGCGTCCGGCACACCGCCTGCACTTCAGAGAACTTGCTGCTCTTACGAAAGACGTCGAGAAATGTCGACGACTGGCGCGATGAGCGGCCGAACTGCCAGAACTTGTAAAGAATGATCCCCCACGAGATCGCTGAGAAGAGCAGCAGGATCGCCAACACCAGCTGCGCAACCAGGCTCGCGTGAAGGACGAGATAAATGATGTCGGTGTTGACTTCGCCGGCCCCAGTTGCCGGCGCATCGCCCTGCGCGTACAGCGCAAGAGCGTAGTATCCGGGCGTGCGCAAACATTCCTCCGCTACGATGTATGTCGCGCCGCTGGGACAGCGCAGGGTTTTTGAAGAGTAACATGCCCCCTATGCGCTGTCAAACATCTGATAAGATTGTACTTCGCGCCCCATGCTCCGTTTTCTTTCCGTCCGCAATCTGGCCGTGATCGATCGGCTTGAACTCGAGTTCGGGACCGGTCTGAACGTGCTCACAGGGGAGACCGGGGCAGGCAAGTCCATACTGGTGGGGGCCGTCGGACTACTCGTTGGCGGGCGCGCCTCCGCCGACCTGGTCAGGACGGGTGAAGATGCTGCCACGGTCGAAGCGATTTTCGAGACACCGGATGGTGGAGAGGTGATCGTCAGGCGCGAAGTGTCGGCACAAGGACGAAGCCGCGCGTCGATCGACGGTGCGCTCGCGACGAGCGCGACACTGCGCGATGTCTGCTCACCGCTTGTGGATCTCCACGGCCAACACGAACACCAGCGACTGCTCGACGCGTCGACGCACCTCGATCTGCTCGACGCGTTCGCCAATCTTGGCGATCACCGCTGCGTGGTTGCCGACCGCTTCGCCACGTTCCAGGCAGTGCGTACGGAACGAGACCGGTTGGTCACTGGAGAACGCGAAAAAGCGTCGCGTCTCGAATTCCTCTCGTTCCAGCTTGCGGAGATCGATCGCGTTGTCCCCAGGGTCGGCGAAGACGAAGAACTCGCCGCCACGCGGATCGTCCTCACGAATGCTGATAAGCTGCAGCGCCTTTGCTCGGAAGCGTACGAGGCGCTCTACGAAGGGGACGCGGCAGTACTCCCGGCCCTCGGTATCGTGTGGAAGAAGGTCGGGGATCTCGCGGCGCTCGACATGCGGTTCGGTCCGTATCTAGACACGCGCGACGCGGTGAAGTCGCAGCTGGAAGATCTTTCCTTCTTTCTTCGATCGTACGCCGGGACCATCGACGCCTCGCCGGCGCGGTTGCAGGAAGTCGAGGATCGGCTCGCCCAGCTCGAACGGTTGAAGAAAAAGCACGGCGCGACGCTCGCCGACGTCCTGCAGAAGGCAGAGGCGCTGCGACGCGAGGAGCAGGAGTTGACGCACGCGACCGAGCGTGTTGCGACCATCGATCGGGAATTAGCGCTTGCGCGCGACCTATATGTCCAGGCGGCGACGACGCTGGCGAGCGCGCGCCGCACGGCTGCCGCCGAGTTCTCACGCGCACTCGAAAAGGCCCTGGGCGAACTGGCGATGACCCGCACCCGGTGTGACGTGCGATTCACCCCCGCCTCGACCGAAGCGGAATGGACCAGCCGCGGGATCGAGGAAGGGGAGTTCTACATCTCGCCGAATCCAGGGGAGGATCTTCGCCCGCTGGCACGCATTGCCTCGGGCGGCGAGTTGTCGCGCGTGATGCTCGCGCTCAAGACCTTGGCGTCCACTGACACGCCCGGAAAGACGCTCATCTTCGACGAAGTGGATGCCGGCATCGGAGGCGGCGTCGCCGATGTCGTCGGGGCGCGACTCCAGAGCCTGGCAGCGATGTATCAAGTGCTCTGTATCACTCACCTTCCGCAGATCGCCGCGTACGGCTCGGCACACTACCGGATCGAAAAGAGCATCCGGACGGGCCGAACAGTTACAGACGTTGCACGGGTTGAAGGCGTCAAAAGGGAAGAGGAGCTGGCGCGCATGATCGGCGGGAGCGACATCTCGGCGACTGTCATGGCCAGTGCACGAGAGATGCTGGCGCTGCGGCTCAAAAGAGAGCAGAGTCGTTACAGAGGAAACGGAGATTCCTCAGCACAGAGGAAGCAGAGAAATTGATCTCTGCCAACGCTGCTACCTCAGTCGTGAGGAACTCTGCTAACTCTTTTGGGCGAAAGCGAAATAAACGCGAAAGCGAAAGCGAAGGTAGATGGGGCGCAAGTATCTGATCGAAACGTTCGGATGTCAGATGAACATCCACGACTCGGAGCGGATGGCCGGCCTGCTCGATCAGGCGGGCCTCGAGCCGACGACCGACGCACGTGACGCCGATGTGATCGTGATCAATACCTGCAGCGTCCGCGAACGCGCCGAAGAGAAGCTGTTTACCCGGCTCGGGGAGATTCGACAGCTCAGCGACGAGACGGGCGTGCGTCCGGTTGTCGCCGTCACTGGCTGCGTTGCCCAACAGGAAGGATCGCAGATTCTGCGACGCTCAAAGTCAGTCGACGTGATCCTTGGTACGCAGAATCTGAAACGACTGCCGCTGCTGGTCACAGAAGCGCTCGAACAGCCTCGTCGGCCGTCGGTCGCAGCGACAGTCGCGATCGATCCCGTCGACGACGTGTCGTTTCCGTTGGGGATTGCGCGACGAAGCGATCCGGTGAAGGCGTATGTGACCATCATTGAAGGGTGCAATGAGTACTGCGCCTTCTGCGTCGTACCGTACACGCGCGGCCACGAGCGCATGCGTCCTGTCGCAGACATCCTGGCGGACGCCAGACATGCGGTTGCGACCGGCGCCAGGGAAGTGCAGCTGCTCGGACAAATCGTGAATCACTACCAGGCGCCTGACGATCCGGCGTGCGATTTCGCCGCGCTGCTCGAACGGCTCAACGAGATTGAGGGCCTGGCGCGAATTAGATTCGCGAGCCCGCACCCGAGACACGTGACGCCGCGGATGATTGCCGCGATGCGGGATTTGCCGGCCGTCTGCCGGCATCTGCATCTGCCGGTGCAATCGGGGTCGACGCGAGTGCTCGCGGCCATGCGCCGGCGTCACACGCGTGAGCATTATCTCGAACTTGTCGCGGCGTTGCGCGACGCTATCCCGGACATCGCCCTATCGACCGATATGATCGTCGGGTTCCCGGGAGAGAGCGACGCGGATTTTGCCGAGACGCTGTCCCTCGTGGAGCAGGTCCGGTATCACAGCATGTTTTCGTTCAAGTACTCGGAGCGGCCGAACACGCTGGCCTCGAAGCGCATGCCGGACGCTGTCTCCGAACGCGACAAGACTGACCGGATCGTGGCACTGCAGGCATTGCAGAAACGGATACAGACAGAGATCTTCACTGCTGCGATCGGACACACATTCGACGTGCTGGTCGACTCTCGAAGCCGGCGGCGTGAATGGGAACTCTCGGGTCGGACGAGCGGCAACTCGGTCGTGAACTTCGCGGGAAGAGGGTATGAGATCGGGCGGATCATCCCGGTGCGAATTACAGGCGCGAACCCGAACAGTCTCAGAGGGGAGTCGGTCGCGCTTGACACTCGGATGACGGCTGCCTACGTTTGAGCGGGTTCTAGCGGTTCTGCGAGGTTCTGCGTGGTTCTGAACCTGGCAGAACCTATGTGCGACTGCGAACTGGGAAACGACACCATGCAGATTGAGATGACGATCAAGGGGCTGATGGTCGATCCGATCACGAACATGCCGATCATCATTCTCCGCGACAAGGCGGAGCAGCGCGTGCTGCCGATCTGGGTCGGCGTGTTCGAGGCCAATGCCATCGCGCTGCAGATCGAGAACGTCACCACGCCGCGCCCGATGACGCACGACCTGCTGCGCAACGTCATTCAGGATCTGAAAGCCGACATCCAGAAGATCGTCGTCTCGGATCTGAAGGACAACACCTTCTACGCGTTGATCTATCTGCTGGTCAACGGAGAGTCGATGGCGATCGATGCGCGGCCAAGCGATGCGATTGCCCTCGCGCTTCGCGCTCGCGCCCCTATCTTCGTCGAGGACACGGTCATCGACAACGCGAAGACGGTCGATTTCGCGCCCGAGAAGCGCGATTCAGAGTTGCAGAAGTGGCTCGAGAGCCTCGACCCGAACGAGATGGGGAAGTACAAGATGTAAGTTTTGGCTGCTGGCTGCTGGCTGCTGGCTGCTGGCTGCTGGCTGCTGGCTGCTGCAACGTACTTCGAAAGTTTCCCGCCTTCGACGCGCTCCGCTTAGCAATCACAGCAGGAGCCGACAACCGGAAGCCAAGAGCTCGTAAGCCGGTACATTTTGGTCGGGTGCCCTTTTCACTGACAACCCCGCACATTTCGTTGACACCCCCGCACACGCTTCCTACAATGGCCGCACCCCCTGTGAATTCACATGCATTGACGCGATGATCGTTGCGATAGCCAACCAGAAAGGGGGCGTGGGGAAAACCACGACCGCGATCAACCTGGCGGCGGCTCTTTCGTTGCGCGGTGCCCGAACCCTCCTCGTCGATCTCGATCCTCAAGCGAACAGCACGATGTCGTATGTGGACATGTCGACGGTCACGCGCAGCGTGTACGACGCTGTCGCGGAAGCCTCGTGCAGTTTCGCCGACGTCATCGTCCCGTCGACGCAGCCGAACTTGTGGGTGGCGCCTTCCCGCATCGCCCTGGCGAAGATCGAATCAAAGCTGGTCGGGGAGCTCGACGCCCATTTCAGGCTCAAGGATCGCCTCGATCCGATTCTCGGCGACTATCCCAACATCGTTATTGATTGCCCGCCGACACTGGGCCTCCTGACTGTCAACGCCCTGGTCGCGGCAACGCACCTGCTGATTCCGATTCAGTCGTCATATTTCGCGCTCGAAGGGACTGACGATCTGCTCGAGACAATCGAGAAGGTGCGGACCCGAGCCAATCCGAATCTGCGCATCCTCGGCGTCGTGATCACCATGCACGACAAGCGCACCGCGCTCGGCCGCGACATCCGATCGCAGATCGACAAGGTATTCGGCAACAAGGTATTCAAGACCGTGATAACCAAGAGCGTTCGCCTGGAGGAGAGCCCGGCCTACAAGGAGTCGATCTTCTCCTTTGCGCCCGAATCGACCGGCGCCGCCGAGTATTACCGGCTGTGCGAGGAGGTCATGGATCGTGCCTAAGCGTGGTCTTCCGCAAACCGTGCGCATGCGGCACGACGAGCACTATGTCGAGGCACTGACGAGCTCGGCAGGTACGCCCGTCGGCCGCATGGTTCCGATCGATCAGCTCGATCCGAATCCAAATCAGCCTCGTCAGGTCATGGGCGACCTTTCGGAGCTGATGGCCTCGATCGCCGAGAAAGGGATCATCGAGCCGATCATCGTCCGACAACGTGGAAGCCGGTTCCAGATTGTCGCCGGCGAACGCCGATACCAGGCCGCCGTCCAGGTGGGACTGCGCGAAATCCCTATCGTCATCAGGGAAGTCGACGACAACGAGATCATCGAGATTGCGCTCGTCGAAAACATCCAGCGGAAGGACCTGACGCCGTTTGAGGAATCCGAAGCGCTGCACGCGCTGGCGGAGCGTTGCGGCTACACGCACGAGGACATGGCGCGACGGCTGGGGAAGTCGCGGACCGCGATTACCGAGTCGTTGTCTCTGAATAATATGCCCGACGAGGTGAAAAACCTTTGTCGGCTGGCCGACATTCACTCCAAGTCACTGTTATTACAGATAGTTAGGCAAGGCGACCCGCAGAAAATGGTCGCCTTGATAGAGAAACTCGGCCGCGACGGCGCCATAACCCGTGAAGCCGTCCGCAAAGAGACCGCCAAACCGAAACCAGGACGGCCGAAGGCCTACATCTTCAGCTACAGGGCACCCACCAAGGCGTTTAAACTGCAGCTGCGGTTTACGAAGTCCCGGGTCGATCGGGACGAAGTCATCGCAGCGCTGCAGGAAATCATCAAAGAACTGCGCGCCCAGTCGTAACTCGCGGCGGCGTGGCGGCGGGCGGCGGGCTGGCTGCTGGCTGCTGGCTGCTGGCTGCTGGCTGCTGGCTGCTGGCTGCTGGCTGCTGGCTGTGATGGTCGCTATGAAAGCGACACGCGTCAAGTTCTTGCCGCGAAGCCGAAACGCGAGGAGCCGGGAGCCGGGAGCCAAGAGCCAGGAGCCGGA
Source organism: Vicinamibacterales bacterium (assembly GCA_035758845.1). GTDB lineage: Bacteria > Acidobacteriota > Vicinamibacteria > Vicinamibacterales > 2-12-FULL-66-21 > JALZOC01. Next base: position 74,280 of record DASTVZ010000178.1, read on the forward strand.
AGCCAGGAGCAGCCAGGAGCCGAGAACCGAGAGCCGAGAGCCGGAATCGGAGCCCGAACCAGCGTTGTTAGTTAACATAACACTCATTATCAGACCCACGATGTTTGGTCAGAAAAACAGGCCTGTGGAAGGTTTGTGGACGATGCTTAAGGTTTGCCGCCCTGGCGCCGCTCGGTTGGCGCCGCCTTTTGGCTCCCGGCTCTCGGCTTGGCCGCCAACAGCCAGCAACCGGTGGATAATCACTAGGTAGCAATGTTGCGAACGATCGACCGGTACATCATCAGGGAAACCATCCCGCCGTTCTTGCTCTCGCTGGTCATCTTCACGTTTCTGCTGGAAATCCCGCCCGTGATGCGCGACCTCGAGATGCTGGTCGCCAAGGGAGTCTCCTGGCCGGTCGCTGGCCGCATCGTCCTGACCCTGATTCCGCAGGCCCTGGGGCTTACCATTCCGATGGCCCTGCTGACCGGTCTTCTGATTGGCCTTGGACGTTTGTCCAGCGATCGCGAGACGGTTGCGCTCCTAGCGTGTGGCGTCAGCCCGCACCGGTTGTTGAGGCCCGTACTCCTGATGGCGACGATCGCGGCGGGCGCAACCCTCTACGTCATGGTCAAGGCGCTGCCCGACGCAAACCAGACGTTCCGGGAAATCACCTTCGACGTCATCGCCAAGCAGGTCGAAAACGACGTCCGGCCGCGCGTGTTCTTCGAGAATTTCCCGGGCTGGGTGCTGTACGCGCGTGACGAGCCGGAAGACCGCGTCGGCTGGAAAGACATGCTCGTCGCGAACACGGCGAGGCAAGATTCGACAGAACTGTTCCTGGCTTCCCGTGGCCGGCTGATTGTGAGCCGCCAGGAGCGCCGCGTCGATCTAGTACTGACCGACGGGACGCGGTACGCGACCGGCAAACCGGGTGAGACGCGTACCTATCGCTTCCCCGGCGATTTGACGATGGCGTTGAACCCGGAGAAGGTGTTCGAGAAAGCCGAATTGCCGCGCGGGTTGACGGAGAAGACGATCGCCGACTTGCAGCATGACAGGCATGTGAAACTCACTGGCAACCCACAGCTCTCGCCGCACCCCGAAATCATCTTCATGGAGCAGAAATTCTCGGTGCCGTTTGCCTGCTTCGTGTTTGCGATCATCGGGCTGGCACTCGGGCTGTCGGTGGCCCGCGATGGAAAAATGGGCGGGTTCGTGATCGGCATCGCCGTCATCTTCGCCTACTACGTGATCATGTACCTGGCGGAAGCGCAGACGCAGGGGCACTACCGGGCGATAGAAACTGCCCACCAGCTCAATTCCGCGAACTTTGCGCTCGCCCACCTCGCGCGCTGGTGGCCGAACATCATCCTGGGGATATTTGGAATCGGCGCGCTCGTCTGGCGCGATCGCTTCGCCAGCCGTCAACTTCCGCGAAGCTTCCCCGTCCTCGTGCCGCAGCTCGCCAGGAGGTGGCGCGGCCGTCGGGTCGCAAGCGAGCCTGCGTCGATTCCCGAGACTCTCAGTGGCAAAAGACGCAACGTCGTCGTTGTCGTAAGAGTGCCGAAATTTAAACTCCCGAGTGCAGGCCTCATCGACCAGTACGTGAGCCGGATGTATCTGCGCGTAGTCGCGCTGGCGTTTCTCGCACTTGTCGGTCTTTTTTATATCTCCACGTTCATCGACGCGTCCGACAAGCTGTTCAAAGGATCGGCAACGGGTACGATGATCATGTCGTTGCTCGTTTACCGGACGCCGCAATTCGTCTACTTCGTCATTCCCATCGCGGCACTGCTCAGCGTGCTGGTGACCTTCGGACTGCTCTCGCGCACGAGCGAACTGACGGTCATGAAAGCCTGCGGGATCAGCCTGTATCGAGTCGCGCTGCCGATCGTCCTCCTGTCGCTGCTCTTCAGCGGCGCATTATTTGCCCTCGACCAGGAGATTCTCGCGCGCGCCAACCGCCGCGCGACCGCAATCGACGATCAGATCCGCGGCCGCCCTCCGAAGACGTTCAATCCGCTCAATCGTCGATGGATAATCGGCCGCGATGGCAGCATTTATCACTACGGATACTTCGATCCGCGACGCGAAACCCTCACGTCTCTGAGCGTCTACCGGCTGGTGCCCAATACGTGGAGGCTCGCCTCGCAAACCTACTCGGCCACCGCTGAATTTCGGAATGGATGGACGGGCATCAACGGCTGGACCCAGGATTTCACGGGGGCGGCGGTAAAGGGGCGAACGTTCAGCCGCGAGTCGCTGCCGCTCGAAACGCCGGAGTACTTCAAGACCGAGGACACTGAAGCAGATCTGATGACCGTGGCACAGCTGCGGCGGACGGTCCGAGAACTGGCGGCAACCGGCGCGAATGTGGTGCCGCAGCAAGTCGATCTCCAGAGGAAGCTCGCGTTTCCATTCGTCACGTTCGTGATGACTTTGCTCGCCGTGCCGTTTGGCGTGACGACTGGCCGGCGCGGCGCGCTGTATGGGATTGGTCTCGGGATTGTGCTGGCGCTCACATACTGGTTACTCATGAGCGTCTTCGTTGCCGTCGGAAAGGCTGGCCTGCTTCCACCACTTCTTGCGGCGTGGACGCCGAACATCATTGTCTCGGCGACCGCCATCTATCTGCTTCTTACGACGAAGACCTAGAAATCGGGATCCGTTGTCCGGGATCCGGGATCCGGGCTGCGTCTCGAGATCGATACGGAAAACGGATCCCGGACTCCGGATCCCGGCAGCGCCCTAGCGTACCAGTATGCTAGTATACCAGTGTGCTAGTTGACATAGATCCGTCCGACCCGAGGCCGGTGTATCGGCAAATCGTCGACGAAATTCGAAGGTGTGTCTCGGTGGGAATTTTGAAACCGGACGAGCCGCTGCCGGCGGTCCGCAAACTTGCGGGCGAATTGAAAATCAACGCGAACACGGTTCAGCAAGCCTACCGGACGCTCGAGCACGAAGGTGACGCGTACGTAAAGCGTGGACTCGGGACGTTTATTACTACTCGCGCGAAGGAAGCTGGACGCGGACGATCAGCCGCGATCGCCCGGCAAATCGCCGGGAAGATGCTGCGTGAGGGCTTTCGCCACGGTCTGTTGGCGAGCGACCTGATTGCTGCACTTCAGGAAATCACCCCTCGAAAAGACAAGACCCCTTAGCTATTTCACGAATTTCACTCCGGCAATCGAGATCGAATTCTGGCCTCCCGGCAGCGCATTCGTGAGATCGACCACGAACAGAAGTGAACCGGCACCGGTCGTGTCGGGTGCCTGGCCCTGCTGAAAGTCGGCAGGGACCATTCCGGCGACTGGAACCGAAACCTCCCGTCGCTCATTGTCGACATAGACCGATTTCTCCCAGCGCTCTCCCCTGCCATTTCGATACCGCAACTGCACGGACACCCGACCAGGATGCACCGCGACGATTGAGAATCTGATGGCCTTGAATGTCGCGGCCCGTCCCTGGAAATCGGTGACCGCTGCGGCAAACTGACTGCGCCGTGTACCGCCAGCCAGCGTGTAATCAAGCCTCACCTCGCCGCCCGAAGCAATGATCTCCGCCTGCGTATCTGGGTCTTTCTCTGCGTGCCAGACTGCATCCGGCCCAAGGGGAACCGTGACATCCGGCCCGAATGTCGGCATCTCGATCACGAATGGAGCACGGTAGAGGGCATTACTCACAATCCACGGCACGGCAGGTTTGCCCGGCGCGTACGGGACACGCGCTTCGAACCGCACAATCCCCATCTCCTCTTTGGTCAATTGATACCGGCCGGAGGCGCCAGCCCTTAACAGCGGGAACTCGCGACCGTTGCGTACCATTACCAGCTCGGCGCCGTCACCGATTCCGTAATCAAGCCACGCTCCGGGCCCGCCTTCGCGCGAAGCGACTTGGCGAGATCTCGCCGAAGCCTTGGCGTCGGCGGGCGGATCGGACTCGACGTCAAAATAACCGGGTGCGGCGATCGCGTCGATCAGCGTAAACACTCGCCCTGTCCGAACCGCCGCCAGGAGTTCCCTGGCGTCGGCCGCAGCATCGCCGGAAAACGGCCGCTCGAGAATCGCTCTCGTCGTGAAGGTTCGAAAGCTTGCTTCGTATGACGGAACGGTGCCCAGCGCTGGACGCCGCTTCCCTCCTTCTTCCATCCCTCGTCCGATTCCACCGTGAGCATCGACACCGGCGAGGGCCACCACGGGACGTCGCTGAATCACGTCATCCCAATGCGCGAACGTCGCAATCGGACGATCGAGCAGCGACGCGAGCGCAGGTGCTGGCCGCACCAGGTAATCAAAAAGGACCTGGCTGATTCGGGCGCGAGACTCATCGCGCCATTCGCTGTCCGCGCTGAGCCATTCAAGACCGTCGAAAGGCGCATCCCAATCCTTCCAGGCCAGCTGGGATCTGGGTGAATCGGGATGGGCGACGATGCCAAATCCTCCGAGCCGCTTGACGTCTTCGACGACGGCCGACGGTTCGCCGCCGAGAGGATATGGCGCGGGTCGCATGTCGAGCGCGACGTAGTGTCCGCCGTTGGTGCTGATTTCGACCGCGTCCAGGCACAACACGCCATGAAGGTATGCGGGCGGATCTGGCGTCCGCATCCCGTCGCCGTGATCGGTAAGGATGATGAATGCGAGACCCGCGCGCGATGCCGCAGCGGCAATCGCATCCTTGTCAGCCGCGCCATCCGATCGAGTGGAGTGGATGTGATACGCACCGCTGACCGTTCGCCGCATCAGCTCGGGATTTACGGTGACGTTCGTTTGCCTGGGCTGCGGCGGAAGTGTGGCGAGCAGGAAAAAAATAACGGCGGCCGCGATGGCCGCCGTTACTAGTGCTACCTTTCTCATTCCGCGAACCGCGTCGGCTGAGGCACCCTAGGTACTCCAGGCACCCATGGCCCTGGCACCGGTCTTCTAGACCTTTACCCCTACCGCACTCTTGAGGCCGGCGTCTGCCTTGATGGCCTCTGCTTTGTCGGTGCGTTCCCATCCGAACTCCGGCTCGGTGCGGCCGAAGTGACCGAAGGCTGCCGTCTTCTTGTAGATCGGCCGTCGCAGATCAAGCGTCTCGATGATGCCTTTCGGGGTCAGCTTGAAATGTCCCCGCACGATTTCGCTGATCCTGTCGTCGTCGATGAGACCGGTATCAAAGGTGTCGATCAGTACCGACACGGGTTCGGCGACGCCAATGGCATACGCGAGCTGGACCATGCAGCGGCTCGCCAGGCCAGCGGCGACGACGTTCTTGGCGACGTAGCGGGCCATGTAGCACGCCGAGCGATCGACCTTGGTGGGATCCTTGCCGGAGAATGCGCCGCCGCCGTGGGGTGCCGCGCCGCCGTAGGTGTCAACGATGATCTTGCGGCCGGTGACTCCCGCATCGCCATGCGGACCACCGACAACGAACCGGCCTGTGGGATTGATGAGGAAGCGAGTCTTGCTGTCGCGCATGTTCTCGGGGATCACGCGCTTGATGATGTTCTCGGTAACGTCTTCGCGCAGCTGCTCGTTGCTGACCGAATCGCTGTGTTGTGTCGAAATCACGACGGTATCGACGCGAACCGGGCGATCGCCGTCGTATTCAACGGTGACCTGTGACTTCCCGTCCGGCCGAAGGTAGTCCATGACGCCTTCCCGGCGCGCACGGGACAAACCCTTTCCGAGTTTGTGCGCCAGCATGATTGGCAGCGGCATGAGTTCTTCGGTCTCGGTGCACGCGTAGCCGAACATCAGTCCCTGATCGCCCGCACCGCCAGGATCGACGCCCTGCGCGATGTCCGGCGATTGTCCGTGTATCGTTGAAAGAACTCCGCACGTTTCGGAATCGAAGCCGTATTTTGCGCGCGTATATCCCACGTCCTTGATCGTCTCGCGGACGACCCTTTGGAAATCGACGTAGCAGTTCGTAGTGATTTCACCGGCGACAATTGCCAGTCCAGTCGTGACGAGCGTTTCGCACGCCACGCGGGCCAGCGGATCCTGGGTGAGAATTGCGTCGAGAATGGAATCTGAAATCTGATCGGCGATCTTGTCGGGGTGTCCCTCGGTTACCGATTCGGACGTGAAGAGATGGCGGCCTTTCCGGCTCATGCGTGTCGGGCTCCTTCATGCTGCGCGATCGCCCGCCTCAGGACGCGGCAACAGTGCGCAGGCGCTTTCATTGGGACTTGCTCGGAAGTTCCGAGGAAGCAGGCGCACCGCCACGGAGGGCGGTGCGAACAAAACCGAACAAATATATCAGCTTAGGAGGATCCGAGCAATCTCGGACCGCGCACAAGGCGGGTCTAGGCGACAGGGGTCGATTCCGGTTCGTTAACGGTCTTTTCGACTTCGATCGAGCAGTCGGTGATGAGCGCCGTCAGGGCGCCGATCGCGGCGGCGACCGGGGCAATTACTGCACCGATGACGCCGGCCGTCAACGGGAATTCGGCAACCGTCTTACCCTTCTGTTTCACGACAACGCGGCGAATGTTTCCTTCTTCGATGAGCTTTCGAAGCTGCGCGAAAACCTGTTCGGTCGTCCCTTCCAGTTTCTCCCAGAACGTACGTTCCATAGTCCTCCTCCAGTACGCGGTTGTGGCGTGTACTAAATAGACGAACCGCGTGGTGGTTGGTTCCGGGTTCCGGGATCCGGGATCCGAATCGATCCACCGAGGGCGCGGATCACGGATACCGGACCACGGATCACGACTTATCCGCTACTTTCGTGGATGGAATTTGTCGTAGGCCGCCCGCAGCCGCGCCTCGAGCACGTGCGTGTAGATCTGCGTCGTCGACAGATCGGCGTGGCCGAGCATCATTTGTATCATTCGCAGATCGGCACCGCGCTCGAGCAGGTGTGTCGCAAACGAATGCCTGAGTACGTGAGGACTGAGATCGCGCGTGACGCCGGCTTTGATTCCGTACTCTTTCAGCACTTTCCAGAAGCCGACGCGCGAGAGTGGGCCGCCGTCACGCGCATTGACGAACAGCCACGGTGAACTCTTCTTACGAAGCAGCGCCGGGCGGCCGTCGCGTAGGTATCGCCGCACCCAGTCGGCCGCTTCATGTCCGAGCGGTACCATCCGCTGCTTGTCCCCCTTGCCAATGCAGGTCAGGTAACCCTCATCGAGATTCAAGTCACCGGCGCGCAACGCGACGAGTTCCGACACGCGAAGGCCGGTCGCATACAGCACTTCGATCAACGCTTTATCGCGCAGTCCGCGTGGCGTTGACGGATCCGGTTGCTCGAGCAAACGGTCGACTTCCTCGAGTGAGAGAAACTTCGGCAACGCGGCCCATGCGCGAGGCGGCCTGAGGTCGTCGGCGGGACTGCTGTCGCGCTTCTGCTCCGCGGCGATGAAACGATAGAAACCGCGGACGCACGCGACCGTGCGCGCGACCGAACGCGGCGCCAGTCCTGACGACATCAACTGCCGGACGAAGGCTTCCAGATCCTGACGCTGAAGCTCGCCGACGGTCGAGCTTCGTTTATCGGCGAACTCCGCCAACTGCGCCAGATCGCGCGCGTAACTCTCGACCGTATTTGGCGACATGCGCCGCACGTCACGGAGATAGTTGAGGTACTCGTCGATCATGGCGCTAAGTTTGACACCACTGTGACCGAGGAGTAGTGTAAGCGGTTGCACCATACAGCCAGCGCGCCACGCTACGCCGTAGACGGACGTATTCATGCCGAGCCATTCCAAGTGGGAATTGCTTCCCACGGAAGCCATTAACCCAGACAGTCTTTCGGTCGACAAAGCTCCAGTTCCCGACATCATCGATATGGTGGTGAACGAGGATCGGAAAGTCGTCGCAGCCGTTCACAAAGAACGCCAGCGTATCGCGCATGGTGTCGAAATCATCACCCAGGCGCTTCGCAAGGGCGGCCGCGTCATTTTCGTCGGCGCCGGCACCAGTGGCCGTCTCGGTGTCGTCGAGGCATCCGAGATGCCGCCGACGTTTGGCACCAGCCCGACGCTCGTACAGGCGATCATGGCCGGCGGACAGGAAGCAGTCTTTCGCGCAAAGGAAGGCGTCGAAGACAACTATGAAGAGGGGGCGCGAAGCCTGGCGCGGCTTCGACTCGGCAAGAAGGACGTCGTGATCGGCGTGTCCGCGAGCGGCATGACGCCGTTCGTCCGTGGCGCGCTGACGCGTGCGCGGAAGGCCGGCGCAAAGATCATCTTCGTCACCTGCTGGCCCGGGTCCGAGCTGCAGAACTTCGTCGATCTCCAGATCGCGCCGGCCGTTGGCCCGGAGATCATCGCGGGATCGACGCGGTTGAAAGCGGGCACCGCGACCAAGATGGTGCTCAACATGCTCACCACCATCGCCATGATCAAGGTCGGGAAGACTTACGGAAACCTGATGGTCGACGTCCAGACCGGGTCGGAGAAACTGAAAGACCGCGCTCGTCGCATTGTCGTCCTGGTCACCGGTGTCGAGTACGACAGGGCCGATGCGCTGCTCAAGCGCGCAAAGTGGAACGTCAAGGCGGCCATCATCATGCAGCGTGCGGACCTGACGCTTCCGCAGGCGCTTCGGCGGTTAAGAAAGGCGCACGATTCTGTGCGCGAGGCGATCGGTGAAGAAGCCGACGCGCACCTCAGAGGGTTGCTTGAAGCCTCTCAGCCGCGCCAGCGTCCAGCATGATGTCGACATCGTCGTGAAGCTGGAGGAATGACGCCGGCAGCTCGGGGGTGATCGTTCCGTTCACGACATGCTCGATGCACGCCGCTTTCGCCCTCCCTGTCGCCAGGAGAATGATGGCGCGGGAGTGAAGAATCGTCGCCATCCCGACCGACAGCGCCTCCGGCGGAACGTTCGACGGATCGCCACCAAACAGCGCCGCATTGCTGCGGCGCGTTTCCGGCCGCAATTTGACGCGATGCGCACGCGCGACGAGTGTCGGTGCCGGCTCGTTGAATCCGATGTGGCCGTTGGTGCCGATCCCCAGTACCTGCAGATCAATTCCGCCGGCCTCGGCAATTTCACGTTCGTATCGCAGACACTCGGCTTCGGGATCGCTCGCCGTGCCATTCAGAAAATGCCGGTTCTCCGGTTTGATGTTCACGTGGCTGAACAGATGTTGCTCCATGAAGCTGCGATAACTTCCGGGATGGGTCGCGGGTATTCCAAGGAACTCGTCGAGGTTGAACGTGGTGACTTCGGAAAAATCGACACCGTGCGCGTGCAACGACGCGAGCTCACGATAGAGGCCTACCGGCGTTCGTCCGGTCGGGAGTCCAAGGACGACGCGCTTGTTTTTCGTGACGAGATCCGCGATCCGTCTCGCCACCGCTTTCGCGACTGCGTAGTCGTGGTTGAAGACGGTGACTCGTGGACTCCGCCCAGTGCCGATGGAGCGTCCGAGATCACCCGGCATCTAGTCCGCTTTGTACGCGGGAATCATCGCCCCGCCGTGCGCTTCCTGCAGCGCCAGCGCGACCGCGCCACTCGCGGGTTCGCGGTCCAATAGCCGGACCCAGCTGCGACGCGCGGCCACCGGCAGCCGGCGCTCGAGTTCCTGCTCGAGCCAGGGCACGGCGCGAAAAATCCCTCCGGAGAGAATGAATACAAACGGCTGGCCCACCAGTTCGAGCCGACGGGCGACGGAGAGCGCGAACATTTCCAGCTCATTCGCCGCCGCTCTGAGGATGCCGATCGCCACGGAATCTCCCTGTGAGAACGCCGACTGCACGCAGGTGGCGAGCGCCCCAATGGCGGTGGGTTTCAGGTCTTTGTTATAGACCTCGTGAATCAGTTCCGGCGGAGCCGACACGCCGAAATGCTTGAGAACGAGCTCGGTCAGGACGGTGTCGGGACCTCTTCGATCCGCCTGCCGCAGGACGGCTCGAAGGGCGGCGCGTCCGATCCAGTAGCCACTCCCCTCATCGCCCAGCACATAACCCCACCCGCCGGCACGAGCCGCCTCCCCCTTTGCGTTCCGGCCGTACGAAATCGATCCCGTTCCCGAGATGACGACAATGCCGGGCTGGCCTGGAGCTCCCGCTTCCAGCGCAACCAGCGCGTCGTTGACGACGACGACCCTCGCCTTGTGGCCGATGCGACGCATGATCGAACTCACGATCGCAAAATCATCGCGGCGGTCGACGCCGGCCATGCCGAGGCAGATTGCCGCAGGAACGACCGCGCGATTACCGATCGCCTCCTCCATCACGCGATGAAGAACCTTTTCCACCTCCAGTTCGCCTACTGCCTGGAGGTTCGCGCCGCCTGCTCGAGCACTGGCGATAATATTGCCCTGTTCGTCCGCGAGCAGGCACACCGTCTTCGTGCCGCCCGCGTCGATCCCGAGTACGTGTGTCATGAGTTGATGATGCGGATCGTACCACGGGTGAATCCTGTCGGGATCCGTTGTGCGGGATCCGGGATCCGATCTCTCGCATATACGCCGTGACGATGCGCACCACGGATCCCGGACACCGGATCCCGGCAGGCGAACGCGGAATACTCGCGTTCGCTCTCATTGACACTGTGCGCGTGACGCTGTTACATTCGTTCGATTTATGAACTTTGACGGAGGGTGCGCGCGCGCTGCTGCTGCGCTCGCGATTGTGATAGGTGTGTGTGCGTCTCTGGGCTCCTCATCCGGGACGATCGCATCCTCCGAAGCCTCAGCTTCTGAAACTCGTGCGCTGTGGGTTCAGCGCGGATCACTTGCCACTCCTCAGAGTATTGCCACGCTGGTGAAATCGGCGCGCGAGCACGGGTTCAACACGCTGCTGGTGCAGGTGCGAGGGCGTGGCGACGCTTACTATCTCGGCGGCGTCGAGCCGCGCGCGACGGAACTGTTTCGGCAGGCGGACGATTTCGATCCGCTCGCGACGGTACTCGACGCGGGACACGCTGCCGGTCTCCGCATTCACGCGTGGATCAACGTCAATCTGATTTCGAGCGCGGCGGAATTACCCTCGGCGCGGGAACACGTGATTTACCGACACCCGGCGTGGCTGATGGTGCCGCGGGACATCGGCCAGCAACTGGCGGCCATGGAGCCCGACAGTCCGGGTTATGTCGGCACGCTGGCGCGATGGACGCGCGCGCAATCTGCGGCGATTGAGGGGCTGTACCTCTCACCGATCGTTCCTGACGCCGCCGACTACACCGACTCGATCGTTCGCGCGCTCGTTCGACGATATCCGGTCGACGGTATTCACTTCGACTACGCGCGATATCCAAACGACCGCTTTGACTACAGTCGTCTCGCGATCCGCGAATTTCGCGCGTCGGTGCGGAATCAGCTTGCGGAAGCGACTCGCCGTACTCTGGACGCGCAGGAACAGGCGGATCTCTTCGCCTACCCGGATTCGCTGCCCGATCGGTGGCGCGAGTTTCGAATCTCGCGGATGACCGAACTCATCACCCGCCTGCGTGCGACCGTCAAACGCGAACGTCCCGACGCGCTGGTCAGCGTCGCGGTCGTTCCCAACGCGCGTGAGGCTGAAATCCACCGACTCCAAAACTGGGGCGCCTGGGCCGAAACCGGCCTGGTCGACGCCGTGTGTCCGATGGCTTACGCAACCGAAGCAACCCATTTCGCCGAACAGATCGCCGACGCTCGCGCCGCCGCCGGCTCGCGGCCGGTGTGGGCCGGCATCGGTTCGTATCGTCTGTCGCCGAAGGAAACCGTGGACAACATCCAGACGGCTCGCCGGCTTGGCGCCACTGGCATCGTCCTGTTTTCGTACGACAGCCTGATCAACTCGCGGCAGTCTGACTCCGACTACCTGGCTGTCGTCGGACGAGCGGCGTTCGCTCCGGTGGCATCTTCGGCGGCCGGATCCCGCTGACCGCGATCAACAGAACGGATGGTCCTCACCTGGGTTGACTACATCGTCATAGCCGGGTATCTGCTTGCGATCACCGCGTTCGGATCCTGGTTTGCGCGATTTCAGAAAACCACCCGCGACTATTTCCTCACCGGCCGCTCGGTGCCCTGGTGGGCAATCTGTTTCACGGTTGTCGCCACCGAGACCAGTACGCTGAGCTTCATCGGCGTTCCCGCAGGCGCCTATGCCGGCAACATGACGTTCCTCCAACTGCCCCTCGGGTACATCTGCGGCCGGTTCCTGGTCAGTCTGCTCTTCATCCCGGCATATTTTCGCGGCGAGCTGTACACCTCGTATGAACTTTTGCAGCGCCGTTTCGGCGCGCCGGTCAAGAACGCCGCCGCGATTATTTTCGTCGTCACCCGCACGCTCGCCGATGGCGTAAGGCTATTCGCCACCGCGCTGGCGATCGCGGTGGTCACCGGTGTTCCGGTGTCATTGACGGTCATTCTTCTCGGCGTGGCAATGATCGTTTACACAGTTCGCGGAGGGGTTGCCGCAGTCATCTGGACCGATGTGGTCCAGATGTTCGTGTACGTCGCCGGAGCGCTGATCGTGTTCTTCGCACTGCTGTGGCAGATTCCCGGGGGATGGGCAACGGTTGTCGCCGCTGGAGACGCGGCGGGCAAGTTTCAGATATTCGACTTCAGTTTCAATCCCGCCAAGGTGTACACGTTCTGGGCCGGCCTGTTCGGCGGCATTGCGCTCACGCTGGCAACCCACGGAACCGATCAATTCCTCGTCCAGCGACTGCTATCGGCGCGATCCGCGAATGATGCCGGCAAGGGTCTGATTCTGAGCGGGTTCATCGTCTTCGCCCAGTTTCTGTTGTTCCTGATCATCGGTGTCATGCTCTACACGTATTACCAGCACACACCGCTGCCACGGCCGCTCGGGCGAACCGACGAAATCCTGCCGCTCTTCGTGGTGCACGGGATTCCGCAGGGCATCTCAGGATTCATCATGGCCGCAATCGTCGCGGCGGCGTTGTCCCCCTCGATTAATGCGCTCGCCGCAACAACCGTCAATGATTTCTACGTGAAGTACGTGAGACCCGACGCGGATCAGGACACGCTGATGCGATTGTCGCGGCAGGCGACCATCGGGTGGGGCGTTGCGCAGATCGCCGTCGCCCTGGGCGCCCAATGGATCGATCGCTCCGTGCTCGATGCCGGTCTGCTCGTGCTCTCTTTCGCGGCGGGACCGGTGCTCGGCGCGTTTCTGACCGGTGTTCTCATTCGTCGCGTCGGTTCGATGGCGATGCTCTGGGGAATGATCGGCGGCACTGGTGTTGTGACCTACATCTGGTGGGCGACTGCCTGCGCCTGGACCTGGTACGCGCTGCTCGGCGCGTTATGCACGGGTGGACTTGCGGTCGCCTTGTCGTTTGCAATGCCCGCACGCGCGAATGCTTGAATCTTTCGAACGCGCGTCGGAGATCCTGCTCGAAGGGATCCTCCATCGGGCGTTTCCGGCAGCGACCACTGAAGTTGGCCGATCAACCGGGCCAATCTGGCGACGCGCATTCGGCACGCTCACTTACGCAGCCGATTCGCCCGACGTCGGCCACGACACGATTTTCGATCTCGCCTCGCTGACGAAGGTCATCGCGACGACGACCTTGTCGATGCGAGCGATCGATGACGGTCTGCTGACGCTGGACGATCGCCTCGCTGCGCACCTTCCGGAGTGGCGCGGCACGGATCGCGAAGCGGTCACAATCCGGGATCTGCTCGTACACGCCTCCGGGCTGCCAGCGTATCTGCCGTTCTTTCGCGATCACACCGGCCGTGTCGAATTCGAACCCGCGATCTGCCACACGCCGCTCGAGTATCCGCCTCGCTCGCAATCGATCTACAGCGACCTCGGCTTCATGCTCCTCGGATTCATCCTTGAAGATCTTCGTCGAAACACGCAGGCCCGTCCCGGCCAGTTCGATCCCTCCGCGACCCTGGTCTCACAATTCCGGCGCGTCGCTGCCTTCATCACGATCGAACCGCTCGCCTACAACCCGCCACGTCCGTGGCGGTCGCGAACCGCGCCGACCGAACACGACGCTTGGCGCGGAAGAACCCTGCAAGGAGAAGTGCACGACGAAAACGCATGGGCTCTCGGGGGGGCCGCCGGCCACGCCGGGCTGTTCGGAACGGCCGGGGCCGTCGGCGCGTTCGCGCAATCCGTGTTGCGGACAATCGGCGGTGAACGCGTCATCTCCGCGCCCGACACTTTTCGCGATTTCATGCGTCGCGCCGGAACTCCCGGCAGTTCGAGAGCCCTCGGATGGGACACGATGCTTCCGACGTCATCGTGCGGATCGCGAATGTCACCGACGGCCATCGGGCATACGGGCTTCACCGGGACGTCACTGTGGATCGACTGGGAGCGGGATCTGTACGTCGTGCTGTTGACCAATCGCGTGCACCCGACGCGCGAGAACGATCGGCTTCGCGCGATCCGACCGGCGTTTCACGATGCGGTGATTGAGGAATTCGATCGAACGCTGTAGGCGGCGGGGTCTAACCAGCCTCCGCTAAAGCTACGGCGGTCCGCCGACGCCTTGGCGAAGGCGGAAGACCCCGCCCTACACTTGGGCCCTTCGCGTTACAAACAGGGTCCATTTACGGTAATGCTGGTCTGACCCTGACCGACTGGACCGGTCGATTGAGTAACGGTAACCCGAACGTCAAAGGTGCTTGGTTTTGTATACGTGTGCGAAATCTGCGGACTGCTCACCGTTGTTGTCGCTGATCCATCGCCGAAGTCCCATTCGTAAGAAGTAATGGACGAAACCGCCCCGGAGACGCTGGCGGTAAACGTGACTCTAGCGTTACACGACGCCGTTGCCGGACCGGTGATGGTTACCGCCGGCGGTTGAGCCGGGAGAATGGTGACCGCGGTGGCGACCTGCTCGTTGAAGCCGCTTGCGTCGGTCGCAGTCGCTCTCACCGTGAATGTGCCAGGCTGCCTGTACACATGTTGGATGACGGTGCTACCGCTGATCGCCCCCAGCGGTTGCTGCGAGCCATCACCAAAATCCACGATGACATTCTGAATGTTTGCCGTGGCGGCGACGTTCACCGTAAAGCTCGCCGGCAGTCCCGCGGAAACCGCGGTCGTTGGAGCGGTGATGCTGAGACCCGTTCGCGGACTCAGACTGACGGTCACATCGGCCGTCTTGCCGGCAACGTTCGCCGTTACCTTCGCCGTGCGTGGCGCATTAAGAGACGTGGTCGCCACGCCATTTGAATCTGTCGTCGCCGTCGGCGGATTCAACGAGCCATTGTCGGTGGTAAACGTGACCGGGATCCCGGAAAGGCCGAGGCCGGACACATCCTCGACACGAGCGGTGATCGTTGATGTCCCACCACCCGGCGGCAGCGTCTGTGGGCTGGCAGACAGGGTCACGCGCTCCACGGCTGCTGCTCCCACCTTCAGGTTCTCGAGCTTGCCCGATGCCCCACCTGAGAATGCCGTGATCGTCGCCGTGCCGCTCTGATTGCCCGAAAAGAAACGCACTCGTACTTGACCATTGCTGGTTCGGGCTTCACTCGGCTCGATTCGGCCGATCGTTGTCGTGAAAGACACCAGCGTGCCATTTTGTACCGGCGTTCCTGCTCCGGTAGTCGTCGTACTCGTAGTGCCTGTTGTTCCCGTTCCCGGAGTCCCGTTTGTCGGCGTCGTCGGCGTGCTTTGCGCCGTCCCGTTTTCAATGACGTTGGCGATGATCTCGATATCGCCATTCAGCGGGACGGTGTTGGCCGATGCAAAGACGCTGATCACCGAACCGGTCGGCGCGAGCAGCGGGACTTTGTCGCACGCGACCGCGAGCGACAGAGCCGCGATGAGGCAGAGCACGGCAAGGCCGGCAAAGGAGCGCTTCATGTGTGCTACCATCGGAGACGCTAAGGATAATACTCTCATGTGTTTAGAGGGTGGTCAAGACAACGAGCGGGGCTACGCCATGGCGGCGCTGCTCGTGAGCCTTGCCGTGATGATGGTGCTCATGTCCGTCGCGATGCCCGTCTGGAAGACACAGGCGCAGCGCGAGAAGGAAGCGGAACTCATTTTTCGCGGTGAACAGATTGCGCGGGGGATCAATCTTTATATGCGGAAGATGGGCGGAGCCAGCTATCCGCCAAGTCTTGACGTCCTGGTGCAAGGCCGTTTCCTTCGAAAGAAATACAAGGATCCCATGACGGAAAATGACACCTCGCTGCCGATGAATCAGCGTGGCGAATGGGACATTGTCAATGCTGCGGGCGGCGTGCCTGGCCAAGGAGGTGCTTCGCCGCAGCAGCCCGGCGGACGTGGCCGCGCGGGTGCCCCCGCGACCGGCCTGAGTGCTCCACCGTCGCCACGGTCGGGAATAGGGTCTCCCACAGGATCGCCAGGGCCCTCGCTCGGTGGACAGACGGCAGTCGGCGGAATGATGGGTGTCCGCAGCAAGAGTAAGGAATCGTCCTTCAAGATCTACAAAGGAACAGGCACGCATTACAACGAGTGGCTGTTCCTCTTCAGCACGGTGAGCAACCGGCCCGGCGCCCCCGGCGGAGGCCAGCCCGTTCCGGGAATGCCGGGGCGGGGGGGGCCAGGACAACGCGGCGCCCCCGTTCCCGGCATGGGCCCGGGACGCGGCATCAACATCGGGCCTGACGGTGGCCGCGGGCCACGCGGCTTCGGACCGGGTCCGGTGCAGCCTGGTGTTCAGCGCGGGCGCGGCCAATAGAGTCATCCGGACTTGAGACGGCTGGCGCCTGCGGGTCGGCCGAGTAGAATTTGTCCAGATGCCGCCGCCCCATACTGATCCTTCCCTGTCCACTTCCAACACATCCACCGATCGCGGCCTGGTCCGAGGGATAGGCCTCTGGCAGGCCACGGCGCTGAACATGATCGACATGATCGGCGTCGGACCATTCGTCACGATCCCGCTCATGGTTGCCACCATGCACGGACCGCAAGCGATGGTTGGCTGGATCCTCGGCGCGTTACTCGTGGTGTGCGACGGCCTCGTGTGGGCCGAGCTCGGCGCCGCGCTGCCGCATGCAGGCGGTCCGGTTCGATACCTGCGCGCGATGTACGGTCCTCGTGTTGGAGGCTGGCTCGCATTCCTGTTCGTCTTTCAGTTGACCTTCAGCGCACCGTTGTCGATGGCCTCCGGATGTATCGGCTTTGCGCAGTACGCCGAATATCTGTGGCCCGCGCTGCACGACACGATCACGGCACAACGCATTCCGTTGTCGATCCCGGGCGTCGGGACGACGTTCATGGAAATCACGATTACCAAGGGAACATTCCTGGCAATGGCGACCGTTGCCACCGCCGTGATCCTGTTGTATCGGCGCATCACCATCATCGGCAGGCTCGGCGCTCTCCTCTGGGTCGGCGTAATCGGGACGACGCTCGCGATCATTTTCTCGGGACTGACGCACTTCAGTCCGTCGCAGGCATTTTCGTTTCCGCCGGGAGCCTGGGAGCCGACGCACGCGTTCTTTACCGGCCTCGGCGCCGCCCTCTTGATTGCCATCTACGACTACTGGGGCTATTACAACGTGTGTTATCTCGGCGGCGAGATCACAAATCCCGGCCGCGTCATCCCGCGCGCCATTCTTCTCTCGATCGCGGGCGTGGCGTTTCTCTACCTCACGATGAACCTGTCGATCCTCGGCGCCATGCCGTGGCAGGAGGTCGAGAAGTCACGGTTCATCGCGTCCGACTTCATGGCGCGCATCTGGGGTCCGGAGACCGGCGCGCTCGTGACGCTGATGATGCTGTGGACGGCGTTCGCCTCTGTTTTCTCGCTGCTCCTCGGCTACTCGCGGGTGCCTTACGCGGCCGCGCTCGAAGGGGATTACTTCAAGGTCTTCGCCCGCGTCCACCCGAAGCATCACTTCCCTCACGTCTCGCTCCTGTGGCTCGGGACGATGGCCGCGATCTTCTGCCTGTTCAAGCTTGCCGACGTTGTCACCGCGCTCGTGGTGATCAGGATCTCCACGCAGTTCCTCGCACAGACGATCGGGGTCATGGTCCTGCGCCGGCGCGAGCCGGACCTGCCGCGTCCATTCCGGATGTGGCTCTACCCCATTCCAGCGGTGCTCGCGTTCCTCGGATTCATCTATGTGATCGTGATGCGACCGAAATCGTTGGAATCGATTCGGTTGGCGATCGTGGTGATTATCGTCGGGACGCTACTGTTTTGGATCAGAAGGCGTTTTGCGAAGCGCATGACTTAAACAAGAGAAACGGGAAAGGAGAGATATTTTCTTGGTGCTCTAAAAATCAAAAACTCTCGTTTCTCCAGTTTCTCCTGTTTTTGATGGTGACGTTACCAATCTGAGTAGGAAGTGCCGTCGAGACCCGTACCAGGCGCGCCGCTCTTTATGTTGTAAATCCCAGGATCGCCCGATGTATTTCCGGGCTCGGGTTCAGCCGGGACCGTCTGCCAGGTGTCGGCCGACTTGGTGATCGGATCTTCTGGAATCGCGCGCATGTAGCCGTCGCTGACAAGCGCGTCGAGGGAGGCGGGGTACTTCGCCTTGTCGGCGTAGTACTGATCGATCGCGTCGCGCATGCGGAAGAGATCGGTGCGAAGCGTCGCTTCTTTCGCGCTCTGGACGGAGTTGCGGTACTGCACGACCCCCATCGTCGCGAGGATTGAGATCAGCGCGATGACGATGAGCAGTTCGATCAGCGTGAACCCGCCGGCGCCCCGTTTCCTGTCGTTCATACGTCCTACTATCTGCCCTGCGCGCGTTTCTCCCGCGAGTCGAATGGCCCTACCAGTCGCGATACTTGGTTCCGTCGAGCGCTGTGCCTTCTGCCTTGGTGTAAACGTCGTACACGTTGCCGCCGCCCCACGACGTCGAATCCGGTTTGTCGCCGTAGGCCCGCATTCCCCACTCCGTCGATTTCGTCATCGGGTCCTGGGGAATGCGGCGAAGGAACTTCAGCTTGCGGCCGGACGCATCGTTTGCCACCGAGACGCCCTCGACGAGCGTTTCGAGATCCGGCGGATATCCCTCGCTGCCGACTTTGACGTCGACCGATCCAATGAGCCCGTTGTCGACCGAATCCTTGTACTTGTCGATCGCCAGTCGTATCTCGCGAAGCGCGCGATGCAACTCGATTTCGCGCTGACGCTGAACCGTGACCCGCGCAAGCGGCATCGCGGCCGTAGCAAGGATCAAGAGGATCGTCGTGACGACGAGGAGTTCGATGAAGGTGAAGCCCTTCGCCCCTCGCACCCCTGGCACTCTTGGCACCCGCGGCACCCGTAGCACCCAATTCACATCTACCTCACCATCACATTCACCGGGCTGAACTGCAGGTTGATCGCCGCACCCTCGGGTGTGCTCGCGACGCCGCTCACCTGAATCACCGACCCGCCGGGACCGATGGCGTCGAAGATGAGTGCGGCGAGCAGTCCAGTGCCTGATGCGCCGGCCTGATCGGCTGTTCGTGTAATCGCGATGTCGATTCGACCCGACGCCGCGTCGATCCGCGGCGTGAAAGACGTCGCGACGCCCCCCTGCCGCATGAACGTGCCGTCCTGAGCCGTGCGTACGCGAAGCACGTTCGGGTTGTAGGTCACCGTCAGCGTCATCACCGAGAGACGGGCCACGTTGTTGATCGAGACCGGCACCGTATATGGACCACCGGCAACGCGGAACTCGGTCCCTGGTGGCGTGACGATCACTTGCGCGGTTGTTGCAGCGGGGGGAGTGGCCGTCCCCGGTGCCGCTGCAGGAGTCGGCGAGACGTCTCGTGGCGGCGTCGTGGGCGCAGCAACTCCACCCGGCGGCGGCGTCACTGGCGCAATACCACCAGGCGTGGTGACGGGCGGTGCACCACCCGGTGCCGTGGCGGGCGGAGCCCCCGGCAGCGGCGTCACTAGTGTCGGTACGGGCGACGTCCCCGGCGGCGCCGGGAAGTTAGTCGGCGGCACTCCGCCTTCGGGATTTGCCGTGGACCGTGGAACACCCGGAACGGTTCCCGGCTGCGTGCCGCCCGCTGGCGGCGCCCCTCCCGGAGCAGTTCCGGGTGGTGGATTATCTGGCCCGGGTTGCGGGGCGATGAGTGGCGGCGGACCGCCAAGGCCGACGTTCTGCTGCGTGCCGATGTAGATCGACGACAGATCTTCCACCGTGAGTTCGTGAGTGCGGACGATGTGCGGCGTCAGCAGCATGACGATGTCTGACTGGTTGATTTCGTCGTTGGTGGATCCGAAGAGGGACCGGAGAATGGGGGTCTTGGTGATGCCTGGGAAACCTGTCAGGATCTTGCGCTGCTCGTCGCGGAGCAACCCCGCGAGCAACGTCGACTCCCCTTCGCGCAATCGAAGCTTCGTCGTGACCTTGCGCGAACTGAACGACGGCACGTCCTGCCCGGCCACACTGATGCTTGGTCCAAGCGCGCTGCTCTCCAGCATGAAGGCATCGAGCACGATCTCCCCTTCGTAGGTCACACGCGGGGTCATTTCGAGATTGACGCCGACGTCTTTGTAGTTGAACGACGACTGCGGGGTCGTCGCCAGCCCTCCGGGCACGGCGGCGCCGAAGACGGTCGACAGCACCGGAATCTGATCGCCGAGGTTCAGCGTCAGTTTGGTCCCTTCAGCGCCGCGAAGCTGCGGCTTCGCGATCACTTTCGTGCGGGAGTCGGTCTCGAGGAACTTGATGACCGCCGCCGGCACGCTGAGGTAGAAGTCCGCGGTACTGATTCCCTGTGAGATGGTGTTGAGATTGAAGGGCGGCGGCTGTGTTGGCGCGCTCGGCAAGGTATTCGGCGTGTTCGGAGGAGCCACTTCCGGCGAGAACGTCAGGCCCAACGCATAGGCGCTGAGATTCAGCCCGAGATCCTTCGTTCGCTTGCGATTCACCTCGAGGATCTGGACATCGACGATCACCTCGGCGCGCGGCTTGTCGTTGGCCTTGATGATCCGTTCGATGACGTCCATGACCGGAGCCGTCGCGCGCACGGTCAACGTGTTCGCCGTCTTGTTCTGCAGCACCGTCGGCTGCACCGGCATCGTCGGGACACGCATGATCGTGTTGATGATCTGCGAGATTTCCGCCACGTCCGCGTGCGAGATGAAGAAGACCTTGACGACGAGGTCGTCGTATTGGGCGTGCTTCTGCGCGTTATCGGGAACGATGATGATCGTCTTCGGATTCAGAACCTTGTAAAAGAACTGATTCGCCGCCGTGACCTGCTGCAGCGCCTGTTCGAGCGTGACGTCTTCGAGCCGTACGGTGTAGGCCTTGTCTTGATATTGCTGGTCGTAGGTGACGTTAATTCCCGTCGCGCTGCCGATGAAGTTCAGGATGTCGCGAACGCTGGCGTTCGGCCCGAAGCTGACGACCGGCAGTGGCGACGTCGGATTGAGCAGCGGCGTACTCGCCCGTCGCGCTTCCTCGCGCTGTCTCTCGATGGGCGGCTTTGGACGCAACGCCTCAATGCGATCGCGAATAGTCTTCTCGAGCTCGACGCTCTTTGCCGCCGCAAGGCGATTCGAGGGATCAATGTCGAGCGCGCGCTTGTACTGGAGAAGCGCGGCGTCGAGCTGATCCGCCTGTTCCAGTTCGTGCGCGCGGCTCAAATGCTCGCGCGACGCAGTCTGGACCGCCCGTTCGAGCGCGATCTTGTATTCGGCCTTGTTCGGGCTCTCCTGGACTGCCGTCGTGTAGTGCGTGACGGCAGCGTCCCAGTCGCCAACACGCGACGCCTCCTGCCCTTGACGGTACGCGCGTCCGGCAGCACATCCCGAGACGCACATCGCAAGAACGATTGCAATTGCAATCCTGTGCTTCACCAACACCGCCACCCCATCTTTAGATCCGAGGGGCTTCGCCCCTCGGACTCCCCTTCACGCTCTCTCGCGAGCCGCTTCGTCGGCTCGCTCCGTTCGCGTGGCTCGCTTCGCTGCGCTCGCGTCTTTCTTCGCCGCTCTTGCCTCGCCATAGCAAGTGTCATCCTACGATGGCGAGACGAGTCGGGTTATTTCCCGACGCACTCCTGACCGGACAGCCGAATCGTTTGCCGGCCACGGCCGTCGACATACTCCATGACCACCGACTCGACGCCAATCTTCACGAGTCGATACTGACCTGAGATGATGTCCCCCTCGCGACCGCGCATAGTACTCCGACAATCACTGAATGCCGCCAACTTTCCACCACCCTTTTCCTCCAACAGCCCGATGTACTTTAACGGGATGGCCGGCGGAGGCGGCGGTGGGGGCGGCACCGTCGACTCCGGCGTCGGCGGCGGCTCTGGCTTCGGCTGCGGCGGCGGAGGTGGCGGCGGCGGCTTCACGTAGAACCGAAACGGGTTCCGCTCGCTCGACTCGGCGTCCGGACGCGGCTCGCTCAGCGCCTTCAGGTGCACCTCGAGATCCCCCGGCTGCACACTCTCGACGGTCTTCCCCCTCTGTGTCGCCCGGGGATTAGACGGTGCGGGTCCGGGCGCGGCTGGCTTTCCTACGGGCAGCCACGAGATCAGCGCCACGGCAACAACGATCGCCAAGGCGACGAGGAGCCACGGTCTCGGCCGGCCCGAAGGGCGGGTTGACGCGTCAGTTTCCATTCGCTCCGGTCCGGTAGTACGTGGCGATGTCGACGCTGACATTCAACCCGCGATTTTCAATCTCGCTCTGGGTAAGCTCGACATTTTCGAGGACGAGAAATTCCGGGGCGGTTTCCAGCTCATGGATGAAGCGACGGATGTTCCGGTACTCACCCGATAGCGACGCCCGATACGTGAACTTCACCAGCTGACTATCCCGCTGCGGTTGCGGATCGGACGTCTCGCGCTCGAGTCGCAGATTGGACTTTTGCGCCAGCTGCTCGATCCGAAGAAACGTCGCCCGTCGTGCGGCGCTCAAATCCGGCGGCAACACGTCGCTGTAGAACTTCTGCAGCTCCTGATCGGCCTGTCCTTTTCCTGTTACCGTCGCGCGCGCCGCGTCGTAATCACGTTTCGCGGCATGGAGCGCGGTCGTTGCCGCCTTCGACTGCTGCTCCCCACCCGCCACTTTTTTCGACAGTGGATAGACCACAATCGCGAAGAGCGCGATGTTCACCACGAGTGCGATCACAATCGGCAGAATCAGTCTGCGCTTCTCGGCCAGCACACGACGCGCATCTGTCATTGCCGCCCCCGATCGCGCGGCACCTGAGGCGGCGGCGCATTTCCTGATGGCGGCTGACCGGCGCGGCCGGGCTCCGGGGTCGTCGGTGGTGTCGGATTGGTCGGAGCCGCGGGTGCAGCTTCCTGCGGCTTCGCTTCCGTCGCCGCGACATTTCCTACGTACACGCTTTCAATTGTGGACCGCCGCAGCCCGTCGTCAGTGGTCTCGGTGGACGCCGGAACGGCGTCCTCGAAATAGCCGGTGGCCTCGAGCTTCTCCATGAACTCGTCGATATCGGCAATCTGGCGACCGAGCACAATCATGGTGACGCGGGTGACACCATCCTTGAACGAAGGTCGAACCGATGTGAGCATCACGTCCGGCGGGATGGTCGCCTCGATCTGATTGAAGAACTCCGTCCACGAAAACGTCCGCTGATCGATCAACGCATTGGCTTCCTGCGCGGCGTTGACCACGAGCGTGAGTTCATCCTTATTGATCGTTCTCCGGATACGCAACGCCTCGGTACTCAACTTGGACGCTTCGTTTCGATCGGCGTTGGTGCGCGAAGACAGATCCGTGCTGTGCCGCGACAAGGTCACGATGCGACTGACATTCAGTACGGTGATCGCTAACACGATCAGCGCCGCGACCGCGAGCAGCAGGTGGATCGCGCGTTCGTTGTAAAAAGGGCGTGTCGCAAGGTTGGCGCGCAGCATCTAAGCGACCCGCTCCCGCAGAATGAGCCCAATGGCGGGCGCCAGGCTGTCGAGCAGCTCTGGCGCTGCAGCGATCCGATCGCGCAACGCGACGGCGCCGCGGAAGTCGAGTGCCTCGACGCGCGTACCGAGACGGCCTTCGAGCTCACGTCGCAGGAGGTCCGCCACCTCAGGTCCGCGAAGCGATGCGCCGGCGAGGACGACTCGCGCGAAGCCGCTGCCGCCCAATCGATCTTCGTGATACATCGCTGTCTGGTGCACCAGATCTGCAAGATCGTCGTCTTTGTCCGATGCTCGGGTGCGAAAGAAGATGACTTGCGATTCGCGAATCACCGCCATCGTGCTGTAGTCGGCGGCCACGTGCACGAGCAGCCAATCGGTTGCCGGCGTCGCGCGAGTCTCGGTGCCAAGGACGGCATTGACCAAGTTCACCGTCGCCAGATCGACAATGCCGGGATAGGCGCCGGCCGCTTCGCAGGCGCGCTCGTAGCTCTGGATGATGTCACGTCGCGCGACCGTCACGATGTACTCGCGGCCGCCTTCGGGAGGCACGATGCCAGGCACCCACGAGACCTGCGCATCCTCAATCTTGAACGGCGCGGCTTTCCTGACCTGCCAGCGAATGAGCTGATCCAGATCCTGCACCTTCGCAGGAATTTTCTCGAACCGTATCAGAGACAATTTGCCGACCGTGTCGGGCAGTACGAGCGCGATCCGTTTCGGCCGCGACGACAGCCGGTCGAGAACGCTGCGGATGGCTGCCGTCAGGGCCGCGGCGTCGTGGACGTTGGTGGCGTTCAGTGCCGCCTCGACCACACCGGGAGCCAGTGGCTCGCCGGCATAACTGCTGAGGACACGTGTGCGCCCTTGATCCGCGATGACAGCCGCGGTCACACGTCGCGGGTTGATTTCGACGGCCGCGGCGGGCGGACGATTGGAGAGCCAGCGAGGCAGTGCAGCACTCATTCGACGAACGTCACTTTGTTGATCTCGCGCAGGGTGGTCACACCCTTCAGAACCACTTCGACGGCTGACTCGCGGAGGAATCGCATGCCTTCATCGCGGGCGGCCTTCCTGATCTCGGACGTCGGCCGTCGGTTGAGGATCAACTCACGAATGTTGTCAGTCAGGTCGAGCAACTCGCAGATTGCGGTCCGCCCACGATACCCGGTGCCGCCGCACTCGATACAGCCGGCGCCCTCGAAGAACAATCCGCGCTGCTCGAGCGAGGGATCCAGCGCCGACTCCTCCAGCATCGCCCGAGTTATCTTCTGCGGCCGCTTGCAGTGGATGCAAATGTTTCGGACCAGGCGTTGCGCCAGTACGCAGTTCAAGGCCGACACGAACTGGTATGCCTCGACGCCCATGTTCAGGAAGCGGCCCAGTACGTCGAGCACGTTGTTGGCGTGAACTGTCGTGAACACCAGGTGCCCGGTGAGTGCGGAGTTGATCGCGATCTGCGCGGTTTCCGCGTCGCGGATCTCGCCGACCATGATTTTGTCGGGATCGTGACGGAGGATCGACCGCAGCCCACGCGCAAAGGTGAGCCCTTTCTTTTCGTTAATCGGGATCTGCGTAATCCCTCGCAGCTGATACTCGACCGGATCCTCAATCGTGATGATCTTGTCCTCGATCGACTTGATTTCCGACAACGCTGCATACAGCGTCGTCGTCTTGCCGCTCCCGGTTGGGCCGGTAACCAGGACCATGCCGTACGGTTCGGCGATGTACTTGCGGAAACGCCGCAGCTCGTCGTCGGGGAACCCGAGGATGTCGAGCCGAAGCTCGTGAAACTGCTCGCTGATGGATTCCTTGTCGAGAATACGGATGACCGCATCTTCGCCGTGCACGCTCGGCATGATCGACACGCGAAAGTCGATCGTTTTGCCCGGCATGCGCAGCTTGAAGCGGCCGTCCTGCGGCACCCGCTTCTCGGCAATGTCCAGTTCCGCCATGACCTTGACGCGCGAGATGATCGTGCTGTGAAAGCGCTTGTCAATCGGCCGCATCGCCGGCTGCAGCACACCGTCGATGCGGTACTTCACGTGCACCGCATCATCCTGCGTTTCGATGTGGATGTCGCTGGCACGGCGCTGGATCGCACTGTAGATCGTCGTGTCCACCAGGCGAATGACCGGGCTCGCATCCGCGGTCAGCTTTTCGACGGTGAGCGCTTCGTCACCGGCGTCGTCCTCCCGCAGAATCTGCATCGTGAAGCTTTCAGTCGCGTCTTCGAGCACGCGCTGTGAGCTCTCGCTTTTCTTCAGAATCGACTGAATCGCCGAAGGCGTCCCGACCGTTACCTTGATTGGCGTGGCGAGCAACACCGCCAGCTCGTCGATCATCGGTAAATCGGTGGGATCGGAAACGACGATGACGAGCGAATGCCCATCGCGACGGTAGGGAACAAATCCGTACCTGAGCATCAGGTCCGCGGGAATCGCGCGGAACAATTCGTGATCGATGCTGAACTGCGACAGGTCGACAAACTCGAGCCGATATCGCTCGGCAAGCCGCTTCGCCTGCGCGACCTCCGCCGCATGTTCGGCGTCGGTCGGTTCAACACCGGCCACATAGAGATCGGTGTTGGCCGTTGGCGGTTGAGTATCCATGTGTAGCTACCCAGCGATCAGGAAATCATCGACGACAAATTGAAGAGCGGCATGTAAAGAGACAGGAGGAGCGTGGCGATGATGATGCCCATGATCACGAGCAGCGCCGGTTCGACGATGGTGATGAATCGCGTCAAGCTCGTCTCGATTTCTTCGTCATAAAACTCTGACAGGCTATTGAGCATCTCCTGCAACGCGCCGGTGGACTCCCCCACTTCCACCATCTTGATCGCAACATCCGGAAACGCTCCGCTCATCATCATTGCCGACGCGAGCGCTCTGCCTTCCCGCACCTGTTGCGCGGCCGTCGTCAGCTCCTGCGCCATGTATTGATTACCGATCGATCGCGCCGAGACATCGATCGCATTGACCAGCGGGATGCCGCCGCCAAGCAGCGTCGCCAACGTGCGCGCCGCCTGCGAAGTCGCCAACTTCTGTGCGATCGGTCCAATCGCTGGAATCCCAAGGAGCCACTTGTCGAACCGCCGGCGGTTGCCGGATCGACGTAGCCACGCGATTGCCGCGGCGACCACCCCGACGATAGCCAGCAGACCGACGAAGAAATACGCGACGGCAAAGTTCGAGAAGGAGACGATGATCCGCGTCGACAGCGGCAGTTCCCGCCCAAACTGCGCGTAGAACGCGCCAAACTCGGGCACGACCCGCAACACGATGATCGCGACGACGACGCACGAGAGGAGAAGGAGGATTGCCGGGTACACCAGGGCTGAGATCGTCTTTCGCTTCACCGCCGAGATGACCTTCACGTACGCCACATACCGTCGAATCACCTGCTCGAGGCTTCCGCTCTTCTCACCGGCGAGCAGCGACGCCGTGTAGACACCCGGGAAAAGTGTGCCCTGCGCCTCAAACGCTTCCGACAGCGAACTGCCGGCGCGCACCCGGTCGTACACGTCGTCAAGCACCGTCTTGAGGAGCGGGTTCGCAACGCGCTGACGCAGAATGTCGAGCGACTGCACCAGGGGCATGCCGGCTTTCAGCAGGGTTGCCAGTTCCTGGTTGAACACGAGGAACTCGCGGGAGGAGATCCGACTGCGTCGCGGCAGCTTGAAGGAGCCGAGGGCAGCTCGCCCTGCCCGCTGAATCCCCAGGACGTACAGGCCCTTCTCTTCGAACTCGCGCCTGAGGCGCGCTTCGTCTTCGGCGACGTAGATCCCCTCAACGATCTCCCCGCCGGGGGTACCGAGCCTGCAGCGGAACTCCATCTCGTTATTCGCGCAAGACCCTGGCGTCCGCGCAAGATCTTGTCTGTGTGGGCATTATCGGCCGATCTATCGGCAAATTATATATCACCCGGACCGACGCCCGACCGGGATTGTCCCCAAGTTTAGACAGCGGGAGATCACAACCGGCTGGAAGAAATCGGCGCCGCGTGATTGAAAAGTGTGTAAACCAGCGACCGGGGTCTGACCCCGGTTATTTCAGGCCAGCCAGCGACAGGATGCGGCTGACGTAGTTGCGGGTTTCACGGTACGGCGGAACGCCGTTGAATTTCTCAACGGCTCCTGGTCCCGCGTTGTACGCCGCCAGTCCGAGCTCGATGGAAGAACCGAATCGATCGATCAGCGTCTTGAGGTGTTTGATGCCCGCTTCGATGTTTGCCTTGGGCTCGAAGGGATTGCGGACGTTGTACTCGCGGGCAGTCGAGGGCATCAACTGCATCAAGCCCATGGCACCTTTGCGCGAGCGGGCTGTCGGCCGAAACTTCGACTCAACCTGAATCAGCGCTCGCACCAGCATCGGGTTCACGCCGTAAGTTTCCGAGGCGGCAGCGATGATTTCCCCATAAGGTGTCGCATCGAGCGACGTCTCGTCCTCGTCGCCGGAGGGTGGGTTGGTTACCGGTACTGCGACCTTTGGCGCATCGGGATCGACGTAAGGCACCTCGTCGGGTTCGATCTTCGTGATCAGGTCCTTGTCGCAGGTCACCTCGCCGCCGCTGCGAAGGGTGAGGACGACGTTGTCACCGTCAATACGGTGAGCCTTGATTGACAAGGTTCGGCCGGAACTCAGGAACGCAATCTCGGCCGAGGCGGGCGCTGCCGCAGCCAGCAGGGCCAATAGCGCCACAGCTGGAGGAATCAGGCTCATTCGTTTCATGCGAAGCATCTATCCTAGCATCCGGGCCAAAGCCCTGTCTAGATTCAATACAGTCGAGTTCTTCTACAGGCCCCTTGAGGTGTATCGGTCGCTAACGCAGCGGGTCTGTAGCCCGGTCTTTGGACTGAGGGGGGCGGCCGCCGGTTTGTGGACGTGTAGGGCGGGTCTTCAGACCCCGCCCGATCGCGCGTCAAAACACGGGCGCTACTTGGGCTCTATGAACGCGTGGAAGACGCGGATTCCGAGTTCACGGACGTCCCCGCTTCCAGGACTGAATGTCCGATCGGTGTCGATCACCAGCTCCGTCATGTCGCCGTTGCCGAGCTGAGCTGCCGTAATCGGGAACGTCAAGAGCTTCCGCTCCCGGTTGTCCGCCGCGAACGTCGTCATGGTCTGGTCGCCAATCTTGAGCGTGACCTTCTGCGGCGGAGTGAACAGGTCCGTCCGCGCGTCGAAGTCGAGGTAGAAGGTCGAATCTTTTTTCGGATTCTTGAAGGAGATGGTCGCTGTCTTCTTCGTCCACTGCCATTCCGACGCCGCGTTGTCGGTCGCGACTTCGGCCGGGTGCCAGCCATCCTTATAGATGAGGAAAATGTTTTCCGACTGCGGCTGCAGCTGGAATTTTGCAACGAGGTACTCCCGGCGCGACACCTGCTGGGCATTGAGCGCCAATCGGTTCGATGAGGCCCGGTCGTACAATCCCAGCCGCACCAGCGCCTCACCAATATAGGGATAGTTCGGCACGAAGACGGTGCGCGTGTACTCGACAGTCTGTCCGGGCTTCCACGTTGACGTCGAAGGGTTCGGCAGATGATCGTCGGTCCAGAGCAGTTCACCGGTCGGATCGAGCACGTGTACGAAGACCCAGTAGTCGGTGTTGAATTTCGCGTCCGGCGCAACCACGAACTTGTAGGTGAGCTTGACGGGACTCCCAATTGCGACCTTGTCGCGACTGAGCGTCAGCGATGGCGTCGCAACCGGCGGTTCGTTGTCCGCGTTTCGACTGCAGGAAATTGACGCCGCAATCGCGATCGCCGCCGCGGCGGAAGTGAGCACAGAAACTCGTCTGGACATGAACTCTCGGTAAGCAGTAGCGGTCAGTAACGGGGGCGTCTGCAGGACTCCCTCATCAACAGGATCGTTGACAGGGGTCGCCGTTCCGCCGGGATTTCACAGAAGGCGAATGCTAACTTAGTTGTCCGAGCTACTGCAATATGTTACGTTCACGTCGTTCACGAGGAGACTAATGCTCGAAGCGTTGGGAATGGTGGAAACCCGCGGACTAATCGGATCCATTGAAGCAGCTGACGCGATGGTCAAGGCTGCCAACGTGGTACTCGTTGGCAAGGAGTATATCGGTGCGGGGTATGTCACTGTCCTCGTGCGCGGCGACGTCGGCGCCGTCAAAGCGGCCACCGATGCCGGTGCGGCGGTCGCGCGCCGCGTCGGCGAGTTGATCTCGGTGCATGTAATTCCCCGACCGCACGCGGAAGTCGAAAAGATTCTCCCGAAACTCAAGGACGCGAAGGCGTCGTAACCCTCTCGTCTGGCACGCATGGCTCAGCCCACGGCCCAGACCGATCGCGATCTCAGCTCGATCAGCGAAGCCCGCTCGCTCGCACGGCGCGCAAAAGCAGCGGCTCCGGCTCTCGCCGAGTTTTCCCAGGAACAGATCGACAAGATTGTCGACGCGATGGCCGCCGCCGTAACGCCGCACGCCGAGGCACTTGCCCGGCTGGCCCACGAGGAGACCGGCTACGGCGTCGTGTCCGACAAGGTCGAGAAGAACCTGTTCTCATCGCAGAAGGTCTACAGCTTCATCCGGCCGATGAAGACGGTCGGGGTCATCAGGCGGATCGACGACAGGAAGGTGATCGAGATTGCTGAACCATTCGGCGTGGTCGCCGCTATCGTTCCGTCGACGAACCCGACGTCGACAGCGATCTACAAGATCCTGATCTCGATAAAAGCGCGCTGTCCGATCGTCATCAGCCCCCACCCTGCTGCGGCACGCTGCATCACGCGTGTCGCCGAGATCATGAACGACGCCGCGCGGTCGGCCGGCATGCCGGAAGGCTCGATCAATTGGATGACCACCGTCACCCTCGAGGGGACGCAGGAGCTGATGAAGGCGCGCGAGACGGCGGTCATCCTGGCAACCGGCGGAATGGGACTCGTTCGCGCCGCATACAGTGCGGGGAAACCTGCTTACGGGGTAGGTCCTGGGAACGCACCTGCTTACATCGAGTCCTCAGCCGATGTCCCGAAAGCCGTCCGCGACATCGTCACGGGCAAAACTTTTGATAACGGTCTCCTCTGTTCATCCGAGAACTCCGTCGTCTGCGACGCAGCTCTTGTCGAGGAAGTGAAGCGGCAGTTCGTCGCCAACGGCGCTCACTTCTTGTCGAGCGCAGAGATCGACGCCGTGGGCCGCGTGCTCGTGACCCCGCAGCGTCTGCCGAATCCAAAGCTTGTCGGCAGGCCCGCCACCTACATCGCCCAACAGGCAGGTATCTCGGTGCCTGCGACCACACGCGTGCTGATCGCCGAGCTTGCCGGCGTCGGCCGCGATTACCCGTTGTCGATCGAAAAGCTCTGTCCCGTTCTCTCGTTCTACGTCGTCCAGGACTGGCGCGACGGCTGCGAACGATGCAAGGAGATCCTCAGGTATGGCGGCATGGGCCACACGATGTCGATCCACTCGCGCAACGACGATGTGATCCTGCAGTTCGGATTGAAGAAGCCAGCCTACCGAATCGTCGTGAATACGCCAACGACACACGGATCGATCGGCCTTACGACGGGACTCGATCCGTCAATGACGCTCGGGTGCGGCGGATACGGCGGAAACATCACGTCCGATAACATCTCGCCGCGGCATCTCCTGAATATCAAGCGGCTGGCGTACGAGGTCACCCCGGCCGTGGTACGGCGGGACGCCGCAGCACCCGCCGGCGTGATGGCCTTGCCGAAAGCCCCCCAACCACCGCGTGAGCCAGGCGGCATTGCCGCCGCCCCTCTCGCCCGGAGAATTGATGAATTCCTCGCGAGCCGGGGCTACACACCGCCGCCGATCGCTCGCCGTGACCTCGCTCCGCCGTTGACCAGTCCATCGGCCGGTGGTAGCGACGTCGCGCCGGCGGCAGTTCCAAAGGATTCGCCCCCCGCGCCGCCGATCGTGCAAAAAGCGGCGGACTTCGTATGCGAAGACGACGTGCGTCAGGCAGTCCGACAGGGTCGCAAAATTGTGATTGGCGATCACACGATTATCACCCCCGCTGCCCGCGACCTCGCCGAAGCGCACCGCATCTTCGTCCAAGCGAGCTGGCCTCGCTGATCACAATTTTGGCTGTTATTGTTGAGCGTGTTGGAGTTAAGGTTGACCTCGGCCTGAGGTGGATGTTATTCTTTTTGCCCCAGCAATTCGTCGGGCTCCTCGGCTTACTGTTTTTGCCCGGTTATCGCAAAAACGTGGGCCGCGTTGGCATCGGTCGACTATCGACGTGAGCGGCCGGAGCCGGGCAGGGAACCAGACCCACCGGGAGGTGGCGCTGGGGGCGACCTCTTCAGGGCCCCCGGCTTGCAGTTCAGATTCGCGCAAGTCCGGAAGTCCTTGAGGGGGAGCACCCAGCATGACGACTCGTACATGGTGGCCCGTTGCGACAACCGTAGTTTTTCTGGCAACCGCGTGCAGCTCGAACCCTAAGCCTAAGGCCCAGACACCGGCAGTCCCAGTACAGGTCAAGCCGTCGGCGCCTCCCGTCGCCGTTCCTCCTCCGCCGGACCCGATCGCCTCTCTGATCGCAACCTCCCAGTCTCATTTCGAGGCCGGCGAGCGGGAGCTGAATGTTGGACACCTGGAAAAGGCGCGGGCGGAGTTCGATCGTGCGGTCGATCTCCTTCTCGAGTCCCCGTACGGTGCGAGAACCGACGCGCGCCTGCGCGACCATTTCGATCGACTCGTCGATCGGATCAACGCGTACGAAATTACGGCGCTCCGCCAGGGAGACGGGTTCGTTGAAAAGAAGGAAGAGCCAGCGTCGATCGATGCGGTGCTCGACATGGCGACCGTGCCCAAGCCTGAAGCGGCCCCGCACACAACCGAGGCGGTTAAAGAAGACCTCGCGGCCACCGAGCACGACATTCCGATTCCGCAGAACTCACGCGTGCTCCAGTACGTCGAGCTGTTTCAGGGCCGGTTGCGCGACTTCATCCAGGATGGTCTGACCCGCGGCACACAGTACCTGCCGATGATTCAGAGGGTCTTCCGCGCCGAAGGGCTTCCACTCGATCTCGCGTACATCCCGATCATCGAAAGCGGCTTCAAACCGAACGCGGTGTCCAGAGCCAAGGCCAAGGGTCCATGGCAGTTCATGAAGGCGACCGCGCTCGAAAACGGCCTGCACCACGATTGGTACATCGATGAGCGGTCGGATCCGGAGAAAGCGACGGTCGCGGCCGCAAAGTACCTGAAGACTCTGAACAAGATCTTCGACGGCGACTGGAATCTCGTGCTCGCCGCGTACAACGGTGGCCCCGGCCGCGTGCAGAGGGCGATGAAGCGCGCCGGCAAGGAAGACTTCTGGGAGCTGTCAAAGTCGACGAAGTACCTTCCTCGAGAGACGCGCGAATACGTGCCCCTGATTCTTGCCGCGATCATCGTGGCGAAGAACCCCGTGCAGTATGGGTTCGACATCGTGGCAAGCGACCCGGTATCGTACGACAAGGTGGTCGTTCCGCGCGCGATCGATCTCCGGCGGGTCGCCGAGTGGACCGGCTCGTCGATCGACGAGATTCAAGCGCTGAATCCGCAGCTTCGACGTTGGACAACGCCGGTCAAGTATCCGACGTTCGAACTGAAAGTACCCGAAGGCACCGGCGACAAATTCGAGGCGCGCCTGGCGGATGCGACACCGGCCGACTTCAACGCGCTGAAGTGGTACACGGTCAAGAGCGGCGACACGCTGTCGACCATTGCACGCAAGCTTGGCGTCAGCCGCACCGATCTTGCTGAAGCGAATGGTCTGTCGGTGAAGTCGCGGGTCCGTGGTGGGCAAGACTTGATCATCCCTCGCGCACCGGCGACGCTGCTGGCGTCGCGCACCGAACGAACCGCGCCTGTCGAACTGGCTTCGCGGCCAGTAAGTGGCACGGCAACAATCACGGATGCGCCGTCGCACAGCCGGACGATCGTGTATAAGGTCAAGCGGGGCGACACGCTGTCTTCGATCGCTGACCTGTTCGACACCTCCGTCGCCAAGCTCAAAAGCTGGAACCAGCTTCGTGGCAACTCGCTGGCAATCGGTACGCGTTTGAAGATTGTCCGGTAGAGCGCTGTAATTCGGGTCGCGGTTTCTGCGATTCGGCGCGTGCGAGCGCACCGCAGAAACCGCAATCCTTCACCCATCTCCCGCAAAATCTCCAATAAGTCCACCCGTCGTCCGGCTTGCATCACGACAATCGGTGCTTGCGTGCGTTCGGACGGCTGCCGTGTTCGGCATCGAAGCGTCCACCGTGGACGTGGAAGTGGACGTGTCGTTCGGCCTTCCCGGCTTTACGATGGTCGGCCTTCCGGATCCATCCGTGCGCGAGAGTCGCGATCGCGTCCGCAGCGCGATTCGAAATTCCGGTTTCGAATTCCCTGAACATCGCGTCACCGTAAACCTTGCACCGGCAGACATCCGAAAGGCCGGCTCCTCATTCGATCTGCCGATTGCCCTCGGCATATTGGCGGCCAGCGGTGTCCTGAGTCGACGTCACGTCGACGATGTGTTGCTGCTCGGAGAACTGTCTCTCGACGGCGGGATTCATTCGGCGCGGGGCGTGCTTCCGATTGCCGCTGCGGCGCGTCGGCAGCGCTTCAATGGCCTCCTGCTGCCGCGCCCGAACCGTGCCGAAGCGGCCGTTGTCGAGGGGCTCCAGTTGTATGCAGTCCGGTCGCTCCACGAAGCCGTCGGCGCGCTGAACGATCCGGCGGCGTTTCGCGCACGAGTCGACACTGACAGTGATCGGCCTCTTCCACCCTCAGCGAGGCACGATGGCGACTTCGCCGACGTCCAGGGGCAGGCGCTTGCTCGTCGCGCGCTGGAGATCGCGGCAGCAGGCGGACACAACACACTGATGATCGGTCCGCCTGGGTCGGGCAAGACGATGATGGCGCGCCGCGTCGCTGGAGTCCTTCCCGCACTCGTGTTCGATGAAGCACTGGAGGTGACGTCGATCCATTCGGTCGCCGGGCTGGTCGGTGCCGGACATGGACTCATGACCGAGCGCCCCTTTCGCGCACCGCACCACACGATCTCAGACGTTGCGCTGGTTGGCGGCGGACAGAATCCCCGTCCGGGCGAAATCAGTCTCGCGCATCACGGCGTGCTCTTTCTCGACGAAATGGCGGAGTTCAACCGGAGTGTCCTCGAAGTGTTGCGACAACCTCTCGAGGAGGGTTGCGTTCGAATCGCTCGCGCTGTGCGGACGGTTTCCTTTCCCGCTCGCTTCATGTTGATTGGCGCGATGAATCCCTGTCCGTGCGGATTTCACGGCGACGAGTCACGACCATGCCGTTGTACGCCGCTGCAGATCGGTCGCTACGCCTCGCGGTTGTCCGGTCCACTCCGCGATCGCATGGACCTGACCGTTGCGGTCGCCGCGCTGCCGGCGCGCGAACTCTCGGCTGCCGCGGCCAGCGAATCGTCGGCCGCGATTCGCGCCCGTGTCGAGGCTGCGCGACGCTGCCAGATGTCGCGTGATGGAACGCTCAACGCGCGGCTGCAAGGCCGTCTGCTGCGGACACGAACACCACTCGATCGAGAAGCGCGACGGATCTTCGAAACGGCATTGACGCGCCTGGCGCTGACCGCGCGCGGACACGATCGGGTATTACGAGTCGCGCGAACGATCGCGGATCTCGAGGGTGGTGATGGAATTCAGGCACACCACGTCGGTGAGGCACTTCAGTTCCGTGGTGAATGAATAATGCGTTCTACTTGGTCTCTTCGAGCGCCTTTCGCGCGTCATCGGCCCCGTTGAAGTCAGATTTCAACGCCAGTGCCCGCTTCAGCGCAGCACGCCCCTCGGCGTCGTTTCCCCGTTTCAACTGCGCAAGACCAAGATGGTATTGGTATACGGGATTGTTGGGCGACTTGTTTGCCGCGCGCTCGAAGGCACCGATTGCGTGCTGCAGGAGTCCCTTGCGGTAGTAGATCCAGCCGAGCGTATCTTCCGACTCTGGGCGCTTGAGTTGCGCCTGCGCAACCGTCGCCAGTTTCAGCGCTTCTTCGAGGCGGTCGTCTTCGGCGTAGATCCACGCGAGATTGTTGGCCGCAACGCCGGCGTTCGGATCCAGACCGAGGGCTCGCTGGTACTGCTGCTGCGCGCCGTCGCGATCCCCACGCGCTTCGTGAATCATTCCCACGAGAGTCAACGCTCCGGCTGGCGCCGGCGACCGAGCTGCCAGCGCCTGATACTCCGAAAGAGCCCGATCCATCTGACCGTTCGCCATTGCAATTCGTCCGAGCAGATCGTACGCATCCAGCTGCGAGGGATCTGCGGTGACGACGTTGCGCAGCGTCTGCTCGGCTTCCGCCTTCTGACCAGCCGCCAATGCCACACGCGCCGAGAGGATCTTCAATCGCGGATCGTCGGGCGATTGCTGCTGTCGTGCGGCGACACGCGCCCGCGCCGCAGCGACGTTCCGCTGTGCAATATCGACGGTGACGAGCCCGACGAGCGGGTCATACGCGTCAGGCGCAAGGCGAGCCGCGTCTTCGAACGACTTCTGCGCTGAGGGCAGCTGATTGCTCTGAAGCGCCAGCCATCCACGTTCAACATGGAGAGGAGCCGCGTTGGGATTACGCGATATCCGCGACGTCAACTCCCGTTCTGCGCGCGAGAGGTTCCCTTGGGCACGAAGGCTGCGCGACATCAGCACGGCGGCATCGAGATCATCCGGGCGTTGACGCGAAACCTCTTCCGCTGATTCGAGCGCCTGGGCGGTTTCGCCGCGGGCGAGGTGAAGGCGCGCCAGCTGCAGGCGCGCGACTGCGGCGCGAGGATTGAGCTTGAGAACATTCTGGAAGGCCGCCTCTGCCGCGCTCGGATCGTTTCGAGCGACCGCCGTCAACCCGAGTGTGTACTGCGCGGCAACGGAGCCGGCGGCGAACTTCACCGCTTCCTGTGCCTCCTTGGCAGCCTCGTCAGGTTTGTTGTCCATGAGAAGCATGCGCGACTTGGCGATCCGGGCTTCCGCAAACTTCGGGCTTTCCTGAATGGCTCGATCGACGATCTTGTATGCCTCGGGTTTGTGTCCAACCGAATATTCGATCGCCGCAATTCGCAGGGTCGCGGCGCGCGCGTCGGTCTTTTCCGATCCGGACTCGACCGCACGCAATATCGCCACGGCCTTGTCGCGATCTCCGACACCCGTGTAATAGTCGCCGAGCGCCAGTTGGCCGCCGGGTTCGCCGGCGAGGGCCTTGAAGTGCGGCTCCGCCTCGGCGATGCGACGGGTCGAGAGATATAGAAGCGCGAGCGTGCGATGGATGTCGCTATTGTTGCTGTCGATGGTGAGCGCAGTCTGTAGCGTCCGTTCAGTGGCACTCGTGTCGCCACTTGCCCACTGAAAATTGGCCAGCGCAAGGCGCGCGTCAACGGAACGCGGCGCGAGATCGACAGCCTTCTGAAAGGCCGCGGCGGCCTCGGCACGAGTACCGGCGCGGAACTGCACCGCCCCCAGAGCGGTCCACGCCGGCGCGTACGACGGATCGAGACTGATCGCCTGCTCGATCTGCTTGATCGCCTTGTCGATTTGGTTCAATCCCGCCAGTGCGTTCCCGAGAAGAATGTTCGCCGCGGCACTCTCCGGCGTCGCTGTCAACGCGAGGTCGGCGCGATCTCGTGCGGCCTCGAATTCGCCGGCGGCAAGGAGCAGCGTGCCGGCCTTGACCTGCGCGTCGGTGTTCGACACGTCGAGATCGCCGGTGCGCGCGTACTCCCGATAGGCGTTGATGGCATCGCCTTGCAGCTCGTACGCCTTGGCAAGTTTGTAGTGCGCTTCGGCCCACTCGGGTCTCGCCTGCACAGCCCGCTTGTATTCGATCAGGCCACGGTTGGTTTCGTGCTTCGCCATGTACGCGTCGCCGCGAGCGACGTACGTCTGGGCTTTCGCTTTGGGATCGCGCGTGCACGCGCCAACCCACAGCAACACGATTGCGACGATACACGCCAAGGCCTTCGCAAGCTGTCTCATGGCAAATGCCTGTCGAGATGTGGGAAAAGGGCGGTCGCGAAGCCAGACACTGTCGTCTGCGCCGCACCGGCCGTCGTCGTAACAGGAGCGATCAAGCGCACCAGCCCACCGTTGGAGCGATGAATCCGCGCCGCATCAAGCATGAGAAGTGCCTTGTTCGTGTACTCGTTTGCAACCACGCGTCCCCGTCCTTGATACCAGTACAGAACAATCTGGCGATCGAGTCCTTTCTGGATCAGGAACCGATTCACGCGCACGCTGCGCTCGCCGAATCGGAGGTCGGCTACGCCGGTTTCAACCGGCTGCCACCCAGCGCCGGGCAGGCAGTTTTGAGGTGAATGAATGGTGTCGCCCTGACGCTGGGATGCGTAGTAACCGACGTAGAGGCCGACAGGGCTTCCGGCGGCGTTGACGTACTCGCGATTGACGTAGTCGTCGACACCCAACTGCCCCAACACGTCGTCTGCGAGCGGCGGCGCGTCGTGCCCAATCCACTCCTCCACCGCGAGCGGCAATGCTGACAGCGGCTCCCGGGAAACGGGCGTTTCAGCGGAGACGGCGTGAGCGCTGTAGAAGCGAGCGGCGACCAGGAGCGCGACAACAATGGCAGCCCGACGAACCATCACGCTTCCACCTGGCGAGGGCGAACTCCTGACGCAGCGGACGAATCGGCGGGCATTACTGCGAGTGCGCGTTGCACCGCGACCAGGCCGATAAAGGCGACAACGAAGAGTACCCACCCCGAGAACGTGTGAAGAAACCCTTCGGCTGCCGCCGGGCTGACCAGTTCAGACGCGAGGCCGGTCCCTGCCACGCGGGCTGCATTGGCCAGGATGGCGATGGGTATCGCGGCAAGCGCGATCAGCATCCGGCGGCCAATCCTGGGTTCGGTGAAGTGGCCGAGCACGATCGCGAGCATGACGAGCGACACAAGCGATCGGATGCCGCTGCATGCTTCAGCGACTTCGAGAGTCCGGCTTGGCAACTGCAGCACATTCCCTTCGCGAAGTACCGGTATGCCGGCCAGGTTGATGACTGCTTCACCGGCGCGTGATGCCAGCAACTGCAATGGAAAAGCAATCTGATTAAAAACAATCGTGGGAAGCGGAATCATCAAAAGGAGAAAAGCAATGGGGAAGGCCAACCTCCGGAAATGCTGCCATCCCCAGACGTACAGCACGACACCTGCAATGACACCGATGAGGGAAATGCGTGTGAGAAAGAGCTCAGCACCGAGGAGGCCGCCGAGTAAAATGGCGAGACTGACCGTGATCAGAATCAGTCCGATGATGCTGGGCTGACGACGGGCCGCCTTCAGCGCATCGCGCCGCTCCCAGCAGAAGTACAGCGCCAGCGGGACAACGAAGAATCCATGAGAGTAGTTGTCGTCGCTCGCCCATTGCCTAGCGAGCGACGACACGATCCCCGCATACATCCACAAGATGGCTCCGGTTAGCACGCACGCCACCGCGATTTCGCGACTGCGATGCGCTGTCACAGAAGCCTCCACCAGCTAACGGTTCGCGGCTCGACGGCGACGATACGCTGCGAGTCCGGCGAGGCCGGTGCCAAGCAGAAACATCGAAGCCGGTTCGGGTGTCGGACTCCCGTTCGAATTCAGGCGAAGCAGAAATCCATTGCTCCCGTAGTTGCGCAACCCGAATGTCACGCGCACCATTCCCGATCCGAGGCCTGCGAACGTCAGGATGTCCGCCATGTTCGTTTTCTCGTCGGCAATCACCGTTGCCGATCCTCCGGCAAAGATGGCGCTGCGCGTGAGGGCCGAATCCTGGGCGAAACTGAGGCCATCGACGTTGTTTGACGTCGAGTAGCCCGACTGAACGTACGCCGGCTGGCTTTTCGGGTCCATCGCATCATTGCCGTCCGAGACAGGATCGAGCAACTCAGCGCGGAGGGTGTCCCAACCAGGGGTTCCCGAGATGACCAGCGACACGACATAGTTCGCGCCTACCTTGAGACCGTCGATGAGGTAGGTTCCGACCGATCCAGCCGGCACCACGATCGTTCCCAGATCGATCGCGAGTGCGTGCACGGCGGTTGAACCGCCGCTAAACCCGCCGGAGGTCGATTGCAGGTCAATCGCAATCGATTCGGCGCGCGCTGTGGCGGGCAGAAGCGCGCCAAACGCGAGAAGTACCCACAGTCGTTTCATAGATTGCCCGCCTCCTCAGCTTGCAAATGCAGGGTGCCTTCTTCCGGACCCCAATGAAGCGGACGGGACGGCCCGCCCGCCCGCGCCCCCTCCGGCGAAGGCGCGTTTCAGTGATTCAGAGTGTCGAGCGCCGCAAGGCGGCCGCAAGACCAATCAAGGCGCTGCCCGATAGCAGCAGACAAATCGGCTCGTCAGCCCGCGACGTGTGGGCGACGACCGACGCCATGCCGGCTACCATATCCACACGACCGTACGCCGCCGCGCTTGCGGCGGCGAGGAGAACGAGCATCATCACGACGAATACCTTCATGTTCCAACCCATTGCCAATCTTTCCAACGCCACTTCGTACTTGGGCCCGTTATCAGCGGCGCGATTTCACCCGTGCAAGGAATCGACCAGACACTGGGGACTCTGAGAATGGACGAGCTGGCTTCCCTTTTCGTGTCAGGTACTTCCTTCCAATGGGGGGGTATGGTAGAGTCCGTCGGATCAAACCTGCGACTTCCTGGAGGCGCTTGGCTGCAAGGCGTTACAACATCGTTCTGGCGGACCGGGCGACCGGTGTTGTTCGCCGTTTCACCATCTCTCTCTGGCCAACGCTTGGTGGCGTTGCATTCGCATTCGCGATCCCGGTACTAATAGGTCTCGGAGCGCGCTGGTCGGCGACAAGCGCCATCGCCGATCTCGAACGTCAGAACATCGGCTTGCAGATCGAGAATGCGAGCTATCGCGAGGCAACCGGCCAACTCGCCGGACAGATCTCCTCGTTGCAAGCGGCCGTCGATTCTCTCGGCATTCAAGCCGCCGTCGATCCCAAGGCGAGCCGCGCGATGGAGAAGCTCCCGGAAGGCGTCAAGTCGCGCGCAATGGGTGGCGGCTTCGGCGCGACACCTGCGCTCCTCGGCAACATGCTGGCGCCCGATCTCACGTTCGGTGTCCTGAGTGATCTGCTTGGGACGATGGCGAGCCGCCTCGACATCATGAAGAGCGGCGTGCAACGACGGCAGGCGCTGGCGGCGGCTACCCCCTCAATCTGGCCAGTCACCGGCTGGTTAACCTCGCGCTATGGGAATCGCCGCGATCCGTTTACGGGCGGCGCGGACTTCCACCCAGGTTTGGACATTTCAGCGGATTGGGGCGAACCCGTTCGCGCGACAGCCGATGGGACCGTCCTGGTCGCGGAACGGAGCGGCACCTACGGAAACCTCGTCGAGATCGATCATGGGTATGGGATTGTGACCCGGTACGGGCACCTGTCGAGATTCCGCGCGGTTACCGGGCAGCAGATCCGCCGCGGCGACGTCATCGGTTTCGTTGGATCCACCGGACGCTCCACCAGTGCGCATCTTCATTACGAGATCCTGTTGAACGGCAAAATCACGGATCCAATGAAGCTGCTGGCACAGTAGATCCTGGAATTTCTGGTTGCTGATTCCTGGTTCGTGATTGCTGATTGATCGAAAATCAGCAGTTCCAGCATTCCTGGGCTTCCGTCTTTAGGCGAAAGGACAGCCGCGCCACTTGT
This sequence comes from Vicinamibacterales bacterium, assembly GCA_035758845.1. GTDB lineage: Bacteria > Acidobacteriota > Vicinamibacteria > Vicinamibacterales > 2-12-FULL-66-21 > JALZOC01. Next base: position 115,627 of record DASTVZ010000178.1, read on the forward strand.
TGTACAATCATCAGATACGCTGACTCCCGTCGCTCCTGATGATTGTTGACACTCTCCTGGCAAAGGTCATCGGCACGCAAAACGAGCGTGACCTGAAACGCCTGCGCCCTTACGTCGCCGCCATTAACGCCAAGGAAGCGGAGATTCAAAAGCTCTCCGACGAACAACTCCGCGCCAAAACCGCAGCGTTCCGCGCGCGTGTCTCCAATGGAGAGACGCTCGAAGACATTTTGCCCGACGCCTTTGCTGTTGTGCGCGAGGCCGGCCACCGTGTGCTGAACATGCGGCACTTCGACGTGCAACTGATCGGCGGCATGGTGCTGCACCGCGGGAAAATCGCGGAAATGAAAACCGGCGAGGGCAAGACGCTGGTAGCAACGCTTCCCGCCTATCTCAATGCCCTCGAAAACAAGGGCGTCCATGTCGTCACCGTCAACGACTACCTCGCGCGCCGCGACTCCGAGTGGATGGGCCGCCTCTATCGGTTCCTGGGCATGTCGGTCGGTGTCATTCAGCACGACATGAACGATCAGGAACGGCAGGTGGCGTATGCGGCCGACATCACCTACGGCACCAACAACGAATTCGGGTTCGACTACCTCCGCGACAACATGAAGTTCGACCTCGCGCACTACGTGCAGCGGGGACATCACTTCGCGATCGTGGACGAAGTCGACAGCATTCTCATCGACGAGGCGCGCACACCGCTGATCATTTCCGGACCCGCGGAAGAATCAACCGACCTGTATTACGAAGTTGATCGGATCATCCCGCGTCTGACACCGGGTGCGGTGACACAGGGGAACGTCAAGGCCGAGGATCGCGAAGAGCTCGAGAAGACCGGCGACTACCTGGTCGACGAAAAACACAAGACGGTCACGCTGACCGAGAGTGGAATGGCGAAGGCGGAGAAGATGCTCGAACACCGCCTGCAACCGGGCGGGCTCTACGACCCCGCGAACATGCCGCTCCTCCACCACATCAACCAGGCGCTTCGTGCCCACACCCTCTTCAAGCTTGATGTCGACTACATGATCAAGGACGGCGGCGTCGTGATCGTCGACGAGTTCACCGGCCGGTTGATGCCGGGACGGCGCTGGAGTGATGGTCTGCACCAGGCAGTCGAAGCCAAGGAAAAGGTCAAGATCGAGCGCGAAAACCAGACGCTCGCGACGGTTACCTTCCAGAACTATTTTCGCAAGTACGGCAAGCTGTCCGGGATGACCGGCACGGCCGACACCGAGGCGGAAGAGTTCGCCAAGATCTACAAGCTCGATGTCATGGTCGCGCCGACAAACCGGCCGCTGCGACGCGTCGAAGAGCCGGATACGGTCTATCGCACCGAGCGCGAGAAGTACGAAGCCATCGTCGCCGACATCATCGACAAGCAGAAGATCGGCCGCCCGGCGCTGGTCGGCACGGTCTCGATCGAGAAGTCGGAGCGGCTCTCGAGTCTTTTGAAACGACGCGGCATCCGTCACGTCGTCCTCAACGCCAAGTACCACGCGCAGGAAGCCGAGATCGTGGCCCAGGCCGGCCGCAAAGGAACGGTCACGATTGCGACCAACATGGCCGGCCGCGGAACCGACATCCTGCTCGGTGGGAATCCCGAGTTCATGGCGCGGCAGCAGACACTTGCTGAAGAAATCGCCGAGAAGCTGCCGAAGGGACAGGAGAAGTTCGTCGACGACGAGGAGTTCGTCTACTTCTTTCACCTCGACAGCTTCTATCGCGTGCCCCGCCCCGACTACGAGCGCATCTACAACGCGTTGAAACGCCAGACCGACGCCGAGCACGACGAGGTCGTCACGATGGGTGGTCTGCACATCATCGCAACCGAACGGCACGAAGCGCGGCGCATCGACAATCAGCTTCGCGGCCGCGCCGGCCGTCAGGGAGACCCCGGTTCATCGCGGTTCTATCTCTCGCTCGAGGACGACCTGATGCGCATCTTCGGGTCGGATCGAATCTCCGGTCTCATGCAGCGCCTCGGCATGGAGGAAGGAGTGCCGATCGAGCACAAGATGGTCACCAACGCCATCGCCCGCGCACAGAAGCAGGTTGAAGCGCAGAACTTCGCCGTCCGCAAGCATCTTCTCGAGTACGACGACGTGATGAACAAGCAGCGCGAGAGCATCTACTCGCTGCGTCGCGAACTGCTCGAGGGGAAGATCCACCTTACCGACGAGGACACGGTCGACACGCGCGAGTATCTGATGACGCTGGCGGAGGAGTCGATCGACAGCACCGTCGAGACGTACGCCGGGCAGGACGTCGATCCTGAAGATCGCGATTTTGGCGCAATGGTGCAGGCAATCGCCGACATTTTTGGCATGGATGCGGCGGATCTGAACGGAATGGATCTGTCCGGTATGACCCCGGAAGAAATCACCGATGCCTTGTGGGCGCCGATCCTGCAGAAATACGAAACCAAGGAAAAACTGATTCCGGCGGAGATCCTGCGCCGCGTCGAGCGCGACATCATGCTGCAGATCGTCGACGCGCAGTGGAAGGATCACCTTTACAGCCTCGATCATCTCAAAGAAGGCATCGGCCTTCGCGGCTACGGCCAGCGCGACCCGCTCGTCGAGTACAAGAAGGAAAGCTTCGCGCTCTTCCAGGCGATGAAGGACCGGGTCGAGGAGGAAATCGTCCGGTACCTGTGGCGTCTCACGCCGGTCACCGGGGAAGACGCCGCCGGAACCACGGCGCCGATTCGGCCGACGCAGCCGCGACGTCCGCCGCAACAACTGACGCTGAGTTCGCCGCAGTCGGCTCCCCCGCCGTCACCGTTCGGGGCGATCCGTGGTGGGAATGCCGCGGGACAGACCGCTCCTCGTCCGGCGCGAACCGGTGGCGACGACGTCGTCAAGCAGGTCAAACGTGACGAGCCCAAGGTCGGGCGCAATGACCCGTGCCCGTGTGGCAGTGGGAAGAAGTATAAGAAGTGTCATGGAGCATGATTTCCAAGTCGCGATTCGCTCCGGTGATGAGCCCGACCAAGGCCGACCTCTGTCGGCCTTTTTTGCAGGTTAATGCTTAATGGAAACACGAACCGACATCCTCAACTCCGATCAAATCGCGATCGGGCTGACGACAGCTCTCACGTTCGATGACGTGTTACTGGTGCCGCGGCATTCGCAGGTTCTGCCCAGCGCGGTCGATGTGTCATCGCGAGTAACGCGAAACATCCGGGTCAAGGCGCCGCTGCTCAGCGCCGCGATGGATACGGTCACCGAATCCCGCCTCGCCATCGCCATGGCGCAACAAGGCGGCATCGGTGTGATTCACAAGAATCTTTCGGTCGAGGAACAGGCGTCCGAGGTCGATCGCGTCAAGCGCTCGGAGAGCGGGATGATCGTCAACCCGATCACGCTGTCGCCAAACAACCGGATCTTCGAAGCGCTCGAGTTGATGAAGAAATACCGGATCTCCGGGGTGCCGATCACCGAGGACGGGAACAAGGAAGGGCGCCTGGTCGGCATCCTGACCAACCGCGACCTGCGCTTCGAGACCAACCTCGATCGACCGATCCGCGACATCATGACCCGCGATCCGCTCTTCACGGTTCCGGTCGGGACCACGCTCGAACAGGCACGCGAGATCCTCCACCGCCACAAAGTCGAAAAGCTCCTCGTGGTCGATGACCGCTACATGCTGAAGGGGCTGATCACGGTCAAGGACATCCAGAAGATCGTCAAGTATCCGAACGCCTGCAAGGACAGTCTCGGCCGCCTGCGCGTCGGCGCCGCGATCGGCGTCGGCAAGGATGCGCTCGAACGCGCCGAAGCACTGGTCGCGGCGCACGTCGATGTGCTGGTGGTCGATACCGCGCATGGGCATTCGCAGGGTGTCCTCGACATGGTGCGGCGCATCCGTCGTCAGTATGCGGATGTGGATCTCGTGGCAGGCAATGTCGCAACAGCGGATGCGACCGAGGCTCTGATCGCGCTCGATGTTGACGCGATCAAGGTCGGGATTGGCGCGGGCTCGATCTGTACGACACGAATCGTCGCCGGCATTGGCGTCCCCATGATCACGGCGGTGGCCGAATGCGCGCGCGCGGCCGCGCCACACAAGATTCCGATCATCGCCGATGGCGGAATCCGCTACTCCGGCGACATCACCAAGGCGATTGCCGTTGGCGCCAGCGCCGTCATGATCGGAAGCCTGTTTGCCGGCACCGATGAGAGCCCTGGCGAGATGATTCTGTATCAGGGACGCAGCTTCAAGGAGTATCGCGGAATGGGCTCACTGGGCGCGATGCGCCGTGGCAGCCGCGACCGCTACTTCCAGGACGAATTCGATCTCGATGCCACGCCGGAGGCCGGCGACAAGCTCGTGCCTGAAGGGATCGAGGGGCGCGTTGCGCACAAAGGCAGCGTCGCGGCGATGATTCACCAGCTTGTCGGCGGACTGCGCGCGGGCATGGGCTACTGCGGAAGTCCCGACATTCCTTCACTTCAACGCGATGCGAAATTGATTCGTGTAACGCCTGCAGGTCATCGTGAAGGGCACGTGCATGACGTCATCATCACCAAAGAAGCTCCGAATTACCGCGTAGAATAGCCGCTGGCTGCTGGCAACCATAACTGAGACGCCAGGAGCCAGGAACCGGGAGCCAAGAGCGAGGAGCGAGGAGCCGATCACGATCGTGCCATCTCAATCTTTCTCCGATCGCCTCCCTCGTCAGTAATTCGCACCGTCCAGGCGTCTTGCGGCGCGCCTTTCCATCGCTCGGCCCACTCGATTGCAATCACCGCGGGTTCGTCGGTTGATTCTTCGATCCCAAGACCGCTCACTTCGCCGGGCGCGAGGCGATAGAGATCGACGTGAACGAGCGTCACTCGTCCGCGATACTCCTGCATCAACGTGAACGTCGGGCTCGTGACATCGTCGGGTGGGCCACCAAGGCCTCGAGCGATACCGCGGACGAAAGCCGTCTTGCCTGCGCCGAGATCACCGTAGAGCAGGACGACATCGCCGCCCTGCAACCGCGCGGCGAATCGCTCCCCTGCCTGTGAGGTTTCGTCTTCGCTGCTGGTCATGACAATTTCAGGCTCGGCCACGCGGCGCACGCTACTCCGGCTGTGGTTTCTGACGGCGACGGGCGGTCAATTCGAGGACGGCATCACCGAGACGGTCGGCGACATCGCCGGCGACGAGCGCGACGTCCCCCTCGTCTGCTTCGGCCAGATCGCCTGCGGTACCGTGCAGGTAGACGGCAAGCTTGCACGCGGCTTCGGCATCGAGTAGTTGGCCGAACCATGCGGCGATCATGCCGGTGAGCAGGTCGCCGGTCCCGCCGGTGGCCATTCCGGCGTTGCCAGTCAAATTGATAAATGCCCGGTTATCCGGACCGGCGATGATCGTGCGATGTCCCTTGAGCACGACGTGAACACGATGCGTCGAGGCGAACTCGGTCGCGTGCCGCAGGCGATCGTGCTGCACGGCTTCGATACTGAGATTGAGCAACCGCGCCATCTCACCTGGATGCGGCGTAATGACGACGTCGACACCGTCGCGTCCGAGAAGCCGATCCGGATCGCCGACGAACGCGTTCAGCGCGTCGGCGTCAAGGATCAACGGAACACCGGCGCGTTCGACAAGTCCGTGCACGAACGCAGCAGTGCCTGGAGACTGGCCGAGGCCTGGGCCGACCGCGATGACATCGGCTTTGAAATCGAGGACGCGATCGAGCGCGGCGAAATCAACCGTCCCGCCGGCGGTTTCTTCGAGGCCTTCGGTCATGTACTCCGGTGCCATCGCGGCAACAATCGGTACACACGATCGAGGAGTGGCAACGGTGACCAGCCCGGCGCCCGACCGAAGCGCCCCTAACGCCGCAAGGTGTGCGGCGCCCGTGCGGCCAATCGATCCGGCGATCACCATGACCCGGCCGAAATCTCCTTTGTGCGAATCAGCCGCCCTGGCGGGGACGAGTTCGCGCATCCGTTCGCGTGTCAGAATCTCGATGTATGACCCTTCGACGTCATCGAGAATCGGAAACGGAATCCCAATGTCAGCGATCACCAGATCGCCGCTGTAGGTGTCGGCGGGAGGAAGAATCAGCGGAATTTTCGGTGCTCCGAGCGTAATCGTCATCGATGCCTCGATCGCCTCACCGCCGACCTCCGAGGTGTCGGCAGAGAGACCGGTCGGGAGATCGATCGCCACAATCGGCACGCCGAGGCCGTTGATATCGGCAACGACCGTCTCGAGCAGGCCGCTCAACTGTCCATGAAACCCGGTGCCAAGAATGGCATCAACGAGCAGTTCGCAGCGCGAGAGCTCGCTGAAGTGCAGCTCCCACTCCTGCCCGTTCGTGATCTCGACAACCGTCAGCCCGATCCGACCGAGCACCTCGAGATTGGTGCGCGCATCACCGCGAACATCGGCGACGCTGCCGAGGAGAAACACGGACGTCTCGACGCCGCGTTGGATGAGCGTTCGTGCCACGACGAAGCCATCTCCGCCGTTGTTGCCTCGCCCGCATATCACGCCGACATGCATGGTCGACAGTTCTTCGAACGCGGCTTCCATCGCGGCGACGGCCTGACGGCCGGCATTCTCCATCAGGACGATCGACGGAATCCCGACCTCGTCGATCGTGCGGCGATCCGCTTCGCGCATCTGCTGAGTGTTGAGTACGCGCATCGAAAGGGAGCGTACTTGCTTGTGCTAGACTTCGTCAACGAACTGTGAGTCTCGCCGAGAGGCCGGAGATCCGGAACAAGATCAAACACGGAGACACGGAAGGTTTTATTGGTGGAGCAACCACGTCGCTACATCTCGAGCACCGAAAACAGAAGATTCTCCGTGGCTCCGCGTCTCCGTGCGGAGGTTGTCCCGTGTCCTCCGTCATCTCCGAGATGACAAAGCTAAATCCGATTCCAATGCCCCTACGTGGTGCTGTCTACGTCAATGGTCGGATCGCGCGCGCCGAAGAGGCGACGGTCCCCGTGTACGATCACGGATTTCTCTACGGCGAAGGCGTGTACGAAACGCTGCGCACGTACAATCGTGTGCCGTTCCTGTACGATCGACACGTTCGTCGCCTGCGCGCGTCGGCTGGCTATCTGGACCTCGCGGTCCCGTTCACCGATGACCAACTCGCATCATGGATCGCCGATACGATGGCCGCCGCAGGCCCGCTGCAGGAAGCCTACATTCGGGTGTTGCTGACGCGCGGCGTCGGCGAGCTGACCTACGACCTGCAATCAACGCCGGTGCCGTCGCTCGTCATCATTGTCAAACCGCTCGAGGAAGTGCCAGCGCGAGTCCTGAGCGACGGGATCAAGGTTGCTCTCGTACCCATCCTCCGTAACCATCCCGGATCGGTCAATCCAATCATCAAGGCCAATAATCTGCTCAATAATGCGCTCGCGATGCAGGAAGCGAATCGGCGCGGCGCTGACGAGGGCCTGATGTGCAACTATCGCGGCGAGCTCTCCGAGTGCTCGCAGGCGAACTTCTTCATCGTCCGTGGCGGCGCGGCGTTGACGCCGAAGAACGATGCCGGACTGCTCGAAGGGTTGACGCGTAATTTTCTCTTCGAGGTAGGGAACGACGTCGGAGTGGATGTCCGCTACGAAACGCTGGTCCCTGCCGATCTGGAATCGGCGGAGGAAGCGTTCATCACGAGCACGACGAAAGAACTCAGTCCTGTGACGCAGATCGACGGTCGGCCTGTCGGCACCGGCAAGCCCGGCCCGGTCACGAAGAAGCTGCTCGACGCCTACCGCCGCCGCGCGCACGCGCTGACGCAAGCTCTGGTCGAAGGTCGCCGTTAGTCCTCACACCGGCTGGTTGTGCGTCTCGGCCACCAGCTCTCGCAGGTTTTCACCGCAGATGATGCTCGCCTTCAGCCGATCGCCGTCGGACCCGCGCCAGTGAGTCTCGAGGCTGATCGCGCCCTGATATCCATCGCGCTTGAGCGCGGCAAGCTGCCCTCTCCAGTCGATGCCCATCTCGCCGAGCGGTCCCCACGTCGGCGTGTGGCCCGAGACGACGCAATCCTTCGCGTGGACGTGAACGATACGTGAGGCGGGCACTTTCGAATAGCCGTCCGGAAACGGTGTCTCCCCCAGGATGGACGCGTTGGCCGGGTCCCAGATTGCCTTGAGTGCAGGATGATCGAGAGCCGCCAGCAATCGGCCGGCTTCGGCGCCCGTGGCCACATTGCAGGCCTGCTCGTTCTCCAGGCCGATGATCACACCGCGCTCGGCGGCTCGATCGGCGAGATCCTTCAGCGCCGTGACGATGCGATCGAAACAGCGGTCCGGGGCAGTCGTACGCCAATACGAAAAAACACGGATGATCGTCGCGCCCGTCAGCTCGGCAATCTCGAATGCGCGCGTCGAGAGACGCGGTTGATCGTCGATGGTGTAGGCGGAGCCAAAAACATCCTGCTCGAGACGCTCGTCGATCGGCGGAGCATCTGGAAGCACGCACTTCAGGACTGGCGAGGCAATACTGAGCACCTGCATCCCGCGGCTCTCGACGCGACGCCGGACGTCGGTGACCTCAGCATCACTGAGATCGATCATGTTGCGGTCGCCGATCAGCCTCAGTTCAGCGCCGGTCATGCCGATCTTCGCCATGGCATCGAGAGCCGTGTCGAGATCGAGCGAGAATTCGTCGGTTATCGCAGCAATGGGAAACGAGGTCACGTGCAACTCCTTCGGTGCCGGCAGGCCTGAAGGCCTGCGCTACGGCGCTCGACCACACCGCAGCCCGCTGCCTCAAGCCGAATGCTTCTGAGCCAGCTCTTTCAGCTGCTTTAGATACTTAGGTACAGCGGTTTTGGGATCCTCTTCCGCCTCGTACTCGAGACCCATGTACCCGCGGTAGCCGTGTCGCGCGAACATGGTGAACACCCGATCCCAGTCGTACGGCGCTCTCGTCTTGCCGTCGTCCTGCGCAACCGTCGTCTTGATATGCGTGCTGACGGCATAGGGAATGGACATCTCGACCTGTTCGTACACCTTCGGCGGACGGAAGTTCCCGATGTCGAGATTCATACCGGCCCACGGCGAATCGGCACCGGCCACGATTTGAATCGTTTCTTTCGCGAAGTCCGTGATCCCGCCGTCGTCCTCGACACCGAGAATCACGCCTCGCGCGCCCGCGTACTCCGCGCCACGTTTCAGCGTTTCGATCGCCATACCAATCGCCTGCTCCAGGCTGGCATCAGGAGGCTTCGTCCCACCGAACACGCGCATGTGGGTGGCTCCCATCTTCTGCGCCACATCGACCCACTTGCGCAACTCCACCAGCTCCTTCTCGCGAAGCTCCGGCGTCGGCTGCGCCAGACGAACACGCGTGCCGACACTGTAGATCTCGACCCGACTTCTCCACGCGGCGCGACGCAGCGGAAGCAACACGTCGTCTGTGGTGCCTGGCAGCCAGTACACCGTCATATCGATGCCGTCGGTTCCCGTGTCGACGGCAATGTTGATGAGATCTTCGTAGGTCATCGCCTTCGACTGCAGCGCCTGACGATACGAGTACGCGACGAGCCCAGTGCGGAAGCGAGCCTTCTTTGTCGATGGCGATGGCGGCGCAGCCGCCGTCGGACCACCTTGCTGGCCGACTGCTGTTCCGCTGGCTGCGACAACCGATCCGGCGGTAATCAGAAAATCGCGGCGATTCATCTCAGTCACTTTCCGTGTTCATCCGTGTTTTTCCGTGGCCCGTGTTCATCCGTGTTTTTCCGTGGCCCGTGTTCATCCGTGTTTTTCCGTGGCCCGTGTTCATCCGTGTTTTTCCGTGGTCCGTGTTCATCCGTGTTTTTCCGTGGCTAATCTTCGGGTAGCGGCTTGCCCTTTGTTTCCGGCGCCCAGATCAGGGCGACTACCCCCACGAGATAAATCGTCGACATCAACACTGCGGCAGAGCGGAAGGACATCATCGTGGCGAGATATCCCATCAACGTCGGCGCTGGCGCGGCGAGATATCGAACGGTGTTGTAACAGAAGCCGACCCCGGTGCCACGAAGCCTCGTCGGGAACAACTCCGGGAAATAGATCGAATAACCGGCAAACACCGCCAGCTGCGCGAACCCCATCATCGGCAGCATCCAGTACGCATCGGTGGCTGAATTGAGCGATCGGAACACGAACATCGTGACGACCATGCTGAGAAGGAGCGCCAGGAGGAACGCGAGTCGGCGACTCAGAAACGCCGCCACCATGGTGAAGGTGATCATGCCCAGGAACGATCCGACATCCTGAAACGCCGTGCCCCACCCCCGCACGGTGTCGACGACATTCTGTGGTGCGCCCCTGAGCGCGGTCGAGATCAGTTCAGGCGAGAAGAAGCCAATACCCCACAGGCCGATCATGCCGGAGACCCCGAGAAACAGGCCGACGACCGTGTTGCGCCGCCACCGTGGATCGCGGAACAGCTCCGCCGGTGATCCGACGTTCTTGTGCCCGATGCCGGCCGCGGCATCAGCCTTCGCCTTCAGCCATGAATCCGGCTCTTTGAGTACGAAGATGATGGGAATAACGAGCAGCGCCGGAACGATACCGACGAAGAAGAGCACCCGCCAGCCTGCGTAATCGTTGAAGTAATTCTGAGATCCCGGGGGAATCTGGAGGCTGAGCAGCGAGCCGATGATGTTACCCAGAGCCGACAACGCCTGCAGCGACCCAAGCGCCATGGCCCTGAACCCCGCCGGTACGCTTTCAGCGACAAGCGTCGTCGCGGCACCGAACATTCCGCCGATGCCGATCCCGGCAAGAAACCGGTAGATGGTGAAGTCGACCCAGCTATTCGCAAGTCCTGACAGGCCGGTGAAGCCTGAATAGACAAGTAGTGTCGCGACCATCGTTTTGACGCGACCGATCTTGTCGCTCATCATTCCAAAGATGATTCCGCCGGTGGCCCAGCCAAGAATCATCGAGGTTGTGGCGTAACCGATGTGCGTCCGGATGGCTGCCGGATCAGCCGGCAGCAGTTCTCTGAGCGCCGACTCGCGCCCAAGAATGAAAAGCCGCTGGTCCATGCAGTCGAACAACCAGCCGGCGGACGCGATGATGACCACGAGCCAGTGATATGGCGTGACGCCTTCGAAAACGCGAGTGCTCTGTGTTTCTCGAGCCGCGGCGGGAGTATGCATGAGAAGCCTTATCGGACACTGAATCGCCAGGCTCGGCGATTCTCTGAAACATCGTACTTTGTGTCAACCGCGCTTACACGCCGATGGCGATGCGCGGATTCTCGAGTGTCAGCCTGCGGACGACTGATTCGGACAAACCGATGGCGCGCTGGAGATTGTCCGCGTTCTGCTTCATCGTAATCCCAGACCCTACCAGGTGCGACCCGTCTGGCGCCCGTGCGACCATGTCCGTCCCGATCTCGAGATCCCACCGGCCGAACGTGTATCGTCCGGGCCCAAGCCCAGCAGGTGCAATCGCATCTGTCACGACGATGGCGTGGTCTTCGCGGGCGAGCTTCAGGTAATTCCGTAATGCGACGAACGGGACGTGCGCGCCATCAGCGATGAAGCACAACCACAACTCGTCGGCAAAAGAGAGGGCACGCTGAATGATATTGTCGTGCCTGTTCATCAGCATCGGACAGCCATTTCCGACGTGCGTGAACATCGAGAGTCCGGCGTCGATCGCCCGACGCAGCTGGTCGAGCGTCGCGTCCGTGTGGCCAGCCGACACGATAATGCCGCGGGACGCAAGCAAGCGCGTTACAGCCGATCCAGGATCGGATTCCGGCGCCAGCGTCACGACGCGAGTGAGTCCGTGAGCGGCATCAAGGAGTCGCGCCATCGAATCGACATCGGCCGAGCGAATGGCGTCGAGCGGATGCGCGCCTCGATAGCCGTCCAGCTGATTGAGAAACGGCCCTTCGATGTGAACGCCGGCGATCAAGCGCGTGGCGAGCGGATTCGCTTCGCGCAGTTTGGCCAGCCGCGACAGGCGGTGGCACATCGCCGAGAGATCGTCGGTGATGATCGTCGCGAGAAGACCCGCGACGCCGTCAGCCTCGAGCCGTTCACATGCCCGATGCAGTTGGTCGGCGTCGAGGTCGTCCTGATTGAAGTCGACGCCGGCGTAGCCGTTCACCTGGAGATCGAAGAACGCGGCAGCAGCGGTCACCTCGCGCCTTGCCCGCCTCGCCCAGCGGCAAGGGCAGTCAATTCATCATTGGTCCACGGACGTGTCCGGCCAACCGTCGCAGTCCGCACATCCTTGACGGTACTCGGATCCACTGCTCCCGCAGCGTTGCCCCACTGACGACGTATATATGTGAGCGCGCCAGCAATCTGAGCATCGGTGAGTGTCGCGCCAAGCGGAGGCATCAGACCAACCTTGCCTTCCTTGCCCTGCAACAGGATTCGGATCGGGATCTCAGGCGCGGCCAGCGCGAACTGCGATCCGATCAGCGCCGGTCCAAGCTCGCCCCCTTTCCCCTCCTCGCCGTGGCACGCCATGCAGAGACTCTTGAACACGGTCTGCCCGGCGTCGTAAATCGTCTGTTGCTCCGGTGTGAGAGGCGCGACAGGTGCTTGCGCACCAGCTGCCGGTGGTTTGCCGGGCCAATTCATCCGCGCGAGCAGAGTGCTGGCGCGCGTCGAGAGATCGCCGTTGCCCTTTGCGAGCGCCGTGAACTCAGCCGGCTCACGGGACAGTGCGAGCGACGGTCCGCCACTACCCCGTCCCCCTCGTCCTCCACCCGCACCTCGCCCTGAACCTCCGCCGCTGGCGGTGCCGGGATCATCAGGAAAAGCCCGCGCGCCACCGGGACCACCGCGGGCGCCGGCTGCTGTGCTGTTCGGCGCGGCGGCACCACCTCCACCACGGCCAGGCGGCGCTCCCGGGAGTGCCGCCCCCGCTAGTACAGCCTCCGCTCCCGCGACCACCGCCCGACGTTGCCATGCAGGTCGCGATTCCTCGGCGATGGAATGCAGAAGATCCTGGACGGCTTTGTCTTGTCCGCCTTTGACGATCGTTGCGGCAAGCGTCGTCACCACCGCCGTTTTTTGTGGCGTTTCCGCCGGTGTCTCCAACAGCCGTTGCAGCACCGCCGGCTCCCGACCTGCCAGCCCGGTGAGCGCAGCGTCGACCAGAATCGGATCGTCGCCCGAGCGCTCGAGCATGGTGATGAGCGCTGTTTCTCCCGCTGAATTCGCGGGAAACACACCGAGTGTCGCGGCAAGCTGACGACGCACCGCCCAGTCTGCATCCGCTGTCCGCTTCAACACCGCCGTCTGAATCGGATGATTCGGCTGCGCAAGCCACCGTTCAGAAAGCTGCAACGCCGACACTCGCACGTCGCGTGACGAGTCGTCCAGCGCGTGCGTCACCGTGGCTGGCTCGATTGCGTCGAGCCCGTCGAGCGTCCAGAGCGCGTGAAGGCGCGTCCGCCAATCGGACGCTCGCTCGGCCTTGTCGGTGAGGGCCTTGACAATCGATCGATCGCCTCGCTCGACAAGCAGGCGCTGCGCGGTGTCGCGCCACCATCCATTCGGATGCGACAACGTGTCGACCAGCTGCGCCGGCGTCGCCTTTGACAACGCGGGCGTACGGTCTCGCTGAGTCGTATCGTGCACGATTCGAAAGATGCGCCCGTGCCCACTCGGACGATCGAGCTTCCGTGACAGAATCTGATCGCGGAGATACTCCGTGATAAACCCCTTGTGCTGAATGATCCCGTGATAGGTGTCGACGACGTACAGAGTGCCATCGGGTGCTGACGACAAATACACCGGACGGAATCGCTCGTCGGTCGACGCCAGGAATTCTGCATCCGCATACGCCTTCTTCGAACGGAGCGTTGTCCCATCGTCGCTCACGATGATTCGGCTCACGAGGTTCGCGGCAGGTTCAGCCACGAACACGTTGCCATACAGTTCGGCCGGCAGCCGGTCGCCCCGGTAAACCGTCGGCGCGCAGACCGCGGTAAAGTGCGCCAGCGTCCCGTCTGGCCGCAGAATGCCATCCTGGTATCCGCGATTAACCGCTCGCGTCGGACGCACAGGCCACACCCGGTTCACTTCTTCGTTCTGTAGCGATTCGTACAATCCGCGCGTGCGCACGAGGTTTGGGTTTCGAGTGAAGTAACGCGCCGGCAGCAAATCGACGAACAGCGCTGCCTCGTTGGTATTCCGGTAAATCCGTCCCGCATCGTCTTGCGTCGCGCCCCACTGCCCGCGCGCCAGGGTCGGCTGATAATCGAATTTGCCGTCCTTCAATCGCAGGTAGCCGTTGTGCTCGGATGTATACATCCAGTTGTCGAGCGCCCATGTGAGGCTGTTCGCGTTGTGTTCGATGTTTCCGAGCTCCTGGCCGTAGGTGTCGACCACCAGCTCTTTCGAGTCCGCCTTCAAATCGCCATTCGTGTCACGAGCCAGCCAGAGATGAGGAGGCTCGCCGATCAGCACGCCGCGATCGAGCACCTTTAAAGCACGTGGCAGGACGAGTCCGTCCATGAACACAGTTTTCTTGTCCATCTTGCCGTCGTTGTTGGTGTCCTCGAGCACGCTGACGCGCCCGAGCGGCTCGCGCTCGTTCGTCGCGGGCAAGTCCTGCATGTAGCCGCGTTGTTCAATCACCCACAGACGGCCATCGGCATCCCAGTCGATGAGAATGGGCTCCTCCACCATTGGCTCGCTCGCGACCAGCTCGACGCGATACCCGGGTGGCAGAAAGAACGTTTTCATCTCCTCTTCCGGAGAGAGGACGGGCGATTCGTCGGAGACCTGCTGCACTCCTGGTGGCCACGGTTTGCCAGTCTGGTAGGCATACCCGGTCATGACCAAACCAGCGACGAGAAGAGCGATAACGGAAGAAACCGATCGATTCAGTGAACGCCTGACGGCCTGCATGTTTCTCATGATATGCGCGCGAGTTGAGTCCTTTCCAGCGGCGCGAATCCCGTCACGTCGAGCTGGGGCTCAACGCCGAAGGGCGCCCTGTTCAACGATGCAAGACTTATCCTTCCTTCTTCAATGTGAAGATGCGGGAACCCGCTTTCGTGGCGCGTGTAGAGGTCGTGATGTGTTCGCAGAACAGCGTCCTGCCAATCACGTGAAAACATCGACAGGCCGCGGTAGTAATGATGGCCGTTGCGTTCGACGTGATCGATCCCGAGGATAGCCGTCATCGCGAGATCCTGCTGAACGGCGATGGGACCGAGATTGCACAAGTCCTCGCCGGTCAAGACTCCAGGCTTTCCGGCACGACGTCTCGCGGCGAGCAGGCACGCGTTCGCCAGTCCCTTTACGATCCCCTTGCAGTTCTTGTAGCTCGCACCCGCATACCCGAGATCGAGTGCGCGCGGCACATCGCCGATGGCTCCATCGGATTCGTCGATGATGAGCGGCGGACGGTCGGGCCATCCGCTCAATTCGTCACGTGTTTCCTCGAGCAAGGCGCGATCCCGGTGCACTGGTTGTTCGACGACGATCGTTCGCCGGCACAACTCCTTGAGAGCGGCGCGTGTCGCGATCCGATCCCACAAATCCCTGAACTCGTCAAAACTGATGAAGTTCTCGTTGCCATCCACCGTCACGGAATACTGTCCGCCAGTCTCTCGATCGAGTATGCGTGCCAGGTCCTCGAGCCGAGGAAGATCACGTTCGGGCATGCCGCTCAACTTGATCTTGAAGTAACGCAACCCGTATGCGCGAATCGAGGTCTCGAGATCCTGCGGGAGCCCGTCATTCACGCGATCCGCAGCGGTCAGCTCTCCTGAGGACAGCGCATCCCCCAGGCCGATCGTGTGGCGTACAAAACAAGATTTGAGCGGGCTTTCAGGAAGCAGTGTCCGGGGATCGCATCCCTCGAGGTCCGTATAGATCTCACCGAGCTTCAGTCCCAAGCGATTCTGCGCGGTCACACGATGTAGTGGTTCCGAAAGAACGCGACAAAGACCGTCAAGGACAGCACGCTCCACAAGGGCGACACCGAGTTCCGCGACGAGAGGTGCCAGCCCGTGCGCATCAGCCCACGCCGTTTGCGACCGGTGCACCTCGCGCCAGAGATCGAAGAAAGACACAGGCCGGGTGGCGACGTCCTGCGCAATGTCCGCTGCATGGACAATCGACGCGAGCATCTCCGGCAGATCCTGGTCGAACGTCGTCGCCGGATTCTTGGTGAACCATTTCGGCGGCAGGCCCTCTGCTGTAAGGCCCCATACAGCGCGGGCACTCAACAGCACCCGTGTCCGCACGAACAAATGTGGAACCTCGGTCATGCTCGCGATGCCGTAGCGGAACGGAAAGCGCGTGCGCGTGCGCAGCACAAAGAACTCGAACGGGGAAAGCGTGAAGAGATCAGCCAAGAAAAGCTCACCCTTTCCCGAGATACAAATCGCGGCCTTGCACCAACGCCGCAATTTTCCGGTCTGCGATCGAGCGCTTGAGCATCCAGAATCCGCAATCAGGGTGCGCGTAACGTACGCGACCGGCGCCAAGCATCGATTCGGCCCGCTCGAGCGCGCGCGCCACTTCCTCCGGCGTTTCGATGTGATTGACTTTGATGTCAATCACCCCGACGCCGACGCCGATTCGCGAGTCCAGCTCTCGTAAGGCCTCGAGATCGGACAGAGGCCTGTGCGCCAGTTCCAGAACGAGGTGATCCACCTTCAGGTTGTTGAGAAAACTGATGAGCGCCGCCCATGTGCCCTGCTGGATCGTTTGGCCGCCGTAATTACCAAAACAGAAATGCACAGCCTTTTCGACGAGAACATTTGCCAGCACGCGATTGATCGCTTCGGCTGCCAGCGGGCCGTCGGCGGGATTGCCGGGTATGTTCGCTTCGTCGACCTGCACGCATGCACAGCGCAGAGCAGCCGCCTGCGCTCCGAGCGCGTCGGCGATCGCCAACGTCAGGGCCTTCAAATCGTGGTAATGCTCGTCCAGCAGCGTGCGGGCGAGCATATACGGGCTCGTCAGCGTGAACTTGAACGGCCGTCCAGCGACGGCCGCCGCTCGGCTGCACTCGCCGGGCAGGTTCAGGGTTCCTTCAGTCACTGGAGCGACGACCACTCCCGCTGGTTTCGTGCGGAAGCGCATTTCCACTTTCGATCGGAATGCCTCGGCGTCGGCACGGCCGACATCGGATCGAATACCGCCGAATCGACGTACGAAATATTCAATCATCCCGTTGGTATCGGGATGATTGACGTCAAACCGGTAGAGCTCGCCATCGGTCGGCAGATCGATCCCCGCCTGGCGCTGAATGTCGAACACGACGCGTGTCGCATCCAGGAGCGCCTGTTCTGTTGGATGTGCTGCGAGCCAGTCGGGCACCGGATACGACCCAACTGTCGTCGTCCGGATGGCGGGCGCTGTCGTCGACGCGTTACTCAATCGGAACAATCATATGATCGCCGCCCATGAACGCGCTGGCGAGGGCACCGCTTGCCATCGGCGCGCTCGTGCGAGTACTGTCACGCAAGGAGACGTCATGCTCTACACGAGGCGTGAAATTGGAAAAATCGCGCTTGCCGGACTACCCGCCGGAGTGCTGCTCGATCCACGGACGCTGCGCGCAGCCACCAAACCGAACTCCAAATGGGCGGGCGTGCAAGTTGGCATGAACGTGCCCTACAACTTTGGTCCAGCGCCGGTCCTGACCGCAGACGAAGTCCTTCAAAAGTGCATTGACTTGAACATCAGCGGCGTCGAGCTGCGATCGCAACCGGTCGAGGCGCTCCTCGGTGTTCCCGCGAATCTCGTCCCGCCTCGCGGCCGCGGCACGCCCGCTCCGGACCCGGCTGTGCAGAAAACGAACGCAGAGGAACTGCGGAAGTGGCGGGTCGGTGTGCCGATGTCAAAGGTGAAGGAGTTCCGGAAGAAGTGGAACGACGCCGGCGTTGTCATCGAAATCGTGAAATATGACGGCATCTACAACTTCACCGACGACGTGCTCGATTATGCGTTCGAGCTGGCGAAGCACCTGGGAGCTCGAGCGATTTCCTGTGAGATCGATGTCAAACAAACGAAACGAGTCGGCCAGTTCGCCGACAAGCATCAGATGATGGTCGGCTATCACGGTCATACGGCAACCGGCCCGGCGCACTGGGAGGAAGCGTTCAGCTACGCGAAACATAACGGCGCCAACCTCGACATCGGCCACTTCGTCGGCGGACACAAGACGTCGCCCGTTCCATTTCTCAAGCAGCATCACGATCGCATCACGCATATTCACGTCAAGGACAAGACAAAGGACGACAGGGACGTGCCATTCGGGCAAGGCGACACACCGATCAAGGAAGTGCTGCAGACGATCCGTGATAACAAATGGCCGATCCAGGCGACTATCGAATTCGAATACCCGGTGCCTGAAGGATCCGATCGAATCAAAGAAATGGCGAAGTGCGTGCAGTACTGCAAGAACGCACTCCTCGGGTAATGAAGCTGCGCCTTGAAGCGGACCGCCGCGCGATGAGCGTGGCGGCCGCAGAACACGCGGCGTCCAGCCTCCGTCGCGTTATCTCTCAATCCGGCAAAGCTCGCGTCGTTGCCGCCACTGGCGCCTCGCAGCTCGATTTCCTGGAGGCGCTGACCGCGCTGACGGGCATTGAGTGGACACGAGTCGAGCTCTTTCACCTCGATGAGTACGTCGGGATTCCAGACACGCATCCGGCGAGCTTCAGGCGATATTTGCATGACCACCTGATCGATAAGACGTCGATCCGCACGTATCACTTTCTCGATGGCACGGGTCACGTGGAGGATGTGATGCGCGATGTCGGCCGTGAACTCTCGCGCGCACCGATCGACATCATGTTTGCCGGCATCGGAGAGAACGGGCATCTCGCCTTCAACGATCCACCGGCGGACTTCGAAACGACCGATCCCTACATTCTCGTGAATCTCGATGAAGCGTGCCGGCAGCAGCAGGTCGGCGAAGGATGGTTCACGCGCATCGAGGATGTTCCGACGACCGCGATCTCGATGTCGATACGTCAGATGATGAAGGCGAACGAATTGCTCGTCATCGTGCCGGACGCGCGGAAGGCGCTCGCCGTCAAAGCGTCGGTTGAAGGAGACATTACGCCGCTCGTGCCTGCCTCGATCATCCGGACACACCCAAACGTCACGTTGTTTTTAGACCAACCAGCCGCTTCGAGGCTGCAGTCCGAGACGGTACGCCAGCTGATGGCTGGCAGCTGAGGGCTATTTCGCCCCCACCTCTTCGTACGCTTCAATCGGCGGACAGGCGCAGATCAAGTTGCGATCGCCATATGGATTGTCGATCCGCGCGACGACCGGCCAGACTTTGTGCGCGCGCAGATACGTGAGGGGGTACGCCGCCTGCTCGCGCGAGTACGGGTGCGTCCAGTTGTCCGCCGTCAGCTCCTCGGCGGTGTGCGGCGCGTTCTTGAGCACGTTGTCGACCGGATCAGCTTTGCCGTCGATGATGTCTTGAATCTCTTTCCGGATAGCGATCAACGCCTCGCAGAATCGATCGAGTTCGTCCTTCGATTCACTCTCCGTCGGCTCGATCATCATCGTCCCTGCCACCGGGAACGAGACAGTGGGCGCATGGAAACCGTAATCCATCAGTCGCTTCGCTACATCCTGCTCGTCCACCGACGGACCCCCACCATGCTTGAACGGTCGGAGATCGAAGATCATCTCGTGCGCGACGCGGCCATTGTGGTTCGCGTAGAGCACGTCATAGTGCCCTTGCAGGCGCGCCTTGAGGTAGTTGGCGTTGAGGATCGCGACTCGCGTCGCCGCGGTCATTCCGCGGGCGCCGAGCATGCGGATGTAACCGTACGAAATCAGCAGGATGCTCGCGCTTCCCCACGGCGCCGCCGCGATCGCGGGGATCGCCTTCGCACCGCCGACCTGGACGACGGGATGCCCCGGAAGATACGGCGCCAGGTGCTTGGCCACGGCAATCGGCCCCATCCCCGGACCGCCGCCACCGTGCGGAATGGCGAACGTCTTGTGCAGATTGAGATGACAGACGTCGGCGCCAATTGCCGCCGGACTCGTCAGCCCGACTTGCGCATTCATGTTGGCGCCGTCCATGTAGACCTGTCCGCCATTCTCGTGGACGACGCGGCAGATCTCCTTGATGTCCTCTTCGAAGACGCCGTAGGTTGATGGATAGGTCACCATCAGCGACGAGAGTGTTTTCTGATGCTGCTCCGCCTTGGCGCGAAGGTCGTCGAGGATGATGTAGCCGCTGCTGTCGCAAGCAACGACGACCACCTTCAATCCCGCCATCGACGCGCTCGCCGGATTGGTGCCATGGGCAGACGCCGGGATGAGGACGACATCCCGTTCCGGCTGACCGCGATCGCGATGATACGCACGAATCGTCATCAACCCCGCGAACTCCCCCTGGGCGCCGGAGTTCGGCTGCAGCGACACGGCCTCCAGGCCGGTGACGGTGCACAACGCATGTTCGAGCTCGGCGAAGATCTGACGGTACCCAGCGGACTGCTCTACCCGTGCAAACGGATGCATGCGTGAGAACGACGGCCACGTGACCGGCAGCATTTCTGATGCCGCGTTCAACTTCATCGTGCATGAACCAAGCGGAATCATCGACGTGTCGAGGCCGACGTCCTTGCGTTCGAGGCTGCGGATGTATCGCATCATCTTGGTTTCGGAATGATGCGAATTGAAGACTGGATGCGTCAGATATTTCGACGTCCGCTGCAGCGCTGACGGAGCCTTCACCGCCACCGGAGCATTCGGATCGAAGCGCAGCACTCCTTGCACGGCTCCGCCACGCACGGTCGTGAGGACCTTGATGACCTCGGCAACATCGTCGATGGTCGTGGTTTCATCTACCGAGATGCCGATCGCACCGTCGCCGAAATAGCGGAAATCAATTCCGGCCGCTTCAGCTTCCCGCCGTACTTTGTCTGTCTCTGCCCCGCGAATGTGAAGCGTGTCGAAATACGTTTGATTCGTCTGCTGATATCCGACAGCGGTCAGCGCAAATTCCAGGGCGTTCGCCAGTCGGTGAATGCGCCCAGCAATCGCACGAAGCCCCGCAGGACCGTGGAAGACGGCATACATCGCGGCCATGTTGGCGAGCAACGCCTGCGCCGTGCAGATGTTCGACGTCGCCTTCTCGCGACGAATGTGCTGCTCGCGCGTCTGCAGCGCCATGCGGTAGGCCTGCCGGCCCCGAGCGTCGACGGAAATCCCGATGATCCGGCCGGGCGCCTGGCGCACAAACGATTCGCGTGTCGCAAGGAACGCCGCGTGAGGCCCGCCGTAACCCAAGGGAACGCCAAATCGCTGAGAGTTCCCGACGACCGCATCCGCTCCCATTTCCCCCGGTGGCGTCAGCAGCGTCAGCGCCATCAGATCGCTGGCGACGGCGACGAGTAATCCCGCGGCATGAGCCTTTTCAATCAGCGGCCGGAGATCGCCGACCTCGCCACGATCGTCCGGATACTGCAGCAGCAGGCCGAAGGCGTTGTCCATCGGCAGCGCAGCGGGATCGCCGATTTCGAGACGGATTCGTAGCGGCTCCGCGCGACCACGCAGGATGTCAATCGTCTGTGGAAAGCAGCGCTCGGATACGAGGAAGACACCACTCTCGTGCCCGGCCGGCGCTTTCCTCGCTTGCAGTCGATGGAACATCGTCATCGCCTCGGCGGCTGCGGTTCCTTCATCGAGGAGCGACGCCGTCGCGATGTCCATGCCGGTCAAATCCTTGACGACGGTTTGAAAGTTCAGCAGCGATTCAAGCCGACCCTGAGCGATCTCCGCCTGGTACGGCGTGTACGGTGTATACCAGCCCGGGTTCTCGAGAACGTTACGAAGGATGACGCTCGGCGTGACGCAGTCGTAATAGCCCATTCCGATGTAGGAACGCGCCGGAACATTGCGGGCCGCTATTTGAGCGAGTCTTCGAAGGTACGCTGCTTCGGTGTCGGGTGCGGGAAGATCGAGGGGCGCCTGCAGTCGAATGCCGGAGGGAATCGTCTGCTCGATGAGTGCGTCAATGGTTCCGACGCCGATCGTGCGGAGCATTTCGTCGCGCGCAGCACGGTCCGGACCAATATGTCTGCTTTGAAATGAACCCAGAGTTTCGTCGACCATCAATCTTTGTGGCTTCCGCCTTTGTGGCTCCCGCCTTGTGGCTTCGGCCTTGGTGGCTCCCGCCTTGTGGCTTCGGCCTTGGTGGCTTCCGCCTTGTGGCTTCGGCGGCCTTGGTGGCTTCCGCCTTCAGGCGGAAGCACCCTATTTAGTCAGTTCAGTGTACTTCGCCGCGTCGAACAGATCCGACGTTTCACCTGGATCGCTGACTTTCAAGGCGATCATCCACGATCCATGCGGATCCTTGTTGACCGCTTCCGGCTTCTGCGTGAGTGAGGAGTTCACCTGGGAGACTTCACCGCTCACCGGAGCGTACAGTTCCGAGACCGCCTTGACGGACTCGATCGTTCCGAAGACCTCACCCTTTCTTATCTGCCGGCCGACTTCGGGGAGTTCCAGATACACAATATCGCCAAGCTGCTTCTGGGCGTAGTCGGTAATTCCGACTTGCGCTTCGGCTCCGGCAATCCTGACCCACTCATGGTCTTTGGTGTATTTCAGGTCGGCTGGATACATTGCGTGCTCCTGGCGCTCTCCTCAATCACTTCTGACGCTTGTAAAACGGCATCGGCACCACTGTTGCCTGCGCCCGGCGGCCGCGAATCTCGACTTCGAACTCTGTTCCTGGGACGGAGCGATCGGTCGGAAGATACGCCATCCCGATCGCTTTCTTCAGAAAGGGTGTCTGCGTTCCGCTCGTGACGGTACCCGCGTGAGCGCCGTCGATGTATACGTCATACCCGTGGCGCGCGATGGCGCGATCGAGCATTTCGAATCCAACCAGCTTGCGCCGTGGACCTTCCGCTTTTTGACTCTGAAGCACGTCCTGCCCGAGAAATTCCTGCTTCTTCCACCCGACGATCCACCCGAGATCGGCCTCGACGACGGTGGTCGTCTCGTCCATGTCGTTTCCGTAGAGACGCATTGACGCTTCGAGGCGAAGGGTGTCGCGCGCGCCGAGGCCGGCTGGCACGACACCGGCTGATTGACCAGCGGTCAAAATCGCGTTCCACACACGATCGGCTGACGCTGGAGGCACGAACACCTCGAATCCGTCTTCACCGGTATATCCCGTGCGAGAGATCGTGCAGCGCACGCTGGCGACTTCGCCAGTCGTGAACCAATAGTACTTGAGACCTGAAAGATCGGCGGCGGTGAGCGTTTGCAGCACGTCCCGCGACGACGGCCCTTGCAGCGCCAGCAGCGCATAACGCGAACTCGTATTCACCGCGACCGCATCGCCCTGCTCCGCAATGTGTTCGGTGATCCAGTTGAAGTCCTTGATGATGTTCGATGCGTTCACGACGAGCATGAAATGCCCGTCGGCGAGCTTGTACACAAGCACGTCGTCCACGAACGTCCCCTGCGGCGTCGTCAGCGCAGAGTACTGGATCTGTCCGACCGCAAGCTTCGCCGCATCGTTCGAGGTGATGTGCTGAACCGCCTTCAGAGCCTCGCCGCCCGCAATCTCGATCTCCCCCATGTGGCTGACGTCGAACAGACCGGCGCGCGTTCGCACGGCCATGTGCTCGTCGACAATGCCGGAATATTCGACTGGCATGTCCCAGCCGCCGAACTCCACCATGCGGGCGCCGAGCGCTCGATGGCGCGCGTTGAGCGGAGTCTTTTTGAGCGAGGTGGGCGCAGGCAGCGACATGATTAATCCGAGGGGCTTCGCCCCTCGGACTCCCCTATACTTCGCTTGGATCGGCTGGGTCCCCTGCACCCCGCCTTGCGGCCTCCACTACGCTGGCCCTGCGCCGCCAGCTCCGTTCTGGCCGCGCCACTATCGTTCTTTGCTCCGCCTTGTCCGCCGGCGAGACCTCGCCGGAGCCTTGGCGTAGGCGGGCGCTCGTTCGCCTGGCGCCGAGACAGTGTCAAAACACTTCCAGATAGGTGAGTCCGCACAAACAGAAAGTCCTTTTGCCCTGAGTCGCGCTGGTCCGTGGTCTGAACCTAGAAACGGTACTATGCCGCCGGAGGGAGGGTCAAGGTTGGAAGGTGCAGTCTCAGGCCAACGTCGCTTCGGAACGGCGATTTGAATGAGATCCGTCATCGTTTACTACGTCTTGATGAGCGCGCTCGCGTTTGCCATGTATTGGGTCGACAAGCGGCGCGCGACCCGCGGCATATGGCGGATTTCAGAGGGGACGCTGCACACGATCGAACTGCTCGGCGGCTGGCCAGGAGCGTGGATCGGTCAGCGCATATTCCGACACAAGTGGAGAAAGCCCCAGTACCTCGTCGTGTTCTGGGTAATCGTCACTGTCCATGTGGTCGGATGGGTCCTGTATTTCGCGCTTGCCCCCTAAGATCGGCGGCAAGTACATCTCCTGAGGCTTATCAGCGTCCGCGCGCGCGTCGGGCCTACACCCGACTCGCCGTAGTCAGGGAGGTGGCTCTCGTTCAGGACGGAACCGCAAATATCCTTGCAGCGTGTGATGCGGCTGGCGTCGTTCTTGGCAACTACGAGCTAATCGCGGCAGATCTACACACCGACTTCAGCTCATCGATGGCTATCGATATGCGGTTGGACACCCAACGCAGGCGTTTCGTTCACGGCTATGGGATTGCAGCGGCGACTCGTAGCGCCTGCGCAACAATCGACAATGTCGGGTTCACCGCGAGCGCACCTGGGATCGTGGATCCATCGGCGACGAACAGGCCGGCATGCACGGAACTCGCGCCAGTCTGTGAATCAAAGACTTGCCCTTGGGCGTTGACGACTCCGTCCGTTGAGCTGCCGCCGATCGGACAGCCACCGAGCGGGTGAGTGATTACCAGCTTTCGCGACACGAACGGCTGTAATCCATCCCACAAGGGAAAGGCCTGAAAACGACCGTTCATGGCGGTCGCGATTCCGCGAAGTATGTTCTCCGCCAGGTGGAACGTCGGATGATCGGCAATCTTTTGTGAAAAGCGCAGGCGCAGGTGACCGTTATGCAGGTCGAACGTGCCAGTCGCATCATCGGTCCCCATGCAGTTGAACCAGCAGATATTCATCATCATCTCGCTCTCGGTCTGCATGGTCGTCGGGTCGCTGTAATCTGGAAGCCTCGCCTTGTTCCAGAGCGAGCTCATGAGGCCGACGACCTTCGACGGCTCACTCGGTTGCGCCAGCATCTTGAGGGTTTGCTGCACGATCGAGGCGAACATCGCTGGGATTCCCGCGTCCTCGACGTTGACCAGCACGCCACCATCGCGGAACGTCACATGTGACATGTTGATTGGGCCGCGATTTCCATAAATCGGATACTGCAATTTGTCGGAATCGACGATCACGAATCCCGAGAAGTCCCCGTTTGTCGAGAACCGCGACCCAAGCCTATCGCTCACCACCAACTTGCCCTGATTCTTGTCTCGCGAGCGAAGAAGGATTTCGGTGCTGCCAAGAGCACCAGCCGCGACAACGACCGTGCCGGCAGTCGGATGGTAGTTATTACCATCCTCCACACCCTTGTAGTGCACGGTGTAGCCGCCGCCCTGCAGCGGCTCGATGAAATCGACTTCGGCGAGCGGGCGCACGAAGACACGATCCTCGGCGGGGAGCGGAAGCTGCTTGAGCAACGTTTTGTTCAGTGTGTGGCGTGCTGCCGGCAGACAGCCCAGGAAGCATCGGCCCTGACGCTCGCAGTAGTTTTTGTTCGTCGCCGCGGTCGCCGGATCGGCTTCGGCAATCTGTAGCTTCAACGGCCCCCAGGGTTCGACGATCTTGTTCTTCACGTCCTGCGGCAACGTG
The DNA here is from genome assembly GCA_035758845.1 of Vicinamibacterales bacterium. Classification (GTDB taxonomy): domain Bacteria; phylum Acidobacteriota; class Vicinamibacteria; order Vicinamibacterales; family 2-12-FULL-66-21; genus JALZOC01. The sequence goes on from DASTVZ010000178.1 coordinate 141,411, forward strand.
GCGCTCGTGGACGCGTCGCGGAGGAATCGTGCTCGACCAAGAAGACGCGGATCGGAGCTGTTGACCTGCGAAAGCTGGCTCTGTGGGATCGCGTTTGGATACTTGGTGACGACCCCACTCGGCGCGCCACGCTTTGTCGTCATCCAATTGAGCGCGGCGGCATAGTCCGCTGGCGCTAGGCGCGCCTGCGCCGGCCAGCTCGCCATCACCGGATACTGCTGCGTCGTGGTATCGAAAAATGGTTCGAGCGTGACGTTCGAGTAAATCAGCGATCCACCTCCCACACCGCTGGCGGTAAGCACGTCCGCCTCATCAAAGGTGTGGTACCGGTAGAGCGGCTGGGGTCGCTTACGGCCGGTAAAGAAGTCAGCGATGCCATTCGCAAAGTCCTGCAACCCACCGAGAACGCCGCTGGCTTTGACGACTGAGAGCAGGTCAATCACGCCACCTCGGTGATCGGGACGCGGCCAGTATTGAACAGGTTGCGTTTGTGGCCGCGCCTTCAGGAACGGGTTCATTGGGTTCTCGGCGCTGAGTTCCGGCGTGAGCCACCACACACCGCGCTCGAGGATCAGAATTCGCTTGTTCTTGGCGTTCTGATCGAGGGCCAGGGCGGTTGCTCCGAATCCGGAGCCAATGATGATGACGTCGAAGTCGAAGGCCATAGGATCCTCACGGCGTGGAACTTTCTCCGGATGTGAATGGGCGCGGATCGCTACCGTTAAGAGCTACAACGATCTCGAAACTGAAACCGAACAGGCGCGACAGGACCGGTCCATTCAGCCGCCCCCCATGACTCCGGCTGCTCTGAGGGCGCGGCTGTGCGCGACGGGGGACAAAAGTCTGGCGATGTATCGGAGCACTCAGAGAGGGACCTGCTTGATTCGTTGACCCGAGGTACGGCATATGCGCTGGTGGCAGAGCCAAAAGGTCATCACGGTCGACCTGCGTTAAGCGTTCCGACGCCTGATCAAGCAGCCTGGTTTCACGCCCAACAGTACGCTCGTTGTGAGCCGGATGAGATCGCTGGTGTACGGCAACATGCAAGCTTCGTCGAAGTCATTGATGCCCCAGATGAGTCGGCCCTCGGAGTCACACCATGTACCGAAGTTCTCGATATGGAGATCACCGATGGCGCAACAGAGGGCGCGTGTGTTTCCTGACGGCACTCCACCGGCCAGACCTGCAGCCAGCGGTAGAACGTGCCCCGCAAAACGCGAAAGGGTTCTTCGCCATCTTTCGATGCCTGCGTTCCAGGTCAGCTCGCACAAGCTGAGTGCGCGAAGCCACTCGCGACTCGTAACTGGCCATGGCATCTTCGATCAACGGAACCCTGGCAGTAATAGCCCGTCGAGGGGAAATTTATTCATAACATGAAGTTCACCCGTGACTCCGATTCCGCAGCAGTCGACGAGTTCGCGCTTGTCCTCGAAGGAGGCGGTGACTGCCCTCATTTTCCGCTACACGGATAGTGAGAGTGCCTCCGGGTTAAGGTCTTCCGTCAAGCAAGCCGGCGACAGCCAACGGGTGGTCCGCGGCAGCGAGGGGGCAGTGGAGTCCAGACCTCAGTAGACATCTCGTGCATCCAGACATCCCGACGGGTCTACGCCCGACTCGCGGTCGTCAGGGAGGTGGCTCTCGTTCAGGACGGAACCGCAAATACCCTTGCAGCGTGTGATACGAGATGCCCAATTCTCTACACGCTTGTCGTTTGTTATTGCTACACCGTTCCAGCACCAACCTCGCATACCTGCTGCCCCACGCTCTCATCGTCATTCGCGCGTCGAGCGCCGGGAGCAGGATGTCGACGTAGCCATCGAGGAGAGCCGGAGGGAGATCGTCCAGATCAAGAGGTGAGCGGCCCGCCAGCGCCACGGCGCGCTCGATGACACGCTCGAGTTCGCGAACGTTGCCGGGCCAGTCATACGCGAGCAACGCGTCCGCGGCCGCGACCGAGAGCGACAGCGGACGAAACGTGTGATGACGATCGAGAAAGTAGTTCGCGAGTTCGAGAACGTCCTCGCGTCGATCGCGAAGCGGCGGCACCTGTATATCGATGCCGTTCAGCCGGTAGTACAAATCGGCTCTGAACCTCCCTTGCGCAACCAGCGCGGCCAGAGAACGATTCGACGCGACAACGATTCGCGTATCGACGCGCCGGGCGCCATGACCGCCGACCCGCTCGACCGCCAGATCCTGAATTGCCCGCAGCAGTTTCGCCTGCGCGGCTGGCGAGAGGTCCGATACTTCGTCGAGAAACAATGTCCCTTCATGCGCATGTTCGAACTTGCCGCGACGGCCCCTCACGCCAGTGGCGGTTCGATCTTCGATGCCGAAGAGCTCGGCCTCGAGAAGCGTTTCGACGATCGCCGCGCAATTCACCGCCACGAACGGCGCGCGCCTGCGCCTGCTCAATTCGTGGATCTGACGAGCGACGAGTTCTTTGCCTGATCCACTTTCGCCTTCCACGAGCACGGTGAAGTCGGTTGCCGCCACGCGCTCGATCCGATCGCGGACCAATCGAATGGCACGACTCGAGCCGATCAGCGGCGCCGCGGCATCAGTTCGGCTGCGCGCACAGGCGAGCGGCCAGCGGCCGTGCGCACGCTCGATCTCGAGGAGCAACCCGGCCACTTGCGCTCCGGCCGCCAACATCCGCCGCGCGCGGTCGTCCACGGGACGCGCCGGATCGAACACCGCTTCGAGGCGCGGCCGTCCCTCGACGGGCGATCCCGGAAGATCGAAGGACACGACATTCGGACGAATGATGGCGTCCTCGTCGTGACGGAAGGTGACAGACGTCGCGCGGACCAGCGCGCGAAGTTGCTCCTCGAATCGTTCTCGAACCATCCGTGGCTCTCGAACGGCCGCTAATCCGCTCGTCAACGTTTGCAACAGCGTCGCAGTCGCACATGATTTCAGTGGCCCACTCCCGGTCGAGCAGGTGGGCGCAGCCCCCGGCGGAGAACCGGAACCCGACCCCGACACCGACGAAGACGAGCGCGAGGAGGACACGAGAGCTCTTTCGGCGTGACGACCAGCACGAGAAACCAAGGGGCGTGCCAGACCGTCGTGCGGGAGAACTCTCGTCATTCCGCGCTCCCGCCCTCATCTCTCTCGCGCACGAGATCCCTCCGCCGGGTATCCCCTGCCCTCTTGCCCATCGTCTCTCCCGACCGTTGCGGGAATGTCGGACCCGATGCGGGTTTCCGTTTCCCGAAACAGCTCGCATCGCGTCTCGAATCGAAGCGCGCCGCATAGGTGATCCCCGCCTGTGGGTCGAGCGCCCAGACCGCACACCGCAACACATGCGCCACCAGGCCGAACGATCGGTCCTGACGTAGCGCTCCTGACGGAGTTCGCCAGATTTGTCCGACTTGATCGGGAGATCGGCCGCGCACTCGATGACGATCCACAGCAGCGCTTTATCACCGTCTGGCC
>DASTVZ010000225.1:0-3194 GCA_035758845.1 Vicinamibacterales bacterium
AACCGGGAAAAAATCCCATTGGTACACCGAATCGAGGAGCCGCGTCTCCGGCCCTCCTGCCAGCGATCTAGCGAACAGCGTCCCGCCTCTTGTGTAGAAAAGTGTTGTTCCGTCCACCGACTCCCACGCCGACGTGCCCCCGCCATTGGTCATCTGCTGGCTTTCCCCGCCCGCGACAGGCATTCGCCAGACCTCCGCACGGCCAGTTCGATTCGATCTGAAATAGACCGACTTGCCATCCCGCGACCAGCTCGGGATTTGCTCAGTGCCCGGGGACGAAGTCAGACGGCGCGGTCGCCCGCCTGCCGCGTCGATCACGTAGATGTGCGAAACGCCGTCCTCACCATGGGCGTCATACGCGATCCAGTGGCTGTCCGGCGACCACCGCGGAGTGCCCTGGGGCCGGCCTGTCAGCTCTGTCAAGGGGATCACATTCGTTCCATCTCGGTTCCCAACCCAAATCTGCGTACCGTTGCCGGAACGGTTAGAGTCGAAGACGATTCTCTGGCCGTCCGGCGACCACTGCGGGCTCGTGTCCGAGAGCGTGGAAGACAAGAACCTTTCCGGCGCCGCACCTGTCTTGAGTATCCAGAGATCCGAGTCCCCACTGCCTTGACTAATGAAAGCCAGCTTGTCGCCGGTGCGTGAAAGAGCAGGATACACGGCGGGGGTTCCGGCAAGCTCCACACGCTCGGGAGAGTCGCCTGAGATCGAGACTCGCCAAAGATGTTGGCCGTTCAGTCGCGACCCGTAGATTAATGAGTGCCCGTCTGGCGTCCAAGCGATCCCCTGGACGCCCGCCTCCTGGTGCGTGACCCGGCGCGGCTTCCCATTTGTTGTGAAGCCTTCGCCCAGCTCCATCAGGTACACGTCGCAATTGCTGTCAGTCCGGCAGCCGGCGTACGCCAGAAAAGCTCCATCAGGAGACACAACGGGGAAGTAATAATCCAGTGCCCTGGAACTCCATATCAGCGTTCGCGGCTCGCCACCCGACACAGGAATCGCCAGGATTCCGTTGGACATCCCGACGGCGTCTTGCGCTGAGACCGCCAGCCACTTGCCGTCCGGGAACCACGTGATAGTTACGAGTTGGCCGACAACCGTAATGGTGGTCGTATTGCTCGGACGAAAGTCCGTCAGCTTTTTCTCCGAGCCAGGCACCGGCGGAGTGAGGTAAATCGCGGCCTGTCTCCCCTGCCGCCGCACGAATGCGATCTGGCTGCCGTCAGGCGACCACGCTGGGGCCGTGTCGTCGGCCGGATCAGCGGTAAGTCGGAGCGGTGTGCCGGCGCCAACAGGCTTGACATATATGTCGGTGTTATCTCGCTTCTCTCCGTTCCAGACAAAGGCCACTTGGTTGCCATCCGGAGAGAACGTCGCAAGCCGCTCGTCACCGTGAAATGTCGTGAGCGGAAGCCGTGTAGGAGCCGGGAGCGGCGCTTCTTTCGGCCAGAGGAACCAGATCGCGATGGCAACCGCGGGGAATATCAAGATCGATCCTCGCACCCAGAACGTTCCTGTCGCCCAAATGGAAGGCTGCACGGCCGCAATCTTCGAGGCGACTTCCGCCTTCACATCTTCCAACTCCACGACCAAATCGGCCGTAGTCTGGAGACGCCGTGCGGGATCCTTCCGCAGACATCGGAGGATGATTCGCTCAAATTCCCGCGGCAAGTCCTTCACTAACTCGGTCGGCGGCGTCGGCTCCTTCGCGAGGACCGCTGATAACGTCGACATGGACGAGCCGCCACTAAAGGGCCTCGTCGCCGTAACCATCTCGTAGAGAACGATACCAAATGCGAAAATGTCCGAACGGTGATCGATTTTCTTCCCTTCCGCTTGCTCCGGCGACATGTAGGCCGCGGTCCCGGCAACCCTCCCCGTTTCCGACAGGCCGCGGTCACTGAACGCGGTCCGAGTCGTCGCGGCAACCGCATCCTCCGATTCTTTGACCGCCACGAGCTTCGCGAGACCAAAATCCAGAATCTTTGCGACTCCATCGTCAGTGACCATGATGTTCGACGGCTTGAGGTCGCAATGGATGATGCCAGCTGCGTGCGCATTCGCAAGGGCTGACGCTGCTTGAACCGCGTAGTCCAGAGCGTCGTTTAGCGCTATCCGGTTCCGTCCGATCAACTCGGCGAGCGTCTTTCCCTGGACGAACTCCATCGCAATGAAGTCCGTTCCGTCCTCCTCAGCGATGTCGTAGATGGTGACGATGCCGGGGTGGTTCAGCGCGGAAGCGGCTCTCGCCTCCTGCACAAAGTGCCGTTTGTGCTGGGCGTCCTTGGTGGTGGCCGCGTTGAGGACTTTAATCGCGACTAAGCGATCCAACCGGGTGTCCCGCGCCTTATAGACGACACCCATCCCGCCTTCGCCGAGTTTGGCGAGAATTTCATAGTGCGAAAGGCGCTGGCCGATCATCACTGTTTAGTAGGAGCCCGCAGCTCCTCCGCCGCGCGAAGGCGACGGCCATTATCCGGCAGTGCCTCAACGTTCAGTGTCCATTCGCCGGTGAAATCGGGTTTCTGCATCATTCAAGCGAACAGCAGGCGGTCCTGTTTCCGAATCGGATCGTCCCAATACTTTTGCCACCACGGCTTCGCGGACGGCTTGCTCGGGGGAAGGCTGAGCGTGAGAACTTTCAGTCCCTTGCCTTTTGAATCTTCCTGCACAGTGCGGAAACGATAGTGATCGTAAAGCCGGATCGCCTCGATCATGTAACTCGTCGTGATCGTCCGATCCTTCACAAAAACGAGGTTCTCGCCGTTCTCCAGGTCGGCCGGTTCGGAGAAATTGTAGGAGCCGAAGTACACGCGCGCATCGGGTGTGTCGAAGTCGATGACGACGAACTTGTGATGCATCCGAGTCCCGCGTTCGTTGCCCTTTTCGCCCGCCAGTCCGGAAGGCTCGTTGGCGAACGGCGCCGGCGCGCCGCCAGTGAGCGCCGATGAACGGACGACGCGTCGCTTGTTATCGGGAGTAATAACGGTGACGCCGAGATTGCCTGCCTTGACGTTCGCATCAGCGATCCCGAGCGTGAACACTTTCTTGCTCTTGATCTGCTTGCCGAGGGCGGGACCGATCGGACCCTTTGTCATCTGGCCGAGGAAGGCCAGTGAGAATAGAACAGACGATTTGGCCTTGCCTATGCTCTTGCCGACTTCCGTCAGCAGGCCGTTTTCCTCTGTGTG
>DASTVZ010000068.1:0-3732 GCA_035758845.1 Vicinamibacterales bacterium
CGGAGAGATGTCCGAGTGGTTGAAGGAGCACGCTTGGAAAGCGAAGCGCGCCACCGACGCCGAGCCACTCCGACACGCCTCAACGCACACGCGATCAGCGACTTAGGCTTTCAAAACGATCACTTGGTGTGCGTCCGTAAACCTCGATGTTCTTCGAGGTTCTGAGCCCCACTTATCACAGTCCTATCACAATCGAGTTGCTCACTTACGGCGTGTTGCTCCGTACGCTTGGGTATTCGTCCAGTGGCCCGCGTTGTTGACCAAGAAGTCGAATCGCTCCGGCCCCACTGCAACGTCTTCCGGACTACGGCCGAAGCTTCGAAGGCGTGTCCCCGGTACCAATCGTTTCGCTGCATTAAGCCTCAGTGCACGCGCAGCGACCGGTGGCTGGCGCACGTGCGGCTGGGTCAAAATGACTACCGCATGTACAACGGTCTCCTGAACCGCTGCCTGTCGACTGCTTCGTGCGGGCCCGCCCTCGCCGTCGGGGTGGCTCAGTTCGAATCCCTGACACCCAGCCAGCTCAACAGCAAGACCGACAACTCCTTCGACACGCACGGCTTGCGCGAATCGAATCCCAAACAGGTCCAGCTGACCGGGATCGATGACAACCAGTTAGCGACTCGACGGTTTCCAGTTCATCACGAGCGTGATCGGTCGCGGGTTCGACTCGAGTTCAACATTCATGAGAAAGCGGCCGTCCGGCGCGACGTCGTACTGATGCCCATACCCAATCACGTTCACGCCGCCGCCTACGCGTCGCGTTCTGAACAGCGCGACCGGCGAGTCGGCCGAGAGCGTCGTCCGCGTGCGTCGAATCGGCACCGCCATCATGGTTGCGTCGGGTGCCACGTAATACAGTTCGTTCCCATCACGAGACCATCGCGCGTAGACGCCGCCGGCGGTAGAGATCGGAATCGCTACGCCCCCGGCCGGAAAAGACCGAACATAGATCTCGAACCTGCCGGTCTCGTTCGATTGATAAGCGACCCAGCGTCCGTCAGGCGAGAACTGCCCCCACATCTCGTTCGCCGCGGTCGCGAGGAAGACCTTGGGAACGCGCGTGTCGCGGGGCAGCATCCACAAATCCGTGCCGGTTTTCGGATCCGGAGCGAAATACAGCAGAAACCGACCGTCCTGTGACCAGTCGGTGAGGAGCGCGTCCTGTGAGGACTCCAACAGCACCTCTTCGTCCTCGGTGCCCTCTGATGGCTTCGCGGACAGCCTTACGGACGCGATCCGAACAGATGCGAACGCGATCCGGTTGCCGGTCGGCGACCAGACGGGATATCGCGCCATGCCGTCGTCGTCTGTCCGAGTGAACAGCATCTGACGACCGCGATCCAGCAGCCACAGCGCGGTGTTGTTCCGAACAGTACGCTCGGCGACAACGCGTTGTCCGTCGGGCGACAACCTCGGATTCGACACCGCCGCTTCATCGGGCGGGCGGATTGTTCCAAGCGGACGGCCCGATCGGTCGAACCACGCGAGCTGGCTCACTGGTCCGCGACCGGAGCGATACGCGAACACCGCCGTGTCGGACGTGGAGATCGCGGCGTCGCCGGTCACCGAATCGAAGGCGACCGACTCCGCCACGGTGATCGGCTCGCCGGTGACGATGCGGCGGCTGATGTCGAACCGCTGCGCCAGGAGCGCCCCCTGCCGGACGAACAGCAACCACTCTGGAGGCAGGTACGCTCCCTGTGAGTCGGACGCGACAACACGAGTAGTCTCGGAGGAATCAAGAGAACCGACGTACACCCCGCGCACATCATCAGCGCCGCCGGCGAAGAACAGGAATTGTCGTCCGCCGGGAAGAAACTCCGGATACCGATGCCCGGTCGATTGCGGCACCGGCCGAGTCGCAATGTCCGACGCACCTCCGGTGACGTCGACGCGCAACAGCCCGGTCGGGGAGGGCGAGATAGTGCGCGACATCCTGCCCGACAAGAGGATGGTTCCTCCAGCGCCCCACGCTGCTGCAGTGCCGGCGATGATTGACGTGACCGTTTGCGGCGCCCCACCATCTGCGTCAATCCGTTTGAGTTCGGTGAACGCGAAGAACCCGATCGAGCGGCTGTCGGGTGACCAGAACGGCCGCCGCGCGCCTTGAGTTCCCGGCAGTGATTGCGCCTCGGCAGCGTCAAACGGACGCACCCAGAGCGTGGGCTGTCCCTGGTAATCGCCGACGAATGCGAGACGACGTCCATCGGGCGAGAGCGCGAACGACGACGGATCGGAGGTCCACGGCGTCGTGATGTCGACGATGCGCATCTCCGGTGCTTCGGGTGCCGATTGCACGAACAGGAGGCCGACTACGATCGCCAACGCGGCAACCAATCCCACAACAATGCGCTCGGGGTATCGAGATCGTTTTGGTTGGGCCGGTGAGTCATCCACGCCGTTAAGAGCTGCGTCATCGATTTCGATTCGCGCGTCGGCCATGTGATGCAGTCGTCGCTTCGGATCGTGTTCGAGACAGCGACGCAGCAACCGCCGGATGCCATCCGGCACGGTCGGTGGCAACGCCTGCCAGTCGGGCCCGCGGTCCAGAACGGCACCGAGCGTTTCGGAAATCGTGGTGCCGCCGAACGGCCGCTGTCCAGTGAGCATTTCGTAGAGCACGCATCCAAATGCCCAGACGTCGGCGCGTTGGTCGACGCGCTCGCCCCGCGCCTGCTCGGGACTCATGTAGGCCGGGGTTCCGGCGATCAAATCTTCCCGTATGGGAACATCGCCGGCCTCACCGGGCGTGCCGACGTCGCGATCGTCGGGGCCAACGGCTTGCGCGAGACCGAAGTCGAGAATCTTCACGGCGCCGCTGCCCGTGAGTTTGATGTTCGCCGGCTTCAAGTCGCGGTGAACAATCCCTCTCGCATGCGCCGCCGCCAGTGCGTCGGCGATCTGACACGCGATCGGGAGCGTGCGATTCATCGGCAGGGCTCTGCCGGCGAGGTGCTCGGCGAGCGTCGGCCCTTCGATGAGCTCCATCACGAGCGCGCAGACCCCATTGGAAACTTCGAGACTGTGAATCGTCGCGATGTGCGGGTGGTTCAGCGTCGCGAGCAGACGTGCCTCTCGCTCCAGTCGCGCAATCCGTTCAGTGTCGACGGAGAACGCGGCGGGCAGGACTTTGACCGCGACGTCACGCGCTAGCCGGGTGTCGCGCGCGCGATAGACTTCACCCATCGCGCCCGTATCGAGCGGCCCCAGGATTATGTAAGGCCCGAGTTCGACGCCCGGAGCCAATGCGGCAGCGACAGGCGCGCCAGCATCTGCGGCCGCTCGAGCGAGCACGGCAATGGCAGGAGTCTCAGCGAACCCTTCAGCGTCAGCATGCGCGGCAAGGAGCGACTCGACGTCTTCTCTGAGCGCCGAGTCTTCTCGGCATTCCTCGCGTACAAACGCACCACGCTCGTGCGGCGCGCGCGCGAGGGCGGAGTGGAAGATGTCCTTGACTCGTGGCCAGCGGTCCGACCGGTTCATGATCGTGCGGCCCGCCCCTTCGTGATCCGGCGATAGAGCCACGCTCGCGCCGACTGCCACTCCCTCGTCACCGTTGCCCGCGACAGCGACAGCACGGCCGCAACCTCCGTCTCCGACAGCCCGGCGAAGTACTTCAGTTCGACAATTTCGGCTTGCCGCGGATCGAGCCGCGCGAGATCGTGCAGCGCATCGTCCAGCATGAGGAGTTCGCAGTCGGGTGGCAGAACCGCCTGTGCTCCTTCTTCA
>DASTVZ010000052.1:0-74104 GCA_035758845.1 Vicinamibacterales bacterium
AAGCGGTTCTTCGGCGCCGCGCGGAACGTCGAAGAAGGCGGGTCGCTGACGATCGTCTCGACTGCGCTGGTCGACACCGGGTCGCGCATGGACGAAGTGATCTTCGAAGAATTCAAGGGCACCGGCAACAGCGAGATCCACCTCGATCGAAAACTCACCGACCGGCGCGTGTTTCCATCAATCGACATCCAGAAGAGCGGCACGCGGAAGGAAGAAATGCTCATTGCTCGCGAGGATCTCAATCGCGTGTGGGTGCTTCGCAAAGTGCTGACGCCGCTGTCTCCGACCGAAGCAATGGAGCTTCTGCTTTCGAAGATGGCAAAGACGAAAAGCAACGCCGAGTTCCTTGGGTCGATGACGAACGGCAGGTAACCTCGGTGCGCGTCACTGACGGCCGCTCGGCCCGGGCGCTTCAGAGTGCCGTACGCAGTCGGCTCCCGCGCTCACAAAACCGTCTGCGGCTGCTCCGTTACAGAACACAGAATTAAGACCCGCTCGTTCAACGAGATAAACCACGTTTCCACAGCCATTCACGGATCTTCACTGTTTCAGAAGCGGGACAGGACGCGAAAACCGTGATCGCCCGCCAAACTTGTGAGTTTCGTAACACACTGAAAAGAAAAGTGATTCGGCGTCTTGACGTGTCGAGGAAACGGATCTGTCCTTGCTAGAGATGGGTTTCACACAGAATTGTGCGCGGAGGCGTTTTGAGAAACCCGTCGAGCAAAGCGGTGTGGGGAGCTGTCCTGGCGCTGGCGATCTGGTTGCCGTCGCCAGCATCGGCTGGACCCCGCCAGTCTGCGAGGCTGGATAAAGCGCTGCAAGCCTCGTCGACATCAGACGAATCGTTTGATGTCATCGTTCGCGCGAAGCCGGGGCGTGAAGCGAACGTCAAGGACAAGGTCGGACGCCATACCAGCGACGTCCACGTCCACGATGTGATCGGTGCGGTGAGCGCGACGCTCACCGCCCGTGAAATCTCGAAACTCGCCAACGATCCGGATGTCGACGGCGTATCGCTGAATGCGGACGTCTCGGCACTTGCGTCCGGACCGCCAGGAAACCCAAAGAAGACCACCGACGGCTCCGGCTGGTCGTCGCAGAGCAGCTCGAATTTCGCGAGCACAGTCGTCGCTGACCTCAAGCAGGCGCTCGGACTCGACAATCGCTTTACCGGCGCGGACACGACGGTTGCGATCATCGACTCCGGAATCGCGACGAATATCGACTTCGGCCTGCGGATCCTTGGGCAATATGTTTTCTGGAAGGGACGGCAGTACTACACGCTGCCGTATGACGGCTACGGCCACGGGACGCACGTCGCCGGCCTGATTGGGTCGAGCGGTGCGACGTCCAACAACAAGTACGCCGGCATCGCGCCGGCGACCAAGCTGCTGTCGTTGAAAGTCCTCGACAGCAAGGGTACGGGCAAAACGTCGGACGTCATCGATGCGATCGGATTTGCCATTGCGAACAAAACACGCTTTGGCATCAACGTCATCAACCTGTCGCTCGGACATCCCATTTACGAGTCTGCGGCCACCGACCCGCTGGTGCAGGCCGTGGAGAGCGCCGTTCGCGCCGGTATCGTCGTCGTCGTGGCGGCCGGCAACTACGGATTCAACCCGGTCACCGGACAGACGGGCTATGCCGGGATCGCCTCGCCAGGTAACTCGCCGTCCGCGATCACCGTTGGCGCCGGCGTGACCAACAACACGGTGAGCCGAACCGATGATCGCCTCGCCGACTACAGCTCGCGCGGACCGACGTGGTACGACGGCTTCGCGAAGCCCGACATTCTCGCGCCGGGACAGTCGCTGGTCTCGACCGATGCCGTCGGTAGCACACTCGACGTGACGTATCCGGGCCTCGTGCTGAAGGATGGCTCGGCGAAGTTCCTGCGATTGAGTGGATCGAGCATGGCGACCGGCGTCGTCTCCGGCCTGGTCGCGGTCATGCTCGAAGCCAACCGCGCTGGCGCGGAACAGCGTTGGCAGGACTATCAGAACCTGCTCAAGAGGAATCAGCGCGATGCGTTTCCCGGGGCGCTGCTACTCACGCCGAATGCGGTGAAGGCGCTGCTCGAATACTCGGCGACGCCGCTGCACAACGCGAATGGCGTGGCCTACGGCGTGCTCGAGCAGGGGGCGGGACTCGTGAACGGCATCGGCGCGGTTACGCTGGCTTACCACATCGATACGAATCGCGCCGCCGGTCAGTACTGGCTGACGCGTGCCGCGACCCCGTGGAACGACTTCGGGGGCGTCATCGAACCGTGGTCGCAAACCGTGATTTGGGGTACGGCGCTGCTGCATGGGACCAGCGTCGTTGATCTCCGACAGGTGGCATGGGAAGACAACATCGTCTGGGGCACGGGCGCCTTCGCGAAAGTCGTCTCCGGAATGTTCTCGGACGATGAAGACAACATTGTGTGGGGCACTCTGGCTCTCGACGAGGACAACATCGTCTGGGGCACGAGCGTGCCGCTGTCGACTGCGCTGATGTGGTCCGGCAACGCCACGCTGGCAAACAACATCGTCTGGGGCACTGCCGAGTGGGCTCAAAACATTGTCTGGGGCAGTTCGCTGGTGGGCTACTTCAACGGCCAGGCGATCGTCTGGGGGACGCTCTCGGATGGCGAGGACAACATCGTCTGGGGCACGCTCGATGAAGATAACATCGTGTGGGGCACCCTCGACGACGAAGACAACATCGTCTGGGGCACCTCTCAAAGTCGAGTGAGCGCGCTGGCGCTGGTGGGAGGTTCGCTGTGATTCACACGAATACGGCCCCTTCCATCGGCAGTCGCCTGGCGTCCGATCGCCGAGAGGCAACAAACTGGCGCGCCGCACTGCCGGTTCTGCACGCCAAGGGCGTGACGCTCCGCGAGCTGCGCTTGTCGGATGCGCCTTCACTGCTCGCGTTTCTCAGCACCGACGAAGTGACGCGATTCATTTCGCCGCCGCCCACCACCATTGCCGGGTTCGAACGGTTCATCGAGTGGACGCACCGAGAGCGCGCGGCCGGTCACTACGTCTGCTTCGGAATCGTGCCCGAGGGATACGATCAGGCTGTCGGAATCTTCCAGGTGCGGCAGCTCAACGCCTCGTTCCAGACCGCGGAATGGGGATTCGCGATGGGCTCAAATTTCTGGGGCAGCGGTATCTTCATCGAATCGGCGCGAGCGGTTGTCGCGTTCACCTTCGCCACGATCGGCGCCGAACGTCTCGAAGCGCGTTCGTGCATTGAGAACGGGCGCGGAAATGGAGCGCTGCAGAAACTCGGGGCCACGCGTGAAGGGGTGCTGCGTCAATCGTTTCTTCGCAACGGCGAGTATCACGATCAAGTGTTGTGGGCGATTGTCGGCGCGGACTGGCGCGAGTGGATGGGTGGGCAGTCCCACAGTAATCACTGACGTTTGAGGACGCGGCCGAAATCGAGACCGAATTTAGGATCATTCCGCGTCCCGCGGATGGTGATCGGCAGAACGGCGCCGGCGCCATCTCTTTTGAAGAGCGGATCGACGACCTTCAGCATCACCGACTTCATGCCTCCGCCGGCAGCTTGTGAGAGAGTCGCCTTCGTACGTGCCGTACCGTCGAACTGAAGCACCTCGCTGCCAAGGCCATACGTCCCATCGACCCTGACCGACGCGCCCGGAACATTGAATGCGCCCTCTCGAAGATTCAACACGTTATTCGCGAGCCCGAACTTCCCCGCAAAGTTCGAGGCGACATGGGTCGCGTGCTCTTCGGGATCGAGTCCGCGGGCCCGTTCACTCAGATCTGACAACTTCTTCTGAATCTCGGCATTGGTAAAACGCGCGTCGTTTACCTGGAACGTCCCTGCGAGGTGAAGACGATCCATGACGTCTCGAGGACCCGCCGGCAGATTCATGTCCGCATGCAGTGCGAGCGTGCCGGTCATGGCTGGATTGTCGCCTTTGACTCCGAGTCGCAGCACGTCCTCGATCCGTCCCTGATCGATCTTGACGTGCAGTTGGATCGTTCGACCCTTGACGCCTTCCGCGCCGACGATGGCGCCGCGGCAGGCCAGCGCAGTGCCGAGGAACGTCCCCTCAACAGTGTTCAGGTAGGTATCGCCGTCAGTGCCGTCCACGACCGCTTCGAACCGCGTATCGAGCGGCACCGGGTTGGCGCTGACATTCACTCGAAAGTCAGGAGTGTGAGTGGTTCCTTTCACTCCGATCCGGTTCAGCCGTCCCTCGAATGTGCCGACCGAGGCGAGATTTCCACCGATGCCTTTGATCGTCGACAGGAGAACCTTGTCAAAGGTGTACTGACCGGCAAGCGGAGTGGCGCCGGGATCGTCGCGATGCCACGGCCCGAATGTTCCCTTCGTTTGAATCAAGCCCTTTGGAATGGGATTGGTCAGGGTTGCCTCGAAGGACATCGTCTCCGCGCGACCCAGTGGCTTCATCGTCAAGGAATGAACCGCGAACACGCGCGGCTCTTTACCCGCGCGCTTTGGGATCAGTGTGAGCGCTGCGCCTCTCGCTTCGAGGCGGTCCACGACGATCGCTGCCGCGCCGTCAGATTGATCCGTGGCAGTGACTGGCGGCGCGGCTTCGCTGTCGCCGTCTTTCTCGAACCCAGGGGGAATGTTGATTTGCAGCCCGGTCAACGAAACGGTTCGAAACCGACGCGGTCTGCTGAACAATCCGAAGAGGCCACCGTCGAGCTCGAACGCGGTCACCGAAACTAAAGGAGGAACATCCTTTCGGCCCTTGTGGCGAATGATGAGGTTGGTACCGGTCACGTGAACAGTGGGAAACGTGTCCACACTGAACGATTCAAGCTGAACTTCGCTATCCAGCCGCTCCGAGAGTGTCTCGATGACCAGTTGCCGCAGTGTCGCGGTGCGAGAACCGCCGCCGGCAATAATTGCCAGCAAAACCAGCAGACCGCCGACGACCGCGATCACCCAACGTGCGACACGACGCGACATAGCGAGGAGAATTATCCAAACTGCGTTCCAGGTGATCGTTTTTCCTTCCGTGTCTCCGTGCCTCCGGGTTGATCTTGTGCCGGGCCCTCCGTCCGCTCCGCTTACTGAGTAGGACTCGGCAAAGCCTTCCTCGGCAGTTTCTCGTCTCTCATCGCCGCGTTGTAGGCGAAGACCGCGATCACGGTCGCCTGCTGGATCATGTCGTCGCGCTGTACGCGATCGTAGAAGTCCATGTTCGAATGGTGGGTTCGCGAGTTGTATTCCAACCGGTCGACCATGAACTGGAAACCGGGAAGTCCGATGGCATCAAACGCGACGTGATCGGTCGACGTCACCGAACGTGGCCCCGCCGCGACGACACCAAGATCGGCCAACGGTTTCATCCACTCCTCGAAGATCGGCCGCACTTCCAGGTTCCCCTGCAACCAGATTCCACGGATGCGCCCGGTTCCATTGTCGGAGTTGAAGTACGCAGCAAGGTTCGCGTGTTCGGCCTTCAACATCATTGTTGCTGGATCGCCGAAGTGCTCGCGAACGTACGCGCGCGATCCGAGCAGCCCCTGCTCTTCCCCGCCCCACAGCGCGAGACGAATCGTGCGCCGTGGCCTGGCACCAACCGCCTGGAGAATTCGCATCGCCTCGATGATCGCGCCCGAGCCGGCAGCGTTATCGGTAGCCCCGGTAGCCGCCGCGACCGAATCGAAGTGCGCGCCCAGCATCACCACTTCGTCTTTCAACTTCGGATCGGTCCCGGGAATCTCCGCGATCGTGTTGAAGCCGTTCGGCGTCGTTTCGTCGTAGAACTTCGTTTCCACGTTGAGCTCGACTCGGACCGGAATTCCCTTCACAAGCACGCGCACCATCCGGTTGTAGTGTTCGACGGCAAGCGTCACCGTCGGAAGCCCGCTGCCCGCATCAGGACCTCGCGATCCGTTGCCGCTTGGAAAGATCGTCCCGCCATCCGGGTGCTGTTGTGCGGCCGAAAGGTCGCTGCCGATCGAATACATGATGTTGTCGCTTCCGCGGTTGAAGATCGCGGCAACACCTTCGGCTTTCAGAAACTGCGCAACCCTGGCGGCGAAAGCTTGAGCCGCGCCGCGTCCGGTTCCGGTCGCTTCGTCATCGTTCGCCGTGTCCGATGCGCCGCTACGCCGGCCGCGACCCCCACGTCCTCGCGGCGGAGGCGTGGTCGCCGCTTCGGCAAAATCCTTTTCTCCCATCCGATGCACGACCATCCCTTCCAGCATCGGAACGGGACGTTCCGGCTGGGTCAGCGCAATTTTCCCCGCCAGCTTTCCGCGGTAGTTCTCGAAGTCAGCCTCGGAATCGATCTGCACGCGAACAACGTCGGCGATGATCGTCCCTTTCGTTCCCGGCGTCCACGAGCCCGGGAACCCGATGAGCGGCTGCACCTGCGGCTCGATCATGTGCGCACTGAACCTCACGAGCGTCCAGCCCTTTCCAAATGCCCAGCTCTCGCGGTGCGCGTTCGCGAGACCCCACTCGTTGAGTTTCTTCAAAACCCAGTCGCTGGCCTGGAGAATCGCCGGGCTGCCGGTCAGCCGCGGTCCATACACATCGCTCAACCAGCTGATGTGATCCATGACCTGCGATCGATTCAGACCCTCCTCTCGAATCTTCGCGATCGTCTGATAGTCGAGTTTTTCGCCAGCTGGTTGTGCAAGAGGTGCGGAGAGGAAGAGAAATACGAGCAGACAGAATGATGGAACGGACGGTTGCATGAGTGCATTGTAAGGCGTAGCGAGTGCCTTGCCACCTTGGCACCCTTGGCACTTGCGGCACGCGAAACTATGATCACGACATGCGCTATCGACGTTTTGGCAGGACAGGATGGGAAGTCTCCGAAATTGGCTACGGTATGTGGGGCATGGCCGGGTGGACCGGGAGCGAAGATCAGGAATCGCTCGCGTCACTCGATCGCGCGGTCGAACTCGGCTGCAACTTCTTCGACACCGCATGGGCTTATGGTGATGGCCATAGTGAGCGGCTGCTCGCGAAGTTGTTGAAGCGCCATCCGGGGAAACGGCTGTATTCGGCAACCAAGATCCCGCCCAAGAATCGGCGCTGGCCCGCTCGACCGGAATACACCCTCGACGATGTGTATCCGGCCGACTACATTCGCGAGTACACGGAGAAGAGTCTCGAGAACATCGGAGTCTCCACGATAGACCTGCAACAATTCCACGTCTGGAGCGATACGTGGGCTGATGACGACCGATGGCAGCGTGCGGCGGCGAAGCTGAAAGAAGATGGATTGGTCCGGGCCATCGGCATCAGCATCAATCGCTGGCAGCCGACCAATGTGTTGCGTGCGCTTGGAAGTGGCCTCATCGACGCAGTCCAAGTGGTCTACAACGTCCTCGATCAGAATCCTGAAGATGAGTTGTTTCCGATCTGCCGGGAGAAGGAGATCGGGATCATCGCGCGCGTCCCGTTCGACGAAGGGAGCCTGACCGGCACGTTGACCCAGAAATCAACCTGGCCGCAAGGAGACTTCCGGAACATTTACTTCCGTCCGGAAAACCTGATTCCGACACTGGAGCGCATTGAAAGACTTCGCCCGTTTGTCCCGCGCGAGATGACCATGCCCGAACTGACGCTGCGGCACATTCTCCAGAACCCGGACGTGAGCACAGTGATTCCTGGCATGCGGAAGTTGAAGCATGTCGAGCAGAACATCGGCACGAGCGACGGACACGGGTTGTCGGCGACGCTTATGGCAGAGCTGAAAAAGCATCGATGGGATCGAACCGTGGACTACATCGAATGAGACATTAACGAGCTGGCGCTCAACGAGTTAACGGGAATTCAACCATCTGCTATAATGATCTTTTCCCAATAGGGGCAAGGAGCCTGCAGTGAAGGAAGGGATTCACCCTAAGTACTACGAGATCGAGGCGCGCTGTGCGTGCGGCGCCACCTGGAAGACCCGGTCGACCAAACCGGAGCTCCACCTCGAAATCTGCAACAACTGCCACCCGTTTTTCACCGGCCGGCAAAAGCTGGTTGATACGGAAGGCCGCGTGGAACGCTTCACGAAGCGCTTCGGCGCGCAGACTTCCGAGAGCCGCAAGGCCGCCGCGAAGACAAAGAAGTCGTCCGAGAAGGCCGCCGCCGCAACGAAGTAACGTCGGGCAGGAACAGGCGAAAAGAGCTTTAGACGCTCAGCTCCACAAGAGCTGAGCGTCTGTTTTTTTGGCGATCTTTCTGTTGAGCCGCGCCAGGCGGTGACGCACGCCATCGGCCACGCGGCCGTCCGCCTCCGCTTCTTCCAGTGCGAACAGCGCCAGTTCGCGAGCGCTGTCGAGATCGCGGTCGCGGTGCTCGTGATGAATCGCGAGCGCTTCCGCGGCGAATCGGCGCAATGCCCGCATTCCCGTCATTCTGCGCACTCCACGAGGCTCGGTGAGGTCCAGCACTTCACGCCAGATCGCCGCGGCCTCGGCGAACCGCCGTTCACGCCGGTGCCACAACGCGAGCCTGTAAAGCGCTTCAGCCCTGATATCAGTCGCGCGTGATTCCGTGCCGCGCTGATAACACGAGCCAGCCTGAACGAATACTCGCTCGCGGCAGCTGATGCGATCGTCAGCGGCGGCGCGTTCGTAAACGCGGCCGAGTGCCAGTGCCTCGCCGCAATCGCGGCACGCGAGATGTCCACTGCGTACCAAATCGACGGCGCGCGCCATGACAGCCGCGAGCGACACGAGATCGAATCGATTGTGCTCGAGTACGGCTTCGAGGGGCCGAGGATCGCCACTGCGAAGGAACCGGAAGAAGCGCGCGGGAACCTCGAAACCACCCACATCACCGACGCGATTCACCTCGAAGAGCGTCCGCTCCAGAGTTCCGAGCCGACATCCTCCGTCGTCCATCTCAATCGCTGCCGCGCGCGGACGCCACAAGCGTCGCGCCGGGTGCACCATGTCGAAATGCGGAACGCCGTCGAGCGGCATCTGCAAGCGATGAAACAGCCATCGCGTTTCCATTACCGGAACGTCGAATGACTTCCCGTTGTAGGTGACGATGAGATCAGCGTCTTTGAAGAACTCGGCAACTGCCCACAGCAGCGCGCGTTCTGACGCATAACTGGTGAGCAGAAACTGCCGCACCTGAAACGCCCCGAGATCGAAGAATCCGCAACCCACCAGGAAGGCAACGGTCCCTGCTCCTCCACTGAGGCCTGTGGTCTCGAGATCGATGAAAACGGTCCGTGGAAAAGTACGTAAACCACCGACCGGGGTTCGACCCCGGTCAGAGAGCGACACACTCAGCGCCGGATCAAGGATCCAGAGGGCGTTGAGATCGTCCACCTCGCACTGCCCGATCTGAATTGATCCATGCCACCTATCCGCTTCGTACCGTCGATCGACGATGAGGCATCGGCCGAACGGAGTTTCTACCGGACGCCCGCCAAGCACGGCCGCAAGCTGTGACAAATCAATCGTCGCTTCGTAACGGCCCGTGTCGGGTTCATAGGTCAGTTCCCGGCTCGGCTTGGGAGGTCCGCTCTTGACGATGGCGCGAAGGCGCGACGAGAGGTCCATCACACGGGCTCGGCCTGAAGAAGGTGATCGAGGATGCGGGATGCGACCTGTTTGGCATGCGGACCTGTGTGTCCCTCCGGTCCGACACACGATGGGCAGCCCGACTCACAGGGGCATCCCGCAATCAGATCGCGCGTGCGTTCGAGCAGCAGATCGTGCATTTCGTACAACGGACGGCTGAACCCGATCCCGCCTGGATAATTGTCGTAGATGAAGACGTTGGGTTCGGATGCGAGCGCCTCCGGCATGCCTCCCATTCCGCCGGTGCGGGTCGATCGATCCAATGAACCACCGTCGACCGAAAGCCCGATGTCGTGGCCGTCGCACATCAACAGCAGCTGTGCGACGTGCTTCATCGCGAAGGCGAGTCCGACGACACCATCTCTGCGATCGTCAGTCGCAAACGGCAGCGACGACATGACGTCGGTCGGAATCGTCAGCCAATACGAGGAGGTGTGCATCTGCTGCTCTGGCAGATCGAGTTCACCAGAGCCGACGTTTTCGTTGGTGTAGAACTTGATCTTTTTGAAACCAACCACTCGCGAGACGACATGGACCTCGCCATGCGATCGGATGGCGAGGATGCCGGCCCGCACCTCCAAACCGGCGGCGGCGGACGACTCGAATGTGTCAAGGATCGTCACCTTCGTATACGTGATCGCATCCGTATAGTAGTCGCAATCAACCGCACGCAGGTACGCTTTGCGGCCGTCGAAATCAAATCGTTCGACCTGAAACAGCTGGCCCTCGAGAATGTAGATTGCCTTCTCGTGCAGCGTGGCCGGCCCGCTGGTGAAATCGGTTTCGCCGATGACACGTTCGCCGTTCGTGCAATCCACCACGACGAAGTTATCGGACGAGACCGACCGCAGGCTCACTGCATCGGCGGGATATGATTCGTTTGTCCAGTTCCACTGACCGTCCGCTTGATGGACGAATCCTTCTTCAGCGAGCACGGACAGCACCGCCTGGAGATCGACTTCCTCGCCGAAACGTTCGTCGATGGCGAACGGTAGTTCGAACGCTGCGCATTTGACGTGATCGAGAAGAATGTGGAGGTTGTCGGGATTGATCAGCGCATGCTCGGGCGACGCATCGAAGAAGTACGACGGATTGCGGACGATGAACTGATCGATGGGTGCGCTGCTGGCGACCAGCACGGCCGCAGATCTGGTCGTTCGGCGACCGGCGCGTCCGGCGCGTTGCCAGGTCGCGGCGATGGTCCCCGGATAGCCGGCCAGAACCGCAACGTCGAGCGCGCCAATGTCGATCCCGAGCTCCAGCGCGTTGGTCGAGACGACCGCACGCACGCGCCCTTCGCGAAGACCGCGTTCGATCTCCCGCCTGCGATTCGGCAGGTAGCCGCCGCGATACCCGCGAATGACATCTGCCGCACCCGGCGGACCATGGAATGCGTCCTTCAGATAGGTAGTCAGGATCTCCACCGACAAACGGCTCTGCGCAAACAGAATCAGTTGGAGATTGTGGCGGAGAAACTCGAGCGCGACACGTCGTGTCTCGGCAAGATACGAACGTCGAATGCCGAGCTGTGCGTTGACAACCGGGGGATTGACGAAGAGAAAGAATTTTTCGCCGCGCGCGGCGCCGCTCTTTTCAACAAGCTCGAACGGCCGGCCGATCAGCCGTTCCGCAAGTTCCCTTGGATTGGCAATCGTGGCCGACGAACAGATGAAAGTCGGATTCGATCCGTAGTGTCGGCAGATGCGATGGAGACGGCGAATGATGTTCGCCAGATGGCTTCCGAACACGCCGCGGTAGGCATGGAGTTCGTCGATGATGACAAACCGAAGGTTCTCGAACAGCTTGGCCCATCGCGGATGATGCGGCAGGATGCCCGAGTGGACCATGTCGGGATTGCTGAGCACCACGTGCGCCTTGCCGCGGATCGCGCGCCGCGCATCTGCCGGTGTGTCGCCGTCATAGGTAAAGACCCCAATCTGCAGATCGGAATCGTGAGCGACAAGCTCGGAAAGCTCGTGCAGCTCTGCGAGCTGATCCTGCGCGAGCGCCTTCGTCGGAAACAGGTAGAGCGCGCGCGTCGACGCGTCCTGGAGAATCGCGTTCAACACCGGCCCGTTGTAACAGAGGGTTTTGCCCGAAGCCGTGGGCGTGATGGTCACGACATTGCGTCCTGCGAGCACGTGTTCGAACGCTTCGGCCTGATGCGTGTAGAGCTGGTCGATGCCGCGGCCTGCGAGCGCGGCGATGAGCCGATCGTCAGTGCCGGTCGGATACGGTGAAAAAGAGGCCGTGATGGCGGGCAGCCGATGCGCGGCCGTGACGATGAGATCGGTGTCGCGTCCCAACGGCGCTGGAGATGCCGTCAGCCGCGATAATACTTCGTGCAGCGAACGGTCTTTATCTCCGGAAATGACAGGCAGGGTCGGTTGCGGCATCGAAACTGTTGAGTCCGTTGGAATTGCGCAGCCATGGTAGCAGGCTGCCGCGGGGCGATCAAGAGGCGAAACTCAATCCCGGACCCCTGATCCCGGATCCCGGACCGCGCCCTTCGACGGGCTCAGGGCGTCCGGAGCTTGTCGAGGGTCGGATCCCGGCACCGCCGCACCAAACGGCTCGCGCGATATCTTTGCGGCGAGCGCGCTTAACCCAATCACCCCAATCAGATTCGGAAACACCTGAAGCGCATTCATCAGATCGCCCCAGGCCCAGACAGTGGCAACCTTGGACACGGCACCCAATGGAATGAGAAGACAGTAGATCCACCGATACGGCATCGTGACGCGTCGGCCGAGGATGTACTCGAAGAACTGCTCGCCATAGTAGGCCCAACCGATCAGGGTCGTGTATCCGAAGAGGAATGCGCAGAATGCGACGATGTAACCTCCGGCCACCGGAATCGCCGAGTTGAAAGCAGAGGCAACGGCGGCAGTACTCGTCAGACCGGATTCCCATACGCCAGTCAGCAGAATCGTCATCGCGCTGATGGTGGAGGTAACGAATGACACGACGAAAACTTCGATGACGCCGTTCAGCCCCTGCTGCACCGGCTGTGAACTCCGTGCCGTCCCATACGCGACAGCTGCCGTGCCATACCCCGCCTCGTTGGCATAGATGCCGCGCGCAATGCCGTAACGCATCGCGACAAGAATGCCGAGTCCTCCGCCGGCCACAGACTGGAACGAAAACGCACGCTCGAAGATGAGACTGATGACTGATGGAATGCGCGAGAGATTGAGAACGATGACGATCAATCCACCGGCCAGGTAGAGACCCACCTTCAGCGGCGATAACTTCTCCGCCGCGCGGCCAATCGACTTGATACCTCCGATGATCACGAGCCACGTCAGAATCGCAATCGTGATCCCCGATGCGAGTTTCGGGATCCCAACGACGCTGTTCAACACCAGGGCCATCGAGTTCGGTTGGGTGAAGGGCGTCGTGGTCAGTGCTGCCACGGCGGCCACCAGGGCGAACGTCCATGCGAGCCATGGCGATCGAAGGCCGTCGCGCAGGTAGTACATCGGTCCGGACAAGACCGTCGCGCCGCGTGTTTCGCGAAACGTGATACCGAGGACAGCCTCGCTGAACTTGATCGCCATCGCGACGAAGCCATACACCCATATCCAGAAGAGCGCTCCAGGTCCGCCAGACACGATGGCGGTCGCGACGCCGGCGATATTGCCGGTGCCGATTGACGCCGCCAGTGCCGTCATGAATGCTTGAAACGGGGTCAGCGCTCCTTCCCCGCCGCTCGCGCGCGTCACAAAGGCCCCACGCCACGCGTCGGCAAAGCGGCGCACCTGGACGAAACGCAGCCGCAGCGTCAGAAACAATCCGGCGCCGAGCAGCACCGCAACCACCCACGGCATGAACACGGCGTCGGCAAGCGATTGGATGCGATCGCTCATGGCTTACGCCTCTAGGCTCGAGGCTCGAAGCTCAATGGGCTCGAGCCATGCGCCCTGAGCCATGAGCCCTTAGATATTCGATCGCGACTGACAACCATCGACGGGAATCGACGCGCCACTGATCCAGCTCGCGCGTGGCGAGGCCAGGAATGCGACGGCCGCGCCCACTTCGTCGGCGCGGCCCATTCGTCCAAACGGCAGGTCGCGCTTGATGAATTCCGCGATTCCCTGTGGATCGGCCTGTTGTCGTTTGTGCCAGGAGCCGCCGGGGAACATGATCGAGCCTGGCGCGACGCTGTTCACGCGGATGTTCAAAGGTGCGAGCTGTTGCGCAAGAGACTTTCCGAGGCTGATTTCGGCCGCTTTGACCGCGTTGTAGGTCATCCGGCCGCCCGACTCGCGCCCCCAGATCGACGCGATCATGATGATCGCTCCGCCTCCACGCTGCTTCATGTGCGGCACGGCCAGCCGAGAGGCGCGAATCGCCGGAAAGAGCGTCTCATCGAAGGCCGCCTGCCACTCGGCGTCCGTCGTGTCGAGCAGATCCTTGCCGCCTGCCCGCCCGACGTTGTTGACGAGAATGTCGAGTCCGCCAAACCGTTCAAGCGTGCGATCGATCACGGTGGCGATTCCCTCGCCGGTCGAAACGTCCGCCTGCACCGTGGTAATCATGTTCGGCCGCCGCGCGACCGCTTCGACTTCAATCGCCGCGGCCGCCAGCTGCTCGGGGCCGCGCGCGCAAATGCACACACGGCACCCTTCGGCAATCAGCGCCCGCGCGCTCGCCAGGCCCAGACCGCGGCTCGATCCGGTGACGATGGCTACTTTGTTTGTGAGTTGAAGATCCATTACTTCGGCGGCCCGCCCGTCAGGTCGTTGAGCCGCCAGTCGAATGGATGATATGTCACCTTGAATTCATTCTTTTGCAGGAATTCCTTCTCCAGCGGCAGCAGCCGCGGCGTGACGAACGCGACAATCGCGCGCTCGATCGGAGAGCGCTGCGTGAGGGGACCTGTCGCGCCGGTATCGTACACCGCAATGAACTCGGAGTCGTGCCAGCTGATAATCGGCGTCACCGATATCTGATTCGCCGATCGATCGATCCTGATCATCGTTTGCTCGGACACAAACTCGTTCTGCACGTCGTCGAGCTGCTGCTTGAGCTGATCGCCTGTGTACGCCTCACTCCTGAGGCGGCCGCTGCCGACCGCGCCGCGTCCCAACGCGAGATACAGGCGCGGCTCCTTGAATTGCGGAAGAATCTTCTTCTCGATGTCGTCGAGCGTCAGGCTCTGGCCCGCGGCGCGGTGTTTGAGTTGCTCGAACGCTCCCGGGACCTGCCGCACGCTGTTCGACGGGTACGCCTTACTGCCTCCGTTCAGCGGGTAGTGATCGACAACGGTCTGTAGGACGAACGCATTGTAGGCGTTGAGCCAGAACGCCATCTGCTGTTCGCGCGACCACGATTGGTACGTCGCCGCCGGCACGTTCAGCGATGCGGCATATCGGTCGAGCGCCCCGCGCGACGCGCGCAGCGCCCGGTAATAAACCAACCCGTCGCGAACGTTCAGCTCGAGGATCTGATCGAAGGCGCGATGGAGTGCATCCCCAGTGCCTCCCTGTGCCGCAAACGCGCGGACCTGCGACGGCGGAGGAGCGACGGCGACGAGAAAGACAGCGATGGTAAGAGCAAGCCCCGTGTAACGCATATTTCGATATTAGTTCACAGATGGTCAAAGGTTCGATGAGAGGAAATCAGCCAGGGCGAGGGCAAACCCATCCGGGACCTCCAGGTTCGACAGATGCCCCGCCTGCGGAAGAATGACGAGGCGCGATCGCGCAATCTGGTTCTGCAGCGCAACGGCGTCGATGACCGGCGTCAGCATGTCCTCCTCGCCCACGACGACCAGCGTGGGACAGGAAATCCGCGCCAGATCCCTGGTCGAGTCGGGACGACGCATCATCGCTTCGATGGCGGCGACGATTCCCTCTGTGCCCGCGGTCTCGATCATCGCGCGTACTCGTTGCGGAATTTCAGCGCGACGTTCGAAGGTCGTTTCGCCGAGCAGCTTCGGGAGCATCGATTGCGCGACGCCCGCCGGGCCCTCAGCGCGCGCGAGCGCGATCATCTTGCGACGACCGTCCAACCCTTCGGGCGTGTCGGCCTGCGCCTTGGTATCGGCGAGGATCATTCCGCTGAACCGCTCGGGCGCGCTCCGGAAGAGCGCGAGCGTGATGTAGCCCCCCATCGACAGCCCGCCAATGACGGCTCGATCGACGGCGAGTTCGTCGAGCAGTGCGGCAATGTCGCCGGCCATGTCGTCGAGCGTGCTCGACCCGCTGGCAGGAGCGGCATCTGGTCCAAAGCCGCGCAGGTCCGGTGCGATGAAGCGCCAGCCTTCCGGAACGCGCTCCAACTGCGGCCTCCACATATCGGCATTGAGTGGAAACGCGTGAATGAGGACTACCGGCCAGCCGATGCCCGCCTCGAGATATCGCACGCTGCGTCCGTTGATCGTGGCTCGTAACTCACGGACCATGTCACCGATCATAGCGGTAATGGACTTTCGATTATCTGGTCTCCGGGATCCGCATACCGGTCGCTGTGTGACGGCGGACGGTTACCTGTCGTAAAAAGCAGGCGATGCCTTCGGCGGTCGAGTTGTCCGCGTATGTCGCCCTTGTCGGCGTCGGGCTGCTCGCCGCCAATCTGCTGCTTGGCTTGTTGATAGCCGCCGGCTACAATCCCGCGCGCCATTGGCCTCATCGCGCGGTGAAGCTCTTCCGACTCCACAACTGGACCGGATACATCGCGCTCGCGACAGCAATTGTTCACCCGGCCATCCTGCTGTTTTCATCGTCGCCACGCTTCCGTGTCATCGATCTGTCGCTACCGATATGGTCACCGGTCCAGCCCATTTCGAATGTGCTCGGCGCGATTGCGCTGTACCTGGTCATCGTCGTGGTGGTTACCTCATTCTTTAGACGCGCGTTGGGACGACGGGTCTGGAAGTCGATTCACTACTCGACCTACGCGGCCGCCGTCGTCTTCTTCATCCATGGCCTCATCGCCGATCCGACCGTTACCGGCCGCGCCATCGACTACATCGATGGCGAGAAGGTGTACGTCGAACTGTGCGTCGCGTCGTTCATGGTGCTTGCGATCTGGCGCATACGGCACAGGCGAGCGAGACGACGCGCGGAGCTCAGCCACGTGTAGTGCGGGCCCATGGCCCCGCCTCGTGGCACACCTGGCACTTCTGGCTCCCTTGGCACCAGCATTGCGAAGAAGTGAACCGGAGGTGCACGTCATGCCCCGCGGAGACAAACGCCACTACACGGATAAGCAGAAGCGTCAGGCTGAGCACATCGAAAAGGGTTATGAAGAACGCGGCGTCCCGGAACGCGAAGCTGAGCGTCGTGCGTGGGCCACGGTGAACAAGGTGCATCACGGTGGCGAGAAGCCGGGCGGCGGAGGCTATGGGCGGTCCGAGAGCCACGAGCCGATGAGAAAGGGCGGCCGACGATCACACAGTCGTTGACGCGGTGGACTGCGCGCGACTCGATCGATCGACGCGGATGGCGGCGATTCGCACGGCGGCAGCGGCGGAAATCGAGGCGAGCCACAAGAGGCCCCTCGACCACGCGACGATTGGATACGGATTGGCGGTGCTGACGTACGCCGGGTCGCTGCCGGCTGCGCGCGAGTTGACCGACGCGCGCTGTTCCGCAGACCAGCGATGGCCGGTGCGCGAGACATACGATGGCGTGTCGAGCACTGGTGCGTAGTACTTCTCCAGAATCAGATTTTCCATCCACGCGCCTTTCACCTCGTTCGCCGCGAGCAGCTCGTTGCGCCGCTGCACATGCGTGACGCCTTCGGTCATGTACTGATCTTCGCGGGACACGCGCTGCAATACGAGCGGCGGCGGATGTATCCGCCACTCGGCCCGCTTGGCATCTGCCAGCGCCGGGAGCGCGGTCATCGAATACCGCGATTTGAACATCCCAACTTCCTGATCTCGGATGTCGTAGCCAAGATGAACGATGCGAACGAACAGCGCAAGCGCCAGAATCGTCATCGAGGCGAGACGCCCGACCCGCACGATCGATCCTCGACGGAAGGTCGCTTGAAAGCGATCCGGCGGATCCGCGCCGAGACTGAACAAAAGGCCACAACCGATCGCCATCCCGTTCAGCAGAATATCGGCGATCTCTCCGACGCGGTTCGGGATGAACCACTGCAGCCACTCGTCGGCTGTTCCCACCAGCAGGCCGGCAAGAATCGGCATGATCAGTACTGCTGGATCCCGCAGTGGCCGCCACGCTCGATAGAACAAGAACGTGATGACGCCGTATTCCACGAAGTGAAACCGCTGGACCACGTCGACATCCGGGTTACCGGTCGCCTCGACGAGAGAGAACCAGATCGCACCGCCGAGCGCCGCGATGAGAGCGCTATAGCGAAGCAGACGGTTGTGGCGGATTCGCAGAATGGCCGCAACCATCGCCGCGGCCGCAAGCACCGCAATCGCGGCGCCGACGATACGAACGAATTGCCCTGGAAATGTCGCGCGAATCCAGCTTCTGACAAATCCGATGAACGGGGCCGAGAGCACGAGCGCCGTTGAAACGACGATCGCCAGAATGAATCGCGTAGGGCGGAGGCCTGTCCCGAGCGAAGGCGACGCCTGAGTCGGAGGCCCTGGTTCCATGCGATACGATGAGCATTATGCGCGCATTGCCTCGTCTTGCCTCCGGATTGTTGCTGTCCGTCGTGATCGCGTTGCTCGTCACGCGCGTCATGGCATCGGAACAGGCGCGCAGCGAGGGGCCGCGCATCGACGTGCTCTTCGCAAAAGACGCGCGAGCGGAAGCGGTCACCGGCATGGTCTACGTCGCGATCAGCCGCGACAATCGTCGTCCACCAATTGAACAGACCTCACCAACTGGCGTGCCGCTGTTCTCGCGTTTCGTCGAAGGTCTGGCACCGGATGGGGTCACGACGCTCACCGCTGACGATCGCGGCCATCCAATCCGCAGCCTGCGGGATCTGCCTGCCGGTGAATACTGGATGCAGCCGTTCGTCAATGTCTATACGCGGTTCCCGCGCGCGGATGGACACACTGTCTGGCTGCACAACGATCAATGGGAAGGACAGGACTGGAAGCGTTCGCCGGGCAACATCTTCGGCGATCCGATTCGAGTCGCGTTCGATCCGAAGTCCGCCACGCCGATCCGGCTCGTCGCCAACAAAGTGATTCCGCCGATACAGCGTCCTGCCGACACCGAGATGGTGAAGCGAATCAGATTTCAGAGCACGATTCTCAGCAAGTGGTGGGGGCAGCCAATCTATCTCGGCGCAACGGTGCTGCTGCCGAAAGGGTACGACACGCATCCGAACGTTCGTTATCCGGTCAACTACATGCAGGATCACTTCTCGCTGAACCCGCCTGGCGGCTTCGGGCGCGGCGGGGATTTCGATCGGTTCTGGATGTCGGACACGGCGCCGCGTTTCATCGCCGTCACGCTTCAGCATCCGTCCCCGTACTACGACGATTCCTACGGAGTGGACTCCGAGAACAACGGTCCATACGGCGAGGCGATCATCAAGGAGCTGATCCCGGCGGTCGAACAGAAGTTCCGTGTCATTCGAGAACCGTGGGCGCGCATGCTCTCGGGCGGGTCAACCGGCGGCTGGATTGCGCTCGCGCATCAAGTGCTCTACCCGGATTTCTACGGCGGATCGTTTGCGCTCTGCCCCGATGCCGTCGATTTCTCCTATCACCAGATCGTCAACATCTACAGCGATATCAACGCCTACTACATCGACAAAGGCTGGACGACGGTGGAGCGTCCCAGCCAACGGAAGATCGACGGCAACATCGAAGCGATGATGAAAGATGAGAACTGGTACGAACTCGTCGTCGGCGACAAGTCCCGGTCCGGAGGACAGTGGGACATCTGGGAAGCCACCTACTCTCCGGTCGGACCCGACGGATACCCGCGACGGCTCTGGAACAAGGAGACAGGCATCATCGACAAGTCGGTCGCCGAACAGTGGAAGAAATACGACCTGGCGGAGATCCTTCGGAAGAACTGGACGGTCCTCGGTCCGAAAGTCGCCAACAAGATCCACATCTACGTCGGCGATATGGACTCGTACTACCTCAACGACGCGGTCGAGAAGTTAAACGAGTTCCTGTCGAAAGCGGACGATCCGAAATTCGCGGGCGAGGTTGTGTTCCAGCGCCGCGCCCCACACTGTTGGGGACCACGGGGCGCGGAGCTGTGGCAGAAGCTCGCGGCGCAGGTGGACAAAGGTGCGCCAGCCGGTGGGACGAAGAGCTGGAAGTACTAAATGAACCGCGTAATCGTGACATCGAGCACGCGCGCGCGGCGGTTGCCGCGATGCCACTGGACCAGGATCGGGCTCTGATAGGTTCCTTCGATGATCTTGCCCTTACCGTTCTCGTCGCGATCGGAAACGAGCAGGCTGACAGAACGCTTCATCCGGAGGAAGCGTGACGCGGGCATTGCGATAGCGCGCGAGAGCAGGTTCTCAACCGGCGTCTGACCGAGGCCCAGCGCGTCGAGCAGCCGGTTGAACACACGCACCAGATCGTATTTCGCGTAGTCGAGTGTCCTTGCGGGAATCGCACGCGGGTTGCCGAGCATGTGCCCCGCCTTCTCGGCCATGAATCGCAGCGGATCGCGCAGCACTTCTGACAGATCGTGACGCATCAAGAGCGTCTCGTACTCGTTGACGGTCAGCCCTGCATGCCGTTCGCCCGCCGCAAGCGACAGCCGCACGCGCCCCTTCACGACACCGTGGTAACGAATGAGCGCGGCGACCTGGCTGTAGACGCCGAGCTGTGGGTCTTTCAGGTTCACCGATTCCACGCTGTGGCCCGACACCGGGACGACGATTCTCGTCGTCGCAACCGTTTCTTCCGCGGTATACCCAATCACGCTCGTTCGGCGCGTGCGCGATCGGCCCGCGTGCACACCATCGAGGTCGATGAATGACATCGGTTCGCTCGGGCGATTGAGATAGGCGACGCAGGTCCTGAGGGCGCCCGCCATAAACGCCAGGTGCGAGTCGGCATTCAACGGCTCGACCGGACGCTGCGCCGGCGAAAGCTCCGTCCGCCGTTCGATCTTGTCGTGCTCGTAACCGGCACCCTCTGGAAACATGGTCCGGAAGACGTCGATATACGGCATCACCCCGTCAGGCCCCTGGTTGAGCCGGGAGGCGACGCTGCGATCCAGATAACCGGCCGTGGTGTGAAAGGAGCAGCAGAGTGCGCGGGGAAAGTCTGAGAGGGCATCGCCGTAGCGCGATGAAACCTCGCCACGCACGTCGATGACATCGACGCGGGCTCGAGGGGTCAACTCGAGCGTGAACTCAAGCGGGATCGCGGACATGAAAAACGGCGCCGTAGCGCCGGATTCTAGACCGCTCGCTGGAGATCCGGCGGTCGTCCTTAAGCATAACACAGGAATAGCTTTAGCCCGAATTCTCACCTGAAAAGGTGGCTGGCACCTTTCCGGGAAAGGTGCCAGCCACCTCTTACGGCTTTCGTTTGGCGGTGAACGCACCCTCGCCGAAGTCGCCGAACTTGGCTGTGCCCTTCATCGAGTCTTTCTCCACAGTTCCTGCGTAGACGATGCGGACGGTGTTCCCCTCGATGGCGATGTCGAAGGAAAACTCGATCGCATTGCCTTTCAGCGTTCCCGTCAACGGCGCTTCCCCCAGCTGTCCGCTGTAACGGCCAGACAGCTTCTCCCCCTCCTGCTTGAACGTCATCGTCGGCGTCCCGGTATTTCCACCGATTTCAACCTGGAAGTTCCAGGTGCCGCTGACGTCAAGCGGCGAATCCTTTGCCTGAGTGCCCGCTGGCCGGCCTGCCGCACGCTTCGCCGACCATTGCCCCTGGCCGCCGGTCCCGAACTCCATCACGCCGGTCATCGCGTCGCCGTCGGCGGTGCCTTTCATGGTGATTGGAATCGGACCGGTCTGGGTTCGCACGCTGAACCAGATCGTCACCGCTTTGTCTTTGACGCTGGCCTCGACACTGTGATCCCCCTGCGGACTCGAAAACGTGCCGACGATTTGATCTCCTTCGCGTTTGAGAACGAGCGGAGTCGACGTCGCGGGACCCTGTCCCGCCGTGACCGTGACATCCCAACTGCCAAGGATGTCGGAATCCTGCGCGAAGAGCGATGGCGCACAGGCCAGAACGCACGCAAGCGTCGCGACGCTGCGGGTGAACACTCGAAGACGATGACTCATCAAGATCTCTTTTCTCGCATGGCGATTCAAACGAACGGGGATATCACGCACGATTGATGATCGGTGCATTGGCTGCCGCCCGGAGCTTTCCACCCAGCAGGACACCGGTGACCGCAACGATGCCAAACAGTGAAGGATACCAACCCGGTTGGCCAGGCGTCGGCATCGCCATGGCGACATCGATTATCAAGACGGCCACGAGCGCTGCCAACGCCGCCGCGTGCGCATACGGCGCAAAGGACGCAAGCCGCGCCGTCAGCCACCCGCCGAGGATTCCGCCGATACCGCAGAACACAAGGTTCAAGAATAGAAACGTCGAGAATGCCGTGGACGTCAACCGGATCTCTGGCGTATCTCGATCAAGAGCGCGCGAGGCGACGAGCGTGCCTACCGTGACGGTGGCAGCCATGAATCCAAAGCCGAGAGCCACGGCCACAACGCTGCGGATTATGCGCATGGACCGAGTCAGGCGCCCTCGGCGGCCTGCATCGCTGCGGGCGTCTCATGTCCGAACTGAAGCAGGTAGCCGTTGTTGTCGTAGATGGCGAACTCGCGCATCCCGTAATCGAAGTTGTCGATCGGGTAACAGACGCGGGCCTTATCCCTCACGCGCTCCCACATCGCATCCACATCGTCGGGGTTGATGTAGAACGATCCGGTGAATGACGGACCATCGAACGGCTCGTGCTCGTTGGGCAGCGCAAACATGATCGTCACGTTGTCGCGACGGACCGAGGCCCAGCCAAACTCTTCGCTCGACCCATCGCATTCAAATCCGAGCACCGTTGTGTAGAACTCGATCGAGCCTTTCAGGTCGTTGGTCCGAAGCAGCGGCGTCAGTTCCTGCAATTTCATGTCAGCACAACACCCGAATGATATCGGAACGCGTGATGATGAACGTCTTGTCGGTCTTGAAATCGCGAACGAGCACCGCCGGATTCTCGGGAGTGATCATCGTCGCCAGCAACTCCACCGGCGTCGAAATGTCGACGAACGGAAACGCCGGCTGCATGATCGTTTCGACCGGCTGCGATTTTACCGACGGTTCGGCAAGGAGCTGTGAATACAGGTGGGTCTCATTGAGCGAACCGACCAGGCGCTTGTCGAGGGTGATCGAGATCTGCGAGAAATCGTGCTCGCTCATGAGCTTCACCGCGATCTCCACCGCTTCGGTTCCTTCGATCGCCAGCAGTTCACCGGGCACGCCGGCCGCCACCAGGTCGCGCGCGGTCATCCCGGACTTTTCGAGGAACCCTTTCTCGCGCATCCACTCGTCGTTGTACATCTTCCCGAGATAGCGCGAACCGTGATCGTGGAAGACGACCACGACGACATCGTTCTTGGTGAAGTTCTCTTTGAGCTGCAGCAGTCCGGCCATCGCAGAGCCGGCGGAGTTGCCGGCGAAAATTCCTTCTTCGCGCGCGATCCGTCGCGTCATGAGCGCCGCGTCCTTGTCGGTGACCTTCTCGAAATGGTCGATGACGGCGAAGTCGACGTTGGCGGGCAGAAAATCCTCGCCGATGCCTTCCGTAATGTAGGGGTAGATTTCGTTCTTATCGAAGATTCCCGTCTCTTTGTATTTCTTGAACACCGAGCCGTAGGTGTCGATGCCCCACACCTTTATCTTCGGATTGCGCTCCTTCAAGAAGCGACCGACGCCGCTGATCGTGCCGCCCGTGCCAACTCCGCAGACCAGATGCGTTACTCGGCCGTTGGTCTGCTCCCAGATTTCCGGGCCGGTCTCCTCGTAGTGGGCGGCCGTGTTCGACAGATTGTCGTACTGATTGGCTTTCCACGAGTTCGGAATCTCTTTCTCGAGCCGAGACGACACCGAGTAATACGACCGCGGATCCTCGGGATCCACGTTGGTCGGACAGACGATGACGTCGGCGCCGAACGCCTTGAGCGCGTCGACTTTCTCCTTCGACTGCTTGTCGGTCGTCGTGAAGATGCACTTGTACCCCTTGACGACCGCAGCAATCGCGAGTCCCATGCCGGTGTTCCCGGACGTGCCTTCGATGATGGTGCCGCCCGGCTTGAGGAGTCCGCGCTTTTCAGCGTCCTCAATCATGCGCACGGCCATCCGGTCTTTGATCGAGTTTCCGGGATTGAAGGTTTCCAGCTTGACCAGCACCGTGGCCGGAACGACATCGCGCGTGATGTGATTGATCCGGACCATCGGCGTGTTGCCGATGGCATCGAGAATCGTGTCGCAGATCGGTCTCAACGCCGCCTCGGTGTCAATTATACGAGTCCCAACGGGACGGTCGGAGCGTTGCGCCATCGTTGTCAGCGGCCGTAACGAAGTGCGGCGCGCTCGCGGGCGCGCGCGGCAACTTCTTCCCGATCCCTGGGCGGCGCAGTGGTCACCAGGGATTCGATCAGTTTGCGCGCGGCTGCGGTGACTTCCTCGACGGCGTCGTTGAACGCCTCCTCGTTCACCTTGGACGGTTTGGTGTATCCACTGACCTTCCGCACGAATTGCAGCGCCGAAGCGCGCATTTCATCGTCGGTCGCCGGTGGTTCAAAGTTGAATAGTGGTTTGATGTTTCGGCACATGAGGAAGTTTCCAGTTTCTGTCTGCAATAGGCACTGCTCGTGGGGCCCCACGCCACTCGCTCTCCCGTGTCCCTTATTTCTTGGCCACATACGTCTTTCGCGCGCGTACGACGAGATCCGGCTGCTTCAGTTTCACTTCGAGCTTGTGAGTCTTCCCATCGAGATTCTGCGGCGTGAACGCCAGCGCATACTGTCGATGCAGTTCGTCGGCGATCCGCCGGAACGTTGACCCAAGGTTGTTGGTGGAGTTGAGCTCGAAGTAGCCGCCGCCGGTAGCCGCGGCGATCTTCGGCAGTCCGGCGTCAACCTTCGGCTCCTCCGGCGGGAGTCTGAAACTTCCTGATCCGCCCATACCGCCGATGCCGATTCCTCCGCGGCCTCGTCCGCCGCCGCTGAACTGGCGGCTCGCGAGACCGACGGCGAAGATCATGACGTCCTCCTGTTCCGCGTTCTTCTGAACATCGTGGTAGCTGATGTTGTTGCCCCCCATCGGCCGATCCACGCCGTCGGTGAAGACGAGCACGACGCGACGTCCTTCCTGGTGAAGCAAGGCAGTGATGCCGACGTTCACCGCATTCCAGAGCGGCGTCGGACCAGGTTCCTGCAGTTCGGTGCGCAGAATCTCCAGCAGATCGTGCTGACTGTTCGTGAATTCACGGGGATCGACCTGAACGCGATTGGCAAAGCTGCCAATGCGGGCTTTGTCGCTGGGAAGGAGCTGAGCGACGAACTGCTCCGCGGCGGAGCGGACGAGTGAGAAGTTGCCAACCATGCTGCCGCTGCGATCGAGCATCATGACGACCGTAATCGGCTGCACACCGTTGTCGAAGAGCGTGATCTCCTGCTTCTTGCCGTTGTCGTAGACTTCGAAATCCTCTTTCGTGAGATTCGGAACGAGACGACCCTGCACATCGGACACCGTGACGTACACAGCAACGGCTTTGAGCCCGCCGCGGAATACTTGTTGGTTCTGCTGGCCTTCCTGCTGACCCGAAAGCAACGTGAGACAGCTGAAGACTAGCGTGGATCCGATACGCATGGGTTCCTCAGGGAGATCTCAATAGTACGCGATCTTAATCGAGGGGCTTCGCTCCTCGACCTCCCGATACGGTCACCCGCTCGATCGCTCCGCGATTCCCCGAAGCTCAACCTGCCGCCACTGGCGTAATATCGTGATTTCCATTCTTTGGAGGTTGTGGCGGTGCCGTCTCAAAGAATTCTCAGGGCGACAACTGTCGGCGTCGTCCTCGCGGCGGCTAGTACGATCGCATTAACGGCTCAACAGCGGGCCGGTACCAGGACGCACGGGGTCACCGCCGGCGACTACGCGCGAGCGGAACGATTCATGAGTTGGAATACGACGCCGCTGGTGTTTCGTAACGGTGTCAGTCCGACCTGGATTGCCGACGATCGCTTCTGGTATCGCGTGACGACGCCGACCGGCAACGAAGCCATCCTCGTCGACCCGACAACCGGGACAAAGGCACCGTGCACGCTCCCAGCCTGCGCCTCAACCTCGGGGTCCGTGACGGGTAGACGGGCCCGCGGCCGCGGCGGACGCGGCGCGGCGGCCGTCATCCCCTCGACGTCACCGGACGGTAAACGCGCCGTCTTCATTCGTGACTGGAACCTGGTGTTGCGCGACAACGCCACCGGCCAGGAAAGCGTGCTCACGACCGATGGCGTCAAGGACTTCGGATATGCCACCGACAACGCCGGGTGGTCGAAGAGCGAGCGACCGATCGTCGTCTGGTCACCTGACTCGCGAAAGATCGCCACGTTTCAGCAGGATCAACGCAACGTCGGCGAGATGTACCTCGTGAGCACGGAAGTTGGTCACCCGCAACTCCAAGCCTGGAAATACCCGCTGCCCGGTGACGATACCGTATCGATGATCCACCGCGTCGTGATCGATGTCGACTCGAAACAGGTCGTGCGCCTGAAGATGCCGCCTGACCAGCATCGCTCGTCGTTGTGCGACAACCTGGCCTGCCGCGGAGGCGATTGGAACGACGTGCAATGGGCGGCCGACGCGTCCTCGGTCGCGTTCGTGTCCACCTCCCGCGATCATCGCCGGACCGTGCTGCGCGTCGCCGATTCATCGTCTGGCGAGGTGCGCGACGTGCTCGCGGAAACGGTCAAGACCTTCTTTGAATCGGGCAACGGCCGCATCAACTGGAGATACCTGGCTGCCTCAAACGAGGTGATCTGGTTCTCAGAGCGGGATAACTGGGGTCAGCTCTATCTCTACGATCTGCAGTCCGGCAAACTCAAACGACAGATCACCACCGGCGATGGCAATGTGACCCAACTGCTCCATGTCGACGCGACCAGTCGCGCCCTTCTGTTTCAGGCGGTTGGCAAGGAGGCGGGACGCGACCCGTACTTTACACATTTGTATCGCGTGAACATGGATGCCGGCCCGGCGAAGCTGCTGACGCCAGAAGATGCGCATCATGAGATCACGTTGTCGCCATCGGGTCGTTATTTCGTCGACAGTTATTCCAGGCCCGACGTCCCGCCAATCGCCGTCCTGCGCGATGCCGACGGCAAACTGATCGTCGAACTCGAACGGGCAGACATCTCAAAGCTGATCGCGACCGGTTGGAAGCCGCCACAGCCGATTACCGTCAAAGCGCGCGACGGCGCGACTGATCTCTACGGCCTGATGTACCGCCCGACACGGCTCACATCCGGCCGAAAGTATCCGATCGTTAATCACATTTATCCGGGACCCCAGACCGGCAGCGTCGGAAGCCGCTCGTTCTCCGTCGCTCGCGGCGATGCCCAGGCGCTCGCCGAGCTCGGATTCGTCGTCGTCGAAATCGACGGGATGGGCACACCCTGGCGGTCGAAAAAGTTTCACGAGGCCTACTACGGCGATATGGCTGACAACACGTTGCCGGATCAGATCGCCGGAATGAAGGAACTCGCCCGGCGGTTTCCCTGGATCGACATCACCCGCGTCGGCATCTACGGACATTCAGGCGGTGGCTACGCGGCGGCGTCCGCGATGTTCCATCATCCAGATTTCTTCAAGGTTGGGATCTCGGAATCAGGGAACCACGACAATCGCGTCTACGAGGACGACTGGGCAGAGAAGTGGATGGGCCTGCTCGAAAATCGCGGCGACGACTTCACCAATTACGATAGCCAGGCCAATCAGAACTTCGTTCAAGGGCTGAAAGGCAAGCTCCTGCTGGCGCACGGGACGATGGATACCAACGTCCCTCCCAACAACACGCTGCTCGTCGTCGCCGCTTTGATCAAGGCAAACAAGGATTTCGATCTGCTCATGATCCCGAACGCGGGGCACGGCTACGGCGACAATGCGAATTACATGACTCGGCGGCGCTGGGATTATTTCGTCCGGAATCTGCTCGGTGTCGAACCACCGGCGGAATACCGGCTTGGGCCGGTGAACCCGTAAACGATCTCAATCAACAGCATTCCCACCCACGCGGACTTCGATACAAGAGAAAGGAAAGGAGAAAGGATTTTTTCTTTTCCATCTCTGAAACAGGGTCGCAGCGTGACTGTGAAGGATGTTGATTAGTAGGAGTTGTAACAATCGTCTCCTGTCCCCGTATTCTTCCCGAGCGCTAATGGAAACGATCCAATTCGGCGAGCTCTACGAGGGCTACGCGCGCGATGTGCTGCGGTTCGCGTGGTATCTGACTGGCAGCCGTCATCAGGCGGAGGACATTACGTCGGAAACGTTCGTGCGCGCGTGGATGGACTCGGGGACTTTGCGCGTTGACACGATCAAGGCGTACCTGTTCACCATCTCCCGGAATCTCCACGTCGACTGGCGACGGCGCGAGGCTCGACGCGGTGAACTCGGCGAAGAACCGGTCGATCCATCGCCCGGGCCTGAAGGGGGGACAGCCAGTCGCAGTGAACTGCGAGCT
Organism: Vicinamibacterales bacterium; assembly: GCA_035758845.1. Taxonomy (GTDB): domain Bacteria; phylum Acidobacteriota; class Vicinamibacteria; order Vicinamibacterales; family 2-12-FULL-66-21; genus JALZOC01. The sequence continues at coordinate 28,190 of DASTVZ010000052.1, forward strand.
GTCACGAAGGTCCTGGCCGTGATTAGTTGGACGGCTTATATGGTGCTGCTCAACCGATATAGACGGAGGTCACTTCGTGGGTGGCGGAACCACTTCGCTGCTCTCTACCTGACGATGAAAGGCACCAACACCGGTACGGCACTCTCCGCGGGAACCGCGTCGCCGCGGGACAACACTTCGAAGGCGCGACCGATGCGATTGCCGGCGACATCTTCAAGAATCGGCTGGACGGTGAGGATGTAAGGACCACGCTGCCACTCCGACTCCGGGACAAATTGCCAGCCGGTTTCTCCTGCAGCAATCCGTACTTCACCCCGCATGCTCGCGCTGCCGCGCCCGACCGACAACGATCGCTGCAACAATCCGTAGTCGAGCGGTTTTGGAAAGGTGACCGTCACCGCATCACGACTGCCCGCCGCGGGTGGAGTGACATGCCACTCCATCGTGCTGAGCGCGCGGTCCTCGGCTGCCCCGATTCGATATCGACGCCGGTATTCCGTCGTCAGCGGAAGCCCGTGTGCATCCGGCCAGTCGCGTTTGACGACGATGGTGATGCCGTTGCCGTCGTGAAGCGCGCGACCCATGTCCCGGTTGGGCAGAATCTCACGTTTCACACGCCCCGGATCCAGGATCACGGTATAGCGTGTGCGCTCCGCGTTCCATAGGTCGGTGTCGAGCGGCACGACGACATCCGGCACTTCGCGCCCGCTGTCATCGAAGAACATGATGTGGCCGCGCCCACCCTGCTGCCCCATTGGTGCTGAAAACTGCACGTACATCCGGAGCAGATTCTCGGGCATCACGTCACTTGTCGGATAGACGGCGGACACGGCCGTCGACGGCGATCGTCCGCTTCCCGGAATTGACACTGTCGCGGCCGTTGCGCGCGCCGACAGACTGACTCGCGACAATCTGGACGGATCGAACCGGACTTCGTATTCACGTCCCGCATCAAAGGGAAACGACGGCCAGAACCGGAGTGAGTCTTCGACTGAATATCGGCCAGCCATCCCCGGTCCTTCGGAGGTTAACGGCGAGGCGGAAGATCGAAGTGTGACGCGGAGGAGAGCACTCCACTCGTCGGGGCTCAGGTTCGCCTTCGACAGCGCTGTCAGATCGGCCTGCGGCAGACCGGTGACTTCAATAAACGTTCGGGACGGATTTGTGGTGTCGAGGCGGATAGCGGGGCCCGGCGAACTGCAGGACGTCGAACCGATCAGGAGAAGACTGAGGACGCAGCGCAGCACCCATGTGATGCGCCGCGCGGCGCCCTCTGATTTCATGTCGTCGCTACGGGAGCGGCACGGCCGCGAGGTTGAGCCCCGACGTCGTGCGCGCAAGCACGATGGACCGCTGCGCGTCGAGCAGATCCATCTGTTCGATGCCGGTCATCGACGTGATCTTCTCGTACGGAACACCCGCCGTCTCGCTCTTCACCGGTTCGGTGATCGGCGCTGCGGTAGCGAAGCTTTCGGTTGGGATCTTCATCACGCCGCGTGAGTTGTTCGACATCAGCAGGAACTCTTTTCCGTCCTTCATGTAGAGAATCATGTCGAGCGGACGGTTTCGGTTGCCGAGTTCCGCAATCGTCGTTCCCACGACTTTCGACCCTTTGAGGCTGTCGAGCGAGAACCGGACCAGCGGCGTGCACAGGTAGCTTGCGATGATGTGCGGCTTGTTGTCGATGGTGTACGGGATGAACGTGTACACCGGCGACCGCGTCTCCAGCCGGCCGTGGTTGCCGTGAAAGATTTCGACACTCGTTCCCGGATCCGCCGCGGCAAATGGATACGGGATCGCCCGAAGCTTCGAAGCGAATTCCTCGTTCGACAACCCGGCGACCACGAGCTTGCCGTTGGTGAATGCCATGTCGGTAATCACGTCAGCGCGCTGATTCCGGGCCCCCTCCGTCGCTGGAGGATTCGGAAGCGTCACCTTGGAATACTTGACACGATCGAGGGCCACGAGCGCGATCTTGCCGTCGCCATCAACCCGAAGGAGTGCCGGCTTGGCGTCGGCGCCCGTGCCGCGCATCACAGAGAGATACGCGTTATGGCTGACAGGATGGATCACCAGGTCCTTCACCGACACCGCATCAGGTGTCGTGCCAAGAAGGGACGCAATTTTCTGGTCGATACCGGGCACATCAGCGGCACCCGCTTTGGCGCCGGTGGCCTGATCGCCCAGCTCGAGCGCGTAGATCGTGGCGGCCTGCGTGTCGGCCGCGAACAACACACCGTTTGAACCGAACGTCAGCGCGCCCAGTGATTCTGGCGCGGGGCCGACGTCGGGTGGCGGCGCAGCGACAGGCCGTGCCGGCGTCGAGGCCACTGCGGCCACAAATACCGCAGCAAGCAAGCCGTTTCGATACGTCAAAGGCATTCTGCTCCTCCTTCAGAGACTCCGGAGTCTGTCTATCCTCCCTTATACGAGGGCATTGTCAACAGTGCTTACCTGGCCTGCTGCCAATTCGTACCTGTAATCAGATGCTAAACTCTCCGCACCATGAACATCACGATCCGTCTTCTGCCCCTCATCGTTGCCGCAACGATGCAGCAGGCTCCCGCTCCTGCGCCTGCACCAGCGACCCCAGCCCCAACCGGCCGTGGCGGCCAGGCATCAACGCCGCAATTCACGTCGCCGGAAGTGTCGGCCGACAAGCGGATTACCTTCCGCGTATACGCCCCCGACGCAGCGACCGTCGCCATTCGTGGCGGCGATATTCCCGCACCCGCCCGAGCCAACATCGAGTTCACGAAAGGCGCCAATGGCGTCTGGGAAATGACGACGGGTCCGCTTGAACCCGGCGCCTACCGTTACGTGTACGTCGTCAACGGCGTCAGCGTTATCGATCCGCGGAACACGGCGATCAGCGAATCAAACACGACGACGTGGAGCGTCGCGACTGTCCCCGGCTCGGACTTGATGGATACGAAGGCCGTCCCGCATGGTGCCCTGTCAACGGTGTACTACGACTCGACCGCGCTTGGGCGGACCCGGCGGATGCACATCTACACACCGCCGGGATACGAATCGGGCAAGGGCAGTTACCCCGTGTTCTATCTGCTGCACGGCGCCGGCGACTCTGATGATTCGTGGACCTCGGTGGGGCGGGCAAATTTCATTCTCGACAATCTGATCGCGTCGAGCAAAGCCAAGCCGATGATCGTCGTCATGCCGGCCGGTCATACGAACGCAGGTGGCGGCGGACGCGGTGCCGCACCGGCCGGTGGACCACCGCCGCGCGATGAGTTTCTCGAGGACTTCACGAAGGATGTGATGCCCTACGTCGAAAAGCATTACCGTGTGATCGCCGACCGTTCGCATCGCGCAATCGCAGGTCTTTCGATGGGCGGGAGCCAGACGCTGAACATCAGCGTTCCCAATCTCGAGAAATTTGGCTACATCGGCGTCTACAGTTCTGGTCTGCTGGGTGGGGGCCGGGGCGCCGCGGCAGCGTCGGGAACTCCGCCGCCGCCTTTCGGCACCGCGTTTGAGCAGCAGAACGGTGCGGCGCTCGATAACCCCGCAGCAAAGAAAGGTCTCAAGCTTTTCTGGTTCGCCACAGGAGTCGACGACGGTCTGATGCCGACGACGAAGAACACTGTGGAACTCTTCAAGAAGCACGGCTTCTCTCCGCTGTTGAAGGAGAGTCCCGGCGGCCACACCTGGTTGAACTGGCGGAGCTACCTGATCGAATTCGCCCCGCAGTTGTTCTGAGAACACTCCGATGCGCGCAAAACGTCTGACAGGCTCGTTGAAATATGATCCGGCGTTTTGCACGACTCGGACGTTCCACGTCTGAGCCCCTCGCGCTGCTGGTCGCGACGCTGGTCGCGTACTATCCTGCCTGGCATGGCGGCGTGTTGTGGGACGACAACGCCCACCTCACGCGTCCCGAACTGCAATCGACGTGCGGTCTGTGGCGCATTTGGTTCGACGTTGGGGCCACGCAGCAATACTATCCACTGACCCATTCCGCGTTCTGGTTCATGCACCAGCTATGGGGGATACCACGATCGGGTATCACCTCATAAACATCGTTCTCCACGCCATGTCTGCCTGGCTGCTGACGATCATCCTTCGACGGCTCGCGGTTCCCGGTGCGTTCCTCGCCGCGGTCATCTTCGCGCTGCATCCGGTCGCAGCTGAATCTGTCGCGTGGATGACCGAGCTCAAGAACACGCTGTCAGGAGTGTGTTACCTCGCCGCGGCATTGGCATACCTTCGCTTCGATGCGCGTCGCGAACGTCGGGCGTATGCGGCATCGTTTGTCTTCTTTGTCCTGGCATTGCTGGCGAAGACCGTGACGGCGGTGTTGCCGGCGGCGCTGCTCGTCGTGTTCTGGTGGAAGCGTGGAAGCATCGACCGGCGCCGCGACGTGCGTCCGCTGGTGCCGTTCTTCGTCATTGGCGGTGCGGTTGGTGTCGTCACCGCCTGGTTCGAGCGCACTCTCAATGGCGCACGCGGATTCGAGTTCCAGGCATCAGCAATCGAGCGAATGCTGATTGCGGGACAGGCGATCTAAGCTCTCCGCTTGATCCTTCGCCGCTGCGGCGGCCACACGATCGCTGCAGGCGGCGTCCTTCAGCAGCCGACGCGCCGAGATTGCGCTGTGCCTTGCCCTCGGCGCGCCGTTAGGGGCGCTCACTTGGATGCAAAGCCGTCAGTATGTTGATGCGCCCACGCTGCACGAAGCGACACTTCGCCAGAATCCCGCGTGCTGGTTGTGTCACAACAACCTGGCGACCGCAAAACTGCACGGATCGGATGCGGATCTCGAAGGCGCTGCGGTTGCGGCCGGATTATCCGGAGGCCCAGACCAGTTTGGAAAGTGTGAGGCAGCTTCAGGCGCGACAGGCGGTCAGAAAGTGATCCGATCCTTCGCCGCTTCGATCTTCTTGAAGTCGACGCCGGGAGCTTTCTTGATGTCGTCGATCGTTTTGAAGCCGCCGACCTTGTCGCGGTAGGCGATCAACGCCGCCGCTTCTTTGCGTAAAAGCAAGACGACGCTTTCGAGTTCGACGGCCGTCGCGCGGTTCATGTTCAGCTTCGCCGGCGCCTCACCGAGGAAATTGGTCACCAGGTACTCGATGACCTGCGCGAATTCCTCGTCAGTGCCCTTGGCTCCGCGCCATCGCATATCGGAAACGGTCTGTTCCCAACCTTCACGCGTCAGGCGCGATGCCGCCGCGCGATTCGCTTCGTGACACGGGCTGCAGACCTTGACCATCGCGTCCTTGCCGGGGCCGTCGGGCAATTGAGCCGAGGCAACGCCGGAAGTGAGGGCGAAAGCGAACGTGAACACCGCGGCGCGACTGACGAGCTGTCGATCCGACCGAGACATGGGGTTCTGATTTTAGCCCTTTTCCCTTTCGCCTTCTTCCCTTCCCTTTTCCCTTGTCCCTTCTCCCATGTCCCTTTCCCCAAGTACTCGCCGCGCGTGCGACAAGTCGAGCGCTCCATCCCATCGCGCGATCACCACCGTCGCGACCGCATTGCCGATGAGATTGGTGATGGCGCGGGCCTCCGACATGAATCGATCGACGCCGACCAAAAGTGCAAGCCCGCCTGGAGGGATCGATGGTATGGCCGACAGCGTGGCCGCGAGGGTAATGAAACCGCTCCCCGTCACTCCCGCCGCGCCTTTCGAGGTGAGCAACAGGATCGCGAGCATGGACAACTGCTCGCGAAGAGAGAGATGCAGCCCGCTTGCCTGGGCGACAAAGACGGCAGCCATGGTCATGTAAATTGATGTGCCGTCGAGGTTGAACGAGTACCCGGTCGGAATGACGAGGCCGACAACCGGCTTGCTGCAGCCGAGTTGCTCCATCTTCATCATCAACCGTGGCAGCGCAGACTCGGATGACGAAGTACCGAGGACGAGGAGGATTTCTTCGCCAATGTAGCGAAGCAGCGCCAAAAGCCGGAGCCCGGCCAGCCGAACGACAATGCCCAGGATGATGAGGATGAAGAAGAAGCACGTGATGTAGACACCGGCCATCAACTTGCCCAGAGACAGCAGCGATCCGACGCCGTAGCGGCCGACGGTGAACGCCATCGCTCCGAAGGCACCGATCGGCGCGAGACGCATGATCATGCCGACGATGACAAACAGCGTGTGCGACAGCTGCTCGATGGCCGATACGAGCGTGCGCGCTCGATCGCCCTGCGACAGCAGCGCCACGCCGAAGAGCAGCGAGACGACGAGCACCTGCAGAATGTCGCCACGCACGAAGCCATCGAGCACCGTGGTTGGAATGATGTTCAGGAGAAATTCGACCGTGCTCGTCGGCGCACCGGCCGGCGCCGGTGGTGCCGCCGACGGGTCAACCTGCAGTCCGACCCCCGGCTGGAGAATGTTGACGACCACCAGGCCGATCACCAGGGCGAGCGTCGAGATAACCTCGAAGTACACGAGCGTGCGAATACCGATGCGCCCGACGTCGCGCATGGCACCCATGCGTGCAATCCCGACCGTGATCGTCGCGAACACGATCGGGCCAATCAGCATCTTGATTAACTTGATGAACCCGTCGCCGAGCGGCTTCATCGCCGCTCCGGTGTCGGGGGACACAACGCCGAGAATGACGCCGAGGACGATTCCAGCGAGGACCTGGGCGTAGAGGCTGCGGTAGAACGGGCGGGTCATCGAGCGGCGATGGTAGCAGAAGGCTGATACGTCATGTTCTCGTGACCACATAGATACCGGCGAGCACGACACCACCTCCGACGATCTGCGCCGATGTGAGTGGCTCACCGAGGAACGCGGCCGCGAGCAGGGCTGTCAACGGCACCTGCGAGAGGATCGAGACCGAGGTAATCGTCGCCGGCAGATGTCCAAGTGCATAGACGAGCGCATAGTAGCTTGCCAGCTGGGACACCAACGCAAGGCCAAGAAGTGCGAGCCAGGTTTGTGCTGAATACCCGGTTAGCGAAATCTCCATCACGAGGCAGACGACGAGGAGTGTCAGAGCGCTGGCCGTGACCGCGACGACGTTAAAGGTCAGCGTATCCATTTCCGTTCGCACCCGCTCGGTCGTGACCATGTAGCCTGCCCAGAAGACAGCGGCAGTCAGCGCGAACAGATCGCCAATCGCATCTCCGTGACGCACCGCACTGCCACGTGAGGCGTCCCACAGGACGATCACTCCACACCCTGCCAGCGCAAGCCCGAGCCCGATCCAGAACGACAGTCGTGGACGTTTGCGAAAAAAGAACCAGGACGCGAGGCCGACGAAAATCGGGGCGTTGTTCCCCAACAGCACGGCAGTCGCAGCGGACGTGCGCAGAACCGCGCTGTTGAACAACAGAAGATCGAAGGCGAAGAATGCGCCGCCGGTCACCGCCAGCACCATCGCCGTCCGGGCGGGTGTGCGCCCACCGCGAACCACCCGCCATGGGAGAAGGATGAGGAGCGCAATCAGCACCCGGTAAAAGGCTGATGCGGGCGCCGGGACGCCAGCCCACCGCACGAACAGCGCCGACCAGGCCATGCCGAAAATCGCAGCGGCGAGCGCCAGGTACGCCAGTAAACGCCGTCCTCGACTGGCTATTTCTTTCTTTCGTATTTCCAGTTGCGCGATTTCCCCTGGGACAGCCATTCGACAGTCGTCGCCATGCGCTTCTTGCGCGTCGCCTCGGTCTTCGCTTCTGTAATCCACTCGATGTATTCCCGTTTGTGACTCGGGCTCAGAGCTTTGAAATTCGCCGACGCCTTGGCGTTGGTCTTCAGCGCCTTCTGCAAATCGCCCGGAGTCTTCGGCGGCGCCTTTGAGGCTGTTCGTTCAGGCCTCGCGATCTTCACGCCATCGTCGTTGAGTGCAGCCGCCTGCCGCACGAGACGCGTGAGTTCCTTTGATCGCGGCAGATCGTCGACCGCCGTGATCCGACCGAACTGACTCATCGGCGTACCGTTCGGTGGAACGTCAAGCAACGAGCCTTTCCAGAAGCCAAACGAGCAGTGGGCTTTGAACGCCGCCATGCTGCAGAGCATTCCCTTGTAGACAAAGTGAGGAAAGCTCCACTTCATGGTCTCTTCCACCTCGGGACACCCCGCGTGCACTGATTCGCGGATGTGCACGAGGATGGGCCTGGCAAACGGCGCCGCGTTCTGAATGTATGCGTCGACACGCGGATCAGTGGTGGCCATAATGTAAGGGCCTCAGCGATGAGAATTCCGGACGCCGGATCCCGGACACCGGATCCCGGCAGCGATCACAAAATGCGCACAGATCCTATCGCAGCCGGACAACCGCCGACCGCCAAGCGATAATGTATGGTTGATGCCGACCGACGTGATCCGCGATCCCCACGAGCGCCTGCGAGACGATGTTCGGCTGCTCGGGGGGATTCTCGGAGAGACGCTGCGCCAACGAGAGGGTTCGGCACTCTTTCACATTGTCGAGCGAGTACGGGCGCTCTCGAAAAGCGGACGGGCCGGGAGCGACCGCGACCTCGACTCGCTGGCCGAACTGTTGCGGGCGCTGCCAGTCGAATCGACGGTTCCGATTGCGCGGGCGTTCTCGCACTTTCTGACGCTGGCCAACATCGCCGAACAGTATCACCGCGTCCGCCGCCGCCGCGAATACCTGCGCGACCCCGGCGCTCCACCGCAGCGTGGCTCCTGCGACGAAACGTTCACGCGCCTCCTCGGCCAAGGGATTACGGCGGATGCGCTGCACGCGGCCACCGTGTCACTGCGCGTCGAACTCGTCCTGACCGCGCATCCAACGGCGATCACCCGCCGGACGTTGATTCAGAAGCATCTCCGCATCGCCGCGGCACTGGCGTCGCAGGATCGTGTCGATCTCACGGCGCCGGAGCGGGCCGACATCATCGCAGCCATCCGGCGCGAGGTCCTCGCCGCGTGGGAGACCGATGAAATCCGTGCCCGACGGCCAACGCCGGTCGACGAAGCGATTGCCGGGCTTTTGATTTTCGAGCAGACGCTGTGGGATGCGGTTCCCCGGTTCCTGCGATCGTTAAGCGGGGCGCTCACACGCGCGACTGGCCGCGGCCTTCCTCTCGACGCCGCGCCCCTTCGTTTTGGATCGTGGATGGGCGGCGATCGCGACGGCAATCCGACGGTGACGCCCGAAGTGACGCGGCTGGCCTGCAGCGTCGCCCGCTGGATGGCCGCAGATCTGTACGAACGCGAAATCGCCGCGCTGCGGTCTGAGCTGTCAGTGACCGCGGCAACGGCGGAGCTTCGTGCTCGGGCCAATGGCGCGCGAGAACCTTATCGCGCCGTCCTGCGTGAGGTTCGCGATCGTCTCCGCGCCACACGCGACGCCCGTGGTCACGAACTGTCGCGCGCCGAGCTCTTAAAGGGTGATGCGGACAAGCCGGCCTCTCCGCGCGCGGCCGCCTACGGCTCGGTTGCAGAATTCATCGAACCGCTGCAGCTCTGTTATCGTTCGCTGATCGAAACCGGGCAGAACGTCATCGCCGAGGGCCGGCTCGCCGACGTGCTGCGGCGAACGGCAGCGTTTGGCTTGACGCTCGTGCGCCTCGATCTCCGCCAGCATGCGGCACGGCATGCCGAGGCGCTTGACGCGATCACGCGTCATCGCGGCCTCGGCTCGTATCTGCAGTGGGACGAATCGCAGCGCCAGACATTTCTTTCGAACGCGCTTCGCGATCGCCAACGATTGGCGCCGCCCGACCTCGACGCCGACGACAACGTCCGTGACGTGCTGGACACGTTCGAACTGGCCGGGAGCACGAATCCCGAGTCACTCTCCGCGTTTGTCGTCTCGATGGCGCAAGCCCCCTCGGATGTTCTCGCGATTGAAGCACTCCAGGCACATTCGAAGAACCGGCTCCGGGCGGTTCCTCTGTTCGAGCGGATCGATGATCTCGCGGGCGCCGCGGAAACGCTGCGGTCGCTGCTCGCAATCCCGGCGTACCGCGCACGAATCGACGGACGACAGGAAGTCATGATCGGCTATTCCGATTCCGCGAAAGACGGAGGCCGGCTCGCATCCAACTGGGCGCTGTATCGCGCGCAGGAATCGATCGTCGAGGTCTGCCGCGAAGCGCACGTCGAGCTGACGCTGTTTCACGGGCGCGGCGGCAGCATCAGCCGTGGTGGCGGTCCAACCTATCTGGCGATTCAGTCGCAGCCGCCGGGGTCGGTCAACGGACGACTGCGGGTGACTGAACAGGGGGAAATGATTCAAGCGCAGTTCGGTCTTCCCGAGATCGCGACACGCACCCTCGAGTTGTATACGACGGCCACGCTCGCGGCGACGCTCGAGATCCCCGAGCAGCCGAATCCCCGGTGGCGACCGGTCATGGACCGGCTCGCCGACAAGGCGCGGGCCGTGTATCGACAGGTCGTGTACGAGGATCGGCGCTTCATTGACTACTTCCGCTCGGCCACGCCGGAGGTCGAGCTTGGGTCGGTGCCGATTGGCAGCCGTCCCGTCCGTCGCAGCGGCGATGGCGGCGTCGATTCGCTGCGCGCAATTCCGTGGGTATTTGCCTGGACGCAAACCCGACTGCTGCTGCCCTCGTGGCTCGGAACGGGCGAAGCCCTTACCACAGCACTCGACGCGGGTGATCTCGACGTCATTCGTGAGATGTACGAGAACTGGCCGTTTTTCCGCTCGACGCTCGATCTGATCGCGATGGTGCTCGCCGAATCCGATGCACGCATTGCCGCAGAGTACGATCGGCGTCTCGTCCCGCACGAACTTCAACCCGTCGGCACCGATCTGCGCAATCGCCTGGAGATGACGATTCAGTCGGTGCTGAAGGCGACCGGCAAGGAACGTCTCCTGACGGAGAATGTCGTGTTGCGGCGGTCGATTGAGGTCCGCAATCCTTACGTCTATCCGATTAATCTCGTGCAGATCGAGCTGCTCAGGCGGCTGCGGGAAGACAGCGCGGCCGATTCGCAGATCGCCAACGCGTTCATGGTCACGGTGAATGGAATCGCGGCGGGAATGAGGATTACCGGCTGACGCCGGCTGCTGGCTGCTGGCTGCTGGTCAAAAACAGATCCAAGAGCCAGAAGCCAGGAGCCGACAGCCAGAAGCTACTCAATCACCACATACCTCTTCAACCTGTCCGTCTCCTTCTGCCCCACGTACTTGCCGATCTCCTTGTCGAACTGCGCGTAGGACTTCCAGGGACGGTATTCCTTGAACTCGCGCACCATTCGCTGGCCAGCGCCGGGAATGCTGAGGATGTCCTCGTCGGTTGCCGTATTCAGGTTGACCGGAATAAAGCAATACTGCGCGAGCTTCGCAGCCCCGGAGGCTCCAACATACTTCCCTATTTCCTTGTCGAACTGCGCCCACGATTTCCACGGGCGGTACTCGGCAAACTCCCGCACCATGCGTTTCCCCGCGCCGGGGACGAGCAGGATCTCTTCCGGGGTCGCCGTATTGAGATTGATGTGGACGAAGGCCTTCTCGTAGAGCTGCATCGCCTGTTCCTGCGTCAGCCCCTGACCAACGAGAAACGTGTTCAATTCAGTAATGCTCTTGAACGGACGGACCCCGACAAGCGCTTTCGCGATAGCCGGCGTCATATTCGGCATTTTCGCGAGGTCCTGCTCCGACGCGGTGTTCGCGTCGACCACACCTTGCGATTTGCCCACCTGCGCACGGGTCGCGGCTGGCAGCGCCAGAGTCAGCGCGAGCACCGCTCCAATCACCCAACGTGTTCGAATAATCATGCGTGTTCTCCTGATTCGGGATTCTCGTTATTCATTTCCCGTCGCGACGACGCCGAACCGGGTATCGATAGGCGTAGACGAGTCCAATCAAGCCAAGCTGCGACATCGATCCCGGGGCCAGCGCCGGTGGCGTTTTCGCCGTCATCGCCTTGACGAGAAGCTCGCGCCCGGCAATCGCGGGATCGACTTCCGTCTGAAACTCGACATTCGCCTGGTAGTGCAGGTACATCCCAAGAAACCCTGCGGCGATGAACAGCACCATCGTGATCTGAAACAGGCGAAGACTCGCTGTTCCCCGATGGACCTCGTGCCAGGCGATCGCGACAAATGCAATCCCGATCAACACAAGCGGAATGAACTGAGCGACATCTTCGTCGTGCTTCAACAGCAACAGCTCGGTCGTTGTCCCTACCAGTCCGATCAGCAGGATAGCCAGCAGCACTCGACGAACGACATCGAGCGTCTCATGCACCACGACATGCTAGCGTACGATGCGCGCCTTTCGCGGGCTTGTCACGGAAATAACACGGATGGTTCGAGCGGGATCCGGGATCCGTTGTCCGGGATCCGATCATTCAGCGATTCAGGGATTCAATGATCAGTGATTCGAAGATTCCGGATTCGACGATTCACGATAAGTGATCAGCGATTAGGGATTCACAAACACCCGTACTTTCCTCGGCGTGACATACAGCCGGTCTCCTGGCTTCACCGCCAGCCGCTCGAACTGATCGCGTCCGAGCTCGGCGTGAATGAGGCCGCCGTGCGCGCCGGCGAGTTCAAGGCGCACCATGGCGCCCGACGCGGTGACGTTCTCGAGCACCGCCCAGAGTCCCGATCCTGTTTCCGATCGGCTGACGTCGAACTCGTGCGGGCGCGTGTACGCCGCTGCTGTGCGCGGCTGCGAATCGGCGTGCACCGGATACTCGACGTCGAGTGGACCGAAAATGCCGCGACCATCTTCCACCCGGCCATGAAAGATGTTGACGGTGCCGAGGAAGCTGATCACGAAGGGGGTTGCCGGCCGTTCGACGACATCATCCGGGGTGCCGTCCTGTTCGATGACGCCGTGGTTCATGACCGCGACGCGATCGGCAAGTTCGAGCGCTTCCTCCTGATCGTGGGTCACGAACACGCTGGTCAGATGAATGTCGTCGTGGAGACGGCGGAGCCAGCGCCGGAGTTCCTGGCGGACGCGGGCATCGAGCGCGCCGAATGGCTCGTCGAGCAACAACACCTTGGGCTCAACCGCGAGCGCGCGCGCGAGCGCCACCCGTTGCCGTTGACCGCCCGACAGCTCGGAGGGCCGGCGATCGGCCATGAAATCCAGTTGCACGAGCTGGAGCAGCTCCTTCACCCGTCGTTTGATCTCCGCGTCCTCCGGCCGCCGAGATCGCGGACGAACGCGCAGGCCAAATGCGACATTCTCGAAGACCGACATGTGGCGGAAAAGGGCGTAGTGTTGAAAGACGAATCCGACGCGACGTTCGCGCGGGTTGCGCTCGGTTGCGTCCTCACCTTCGAGGATGACGGAACCGGAATCGGCGGTCTCGAGTCCGGCAATGATTCGAAGCAGGGTCGTTTTGCCGGAACCAGAAGGCCCGAGCAGCGCGTAGAGTTCGCCCGACGCGACGCTCAGGCTGACGTCCTTCAAGGCGACGAAACTGCCGAAGGTCTTCGTCAGACCGCGGACTTCGATTCCCATGGCATGACTTCAATCGCCGGGTGAGCGGCCGCCCGCGCCGAGCGCTCGACCCGCGTCTCCACGATCGCTTTGAGGATGAGCGTGACAATGGCCAGGCAGCCAAGCAGCGAGGCGACCGCAAAAGCCGCCTGGGCGTTGTACTCGTTATACAGAATCTCCACGTGCAGCGGGAGCGTGTTGGTGAGCCCGCGAATGTGCCCGGAAACCACCGACACGGCGCCAAATTCTCCCATCGCCCTGGCGTTGGCGAGAATGACGCCGTAGAGCAGCCCCCACTTGATGTTGGGAAGCGTCACGCGAAAAAACAATTGCAGCCCTCCGGCCCCGAGCACACGCGCCGCCTCCTCCTCTTCGGTGCCGATCGCTTCCATGATCGGGATCACTTCTCTCGCGACGAATGGAAACGACACGAAGATGGTCGCCAGGATGATTCCCGGCACCGCGAAAACGATTTGAAGACCGTGGTCGATCATCCACGGACCCAGCCAACCGCGCCGTCCGAACAGCAGCACGAACACAAGGCCTGAAATCACAGGCGAGACCGCGAACGGCAGATCGATCAAGGTGAGCAGCAGGTGGCGGCCGCGGAACTGAAACTTTCCGATCGCCCAGCCGGCCGCGACGCCAAACAGCACGTTCAGCGGAACCGCTACACCGGCCGCCAGCAGCGTCAGCTTGAGCGCGGCGACTGCATCTGGTTCGACGATTGCCGCGCGATATGCATCGAATCCCTTGGCGAACGCTTCGGCAAAGACTGCAGCAAGCGGTACCACGAGAAACAGCGCCACGAAGCCGAGCGCCACGGCGGTAATCCCCCAACGCACCAGGCGCGGCTCGGTCACACGCGCGATTGGCAAGCCGTTCGTCACGGCGCGACCCGCCTCCGGGTCCAGCTCTGCAGACCATTGATCGCCAGCAGTAATACGAACGAGATCGCGAGCATCACGACCGCGATGGCAGTCGCGCCTGCGTAATCGTACTGCTCGAGCTTGGTCACAATCAGCAATGGCGAAATCTCGGTGCGCATCGGCATATTGCCCGAGATAAAGACGACCGAACCGTACTCGCCAACAGCCCGCGCGAAGGCCAACGCAAACCCGGTCAGCCACGCAGGAAAGAGATTGGGGAGGATGATGCGAGACAGCACGCCCGCGCGGCTCGCGCCAAGACTCGTCGCAGCTTCCTCCATTTCAGGATCGAGGTCTTCGATCACCGGCTGCAACGTTCGAACGACGAACGGCAGTCCAATGAAAATCAGCGCCACGGTGACGCCGAGCGGCGTGAATGCGACCGAGATGCCGTACTTGGCGAGCGGTGCACCCAACCATCCGGTCGGCGCATACAACGTCGTGAGAACGATGCCCGCTACTGCGGTCGGCAGGGCAAAGGGAAGATCGATGAGAGCATCGAGGATGCGGCGGCCGGGAAACGAGTAACGCGCGAGCACCCACGCCACGAGCGCGCCAAACACCGCGTTGACGGCGGCGGCAGCGAGCGAGGCGCCGAGGCTCAACCGATACGACGCGACCACTCGCGGATCGGTGATGGTGTCGCGGAACGCGGCCCACGACATGGTCATCGACCGTACGGGCAGAGTTGCGAGCGGAATGAGCACGATGAGGCTCAAGTAGAGAACCGTGATCCCCATCGTCAGGCCGAATCCTGGAAGGACCCGGCGTTGCGCACGCATGTTCATCGTGAAACCAGTTTATAGAGCCGATCGAACATCGTGCCGTCGGCGAAATGGGTTTTCTGTGCGTTCTGCCAACTTCCGAACGCCTCATCGACCGTAAACAGCTTCAACTTGGCAAAGCTGCTGGCAAACTTTGCCGCGACCGCCTGATCGCGCGGGCGATAGTGATGCTTCGCCGCGATCTCCTGTCCTTCCGGCGAGTACAGATATTGAAGGTACGCCTCGGCGACCGCGCGCGTTCCCTTTCGATCGACGACCTTGTCGACGACCGCAACCGGCGGCTCCGCCAGAATACTGATCGAGGGGACAACGATTTCGAGCTGGTTGGGCGATTCCTGAAGTGCGAGGTACGCCTCGTTTTCCCACGCGATGAGCACGTCGCCAATCTGCCGCCTGAGAAACGTCATCGTCGACGTGCGGGCGCCAGAGTCCAGCACCGGCACTTTCCTGTAAAGGTCAGCCACGAACTGTCTCGCTTTATCGTCGCCGCCGAACTGCCGAAGCGCATATCCCCAGGCCGCAAGGTAGTTCCACCGCGCCCCACCGGAAGTTTTTGGATTGGGCGTGATGATTTGAATGCCAGGTTTCGACAGGTCGCCCCAGTCTTTGATCCCTTTCGGATTTCCCTTGCGGACGAGAAACACGATTGTCGACGTATAGGGTGAGCTGTTCTGCGGAAAGCGCTTCTGCCATGCCGTCGACGTCAACCCGGATTGGGCAATTGCATCGACATCGTAGGCGAGCGCCAGCGTGACGACGTCGGCTTCGAGGCCGTCGATTACGGCGCGCGCTTGTCCACCAGATCCACCGTGTGATTGCCTGATCGTAATCGCCTGGCCACTCTTCGCCTTCCAGTACTTGATGAACGCCGCGTTGAAATCCTGATAGAGCTCTCGTGTCGGATCGTAGGAGGCATTCAGCAGCGTCTGTGCTGATGCCGACGCACCGAGTATCGTCAACAGCAGACCGACCGCCACCAGGCGAACGAGCATCTTTAACCTCCGAAACCGCATCTCTCCTCCGGTTAAAACAGCAGTTGCGCGCGGACGACGATGACGTTCTCGGTTCGTGGACCGACGCCGCCGTCCATCGCCGTTCGCTCATACGTGGCTAAGTACTTGATGAACGTGTTCAGATACCAATTGGCGCCGACGGTAACGGCTTTCGCGCGCTGATTCGATGTCGCCGACGCAAGTCCAGTGCTGAATACGTCCGAATCGACGTGAAGTTCTGAGTATCGCGCGGCGATCTGGAACGCACCCCAATGTCCGTTCTGCGGATCGAGACTGTGCTCGGGTCGCACGCCTCGATCGGACGCGGCCCCGCCCGTCAGCAGGTACGATCCCGTTACTTCCCAACCGTCGTTGCTGATCGTCGACGTGGCGCCGGATCGAAGCACATCTTGCGTCGAGCGCGTGTATTCGGCATAACCGCCAAACGACTTGTGGTAGTAGAAAACCGCCGGTGAAATGCGATCGCGCGAACCGGATGCGACGGCGTCAGTCGCATACGAGAAGTACTTGAACCCGCCCAACGTACGGAACGATGGAAGAGGGCCCTGCTGCTTGCCAACCGAGCCGCCTAGATGAAAGCCCAATCCGTCCCACGCGCCCGAGGGCGTCGTAGCCGATCGGAATGGTCGCCACACCATGCGCCCGGCAAGATCCTTCGCACCGTTCGTATCGTCAGAACTGGAACTGACCCCGTCCGGAATGCCGTTGAACACGCCGCCGCTGTACGAGAATCGCGGGCCGACATCACCCACGGCTTGAAACCCGATGTCGCGATTCGGAGCCAGAAGGGACGCGAGCGAACGTTCAGGAAACACCAGGTACGGATCGCCCAGCAGCACCTCGTAGCCGACCGGCGTCTTGTCCTTGCCCGTGCGCAGACGGAATTTGGGTGACACGCGCACGTCGAAGTACGCGTCCTCCAGAATGGCCGTGCCGCCGCCGAAGTCAGGCATCACCTTGAAATCGAAGTACTTGGCGATCCGGCCGGAAAAGGTTGGTCGCATTCTGCGGATTGAGAATGTCGCCGATCGCGAGTCGGTCTCGCCGACGGGAAATCGTCCGTCAACCTGCAACGTCAGGCCGAGTACGAGCCGGTTGTCGCCGTTCGGTGTCTGAAGCACGAACCCGTCCTCCCACCCGGCCGTCACCGGCGGCACAGGTGCCGGGGTGGTCGTTTGTGCGCGCGCCGTTGCCGGGATCGCCGCCATCATCAGGACCGTCCTCAGCCACCGCATCCAATATCTCCAACCGTCCGCGCATAAAAAAAGGCCCGGAAGCGCGTGTCTTCCGAGCCTTCGAACTGCGTTTAGCCTATCGGATTAAAGCGATCAGGTCACATGGACAGGCGTACAGCGCGAGGGCCGGTATTCTCCGGACAACAACACGCGCACCACTGCACCATGAGCATCTCAGTTCTTATGTCACACGGCCGCCGTGGCGGTCAAGCCCGGGGCACAGCGGACCGCCCGCTGCGGTTCGCACCCGGTCTGCCGCCGGAGTACACTTGTTGGCGTGATCGCGAGGGGCCGCCGCCTCACAATTCCTATCGTTTTCGCTACCACCGCGATCGGTATCGCGGTGCTCTCCGCACAGTCGCCACCCATACAGCGCGCCCCGAGGATGCTTCGCTCGAGCGTCGAAGTCACGGTCGTCACCGCAACCGTCCGCGACGGAAACGGCCGTCTCGTTCCCGATCTCCCAGCAGACGCGTTCACCGTCTATGAGGACGGTGAGCCGCAGGTCATCACGCAGTTCACGCGCGATCGTGTTCCGGTCGGGCTCGGGATGCTGCTCGACGTCAGCGACAGCATGTTCGGTCAGCGCATTCTCGACGCGCGAGCCGCTGTCGAGCGATTTCTTCTCCAACTGCTGGCGCCGGAAGACGCGGCCTTCGTGATGACGTTCAATCACACGCCGAATCTCCTGACGTCATGGATCACGCCGAGCGAGACCGCAGCCCTGCGCAACGCGCTCGATACGTTGCGGCCATCCGGCGGGACCGCCATCTACGATACGGTCCTGACCGCGTTGTCGGTCATCGATCAACGGCCTCGCGATCGCGCAGCGCTCGTCCTGATCTCGGATGGCGCCGACACCGCCAGCGACACGTCGCTCCGCGATCTGCGATCGGCGTTGCTCCGTACCGACGCCTTTATCTTTGCGGTTGCGATCGACTCACCGATCCGTCAAGCGATCAATACCCGCGTGAACGCCGAGGCGCTCGGAGAAGTCACGAATCAGACAGGTGGGCATACCGAGATCGTGCACGACACGACGGAGATCGCCGGCGCCACCGCGCGCATCGCCGAAGAATTGAACACTCAGTACGTGATCGGATACTCCTCCCCGCATCCCGGGGACGGGAAGTATCACAGCATTCGGGTGCGGGTGAATCGGGAGGGACACAAGGTCCGGGCACGGAATGGGTATGTGTCGGTGCCCAACAGAAAGTGACCCTGAAATTCGCATTTACAGGATCACTAACTCAGATGCTTTATTAACAACACCTCATTCCCCGCCTCGCTGTAGATCACCTCGTTCACCAGCTTACGAACCAGCAACATCCCGAATCCCCCGGGGCGCAACCCTTGTGACGCTCGCTGTTCGAGATGCGCAATTGGGTCGTGCGCCGGGTGGCCGATGGCCGCGTGCGCCAGCATCTCGGCGTCGAAGCCTGGGCCGGGATCCCGGAAATGGTAGACAACCGCTCGCTCCGTTCGCACCGCGGTGACGTCGATGACTTTTTCCGGATCGAAGCCTGCACCATGCTCCATGGCATTCAGCAGGACTTCGCGAAATGCAGCGAGCAGATCTTCGCGCACCTGCTGGGTCACGTCGCCGCGGAGCGCAGTCATGAAGCTGGTCAACCGATCCGCGGTGACGAGGCTGCACGTCACACGAAGCGAAATCCACTCGGTCCGGGCGGACAGTACTTGAATCGCGTCACTCGACGCGGTCGAGTCCGCGGCAGCACGAATGAGATCGGCAATCTCCCCGGTATCGAACGGCGGAACCAGGCACGCGAAGACACGGGCGCGCAACGCCGCGATGATGTCGGGAGGCGTCACCGCCGGCGCCAGGAAGATCGCCTTCAGCCCCGGACGAAGCTGGCGCGACTCCTCGAACAGCGCCAGATCCTCGTCGACATGTGTGTGGCTGCTCGTGACGAGCACGTCGTATGCGCGCTGACGCAGCCGGCGCAGCGCATCCACGGAACCGCGCGCCCTCTCGATTTCGTAGTCTCTCAGCGACTGCGGTAATGGACTCGTAACTCCGGGCTCTTCGATCGCCAAAACGCGTTTCATTGTTGTCAGGGGGATTGCTGCACTGCACGTGCCACTCCGGCCCGATGCCGTCGGTGAAATCCGGCCGGAAACATGCAAAGGCAAGGAAGCGAGCTCGAAAACACACGGTAAAGGCAGGCGGGGCCGGGACGTCGTCACCAAATATGGTGAGCACGCGGACGACGGGCGGTCATTGATCATCCGCCATTCTCGATTCAGGAGAATTGCTCATGTCGTTCCTTGCGTCCTCGTCCACCATTGCGTTGATTGTTTTCAGCCTTGTGACGCCACAGAAACCGGGGGCGCCGCGACGTCCGACGGCTCCCGAAACATTTCGCGCCTCGGCACGGGTGACCAACCAGGCCGGGCTGTCCGGAGCCGCGTACGTCGACATCCACATCGATAAGTACTCGGCCGACAAGGATCGCGACGCGATCGTGACTACCTTCAAGAGCGGTGGATACCCCGCGTTGGTTGAGGCGCTGAGGAAAGCCCCGCAGGTCGGGACCGTGAAAGTTGGCGCCGACACATTCGTGGTCCGATGGGCAAGAGAGCAACGATCAGGAGAGAACAAACGAACAGTCTCCGTCGTGACTGACAAACCCATTCTTTTTGTCGGCGGCGGAAACGTGAACGCGAAGCCGAGAGAGGGGTACGAGCTTGCGATCATTCAGTTCGATATCGACGACGCCGGGGTCGGCCAGGGGACGATGGCCGCCGCCGCCAAGATTAAACCGGGTGGACCGAATGGTTTGGAGATCGACGACTATGCGGATCAACCGATCAAGCTGGTGAATATCAGCCGATCGTTATCGTAGTGACCTCGATGCGTGCCCTTCTTGCCACGGTCCTTGCGATTGACATCGCAGGGGCCGGTCAAGCGGTTGTGCCAACGGATCCGGCGCGTATTCTGACCGAACGCTTTCAGTTCACCCCCGCCGAAGTCGGGCAGGCAACACAGGGACAGCCGGTCGCCAAGCTGTTGAGCGGCAACGCTCGCGATGAACTCGCGGTCGTCGGCGCGCTGCGGATCGATGGCGATATGCACCGGCTGGTCAATTGGGTCCGCGACATCGCGGCGTTTCGCAAGGCCGCCGAACTGGGACACGCGACGGTGGTGCCGCAGCCGATCACGGACGCGCCGTTTGCCGGGTTCGTACCTGACCAGCGAGATCTCGCGGCCCTTCGGACCTGCCGCGTTGGCGCCTGCGACATCCGCCTGTCCGAGAGCGCCCTTCAACAGTTCCAAGGAAACGTGCGGTGGGATGACCCGCAGGCGGGTGAACAGGCGGCGCAGGTGCTGCGGCAGATGCTCGCGGATTACGCCAAGGCGTACGTGACCGGCGGCGATGCCGCGCTTGGCACCTATCACAATCAAAAAGCGCCGCGCGCCTCGGCCGACGATTTTCGAACCCTGCTCGCGGGGGCCTCGAATTTGAAGATCCTCGTCCCGGAATTGGCTGAGTACTTGGAGCGGTTTCCGCAGGCCACGCTTCGGGGGTCCGATCAATTGCTCTATTGGACGGCAGTCAACGACGGCGCCAATCCCGTGTTCACGCTTCATCACCTCGTCGTGTATCCAAGAAGTGCGCAAGAGATCCTGATCGCCGACAAGACAATCTATTCCAGCCGCTCCTTCGAAGCCGCGGCACTCGTCTTGTCGGTTCAGGCCGCGGGCGATGGAAAGGGTTTCTATGTGGTCGGCGCCGGTCGCGTCAAGTCTTCGAAGCTGTCGGGAGTGGCGGCGCGAGTGCTGCGTGGTCGAATCGAGAAGGAGACACTGGACGGGATTAAAATGTATCTCGGTTGGATTCGCGACAGCCTGGCGCTGGCTGGTTAACCCACTGGCGCCGGACGCTTGCTTGCCTCGGACCGTACCGTGTATTGACGGCCAACCTGCCAGGCAAGCACGAGCCACGCGGTGACAATGATGGCGTTGACCAGCGCGAACTGACGCGGGCGGAGCGTGAGCACTGCGGTTCCGATAAACACGAGACCAGCCGACAAAACGTCCCCCATCCTGACGAAGAACGAATCGATCGCCTGCTTGGCGCTGAATTTCTCTTCGTACGTGCACGGCAGGAACAGCATGTTGCGGACGGTGTTGTTCAGCGAGTAGTCGGTTGAATTCTCCGCGACCTTGGCCGCCATCACCGCTCTCAACATCGGATAAAACATGAGAACGTTGTAGGCAACCAGCGAAATCATCGGCAGAATCATCACCGCCTTGGACACGCCGAGGTACTTGACGACGCGCGACACAACGAACAGCTGAAGGAGAAGACCGAGCGCGTTCACGTAAGTGAAATACTTCGAATAGAAATCTCCGATCAGTTGTTCCTCGCTGAGCCCGCCTGCGTGACCCGCCGCGATCGTCTGCGAGACTGTGTCTTTGACGATGCTGCCGAGAATGTACTCGCCCGTGGTGTTGACCCAGTTGAGGAGCATGAGCGTGAGACCCATCAACAACAGGTAGCGGGTGTGCAGGACGAGCGAGAAGGCATTGGTTCCAGACGTCTTCGGCGGCGCGGCGGTGGCCGCGGGTGTGGAAGCTTTGGTCTTTCCACCCGCGCGACGATTCACGTAGTTGGTAATCATCAACTGCGCGACGAGAATTGCCGTGCCGACGAGCATCAGCTGATACACGCCGATTGGCTCGATCAATTGGTCGGCGATGCGCGCCCCGGCAACCGCGCCAAGCGATGCGCCAAAACCGACAATGGCGAACAGCCGTTCCCCCTGCTCCTTGGTGTAGATGTCGTTGGCGAAGGACCAGAACTGCGCCACGATCATCAAACTGAACACGCCGATCCAGACGAAAAAGATGATGCCCAGTGGAACGTGGATCGTCGCAAGCAGGTAAAAAATAACCGGACAGGCGGCAAAGAACAGAGTGACGACATTAATGAGGCGCATCCGCTGGAATCGCGCGACGAGACGGCCGTAGAAAGGAACGACAACAGCCAGTACGGCGACCTGACCCGCGGAGAGATACGACTTCAGCTCGGGCGAGCCTTCACCGAGCACCAGCGCTTCGCGCACCGGCTTGAGTACGTAGTACGCCATCAGGATCAAGAACACGTTCAGCGCAAGCAGGAGCGCCGTCCCACCTTCGCCCGCGTGCACATCGGCGAATACACCGAGCATGCGATCCAGACGTGACCGCGTTGAGGTCTCATTCATCGTGTGACCACGAACTCTCTCAGTGGCTTCCACGTCGGGTGGAAGCACGTGGTTATCGAAGCAAGATCGTCGCCGCACGCCTCATTCGAGTTTGCTGATGTTTGCGCGGGTCCCGTCGATTGTCACCATGCATTGTCAGCAGCTCTCACCGGATCTCGTGCGGCGTCCCGCTGTCGGCCGTCTTCGGCGGAACCGGTTGCGGCCGTTTGAACCACGTATATTGCGCGCCAATCGCGAACGAGTCGAAGTCGGCACCAAAACGTGTCGCGAGGCCGCTGGTATACACGACACGCAGCGCAACCCAGCGTGTCATCGGTATCAGCCAGGTCGTGCCCAACCGATCGTTCGTCTGTAAAGAGTTCGTCTCGACGCCGTCGACCCGAGTGCGTCCTCCGGTCGCTCGGCCGTAACTTATGGCCCCCCAGATCCCGCGTCGAAACGTCACGATCGCGTTTCCTTTGGCGAAGTACAGAGGGGACTGCGTCTGTGTCCGGCCGACGTAATTCCCGTTGTGAGTGAACACCCATGCCCCAGCGGCGGCCTCGAGAATCACTCGCCTGCGCCCCCATGAAAATCCGGTTTCCGGCCGGAAGGACCACCGGTTCGATCCGAGGTTCACATACCGATCGTCGTCGTATTGCCCGAGCGGTGGCACGACCTGCAGGCTCACTCCAACGATGGCGCGCTGTCTGTACTTGGCAAATTCCGGAATTGTCAGGGCGGGAGAGCCGACAAGATTCACCGACAGTCGAAACCGCGGATCAGCGAGACCTCGCGGCGCTCGAGTCCGCTCCTCGCCGGCGACGACTCCGGAGAAATTCGCCCACGTCACCGGAATCTGTGCATCGAACTTCGCCGCCCGTCCGAGCACTCCGAGCGTGCGGACGTACGCGAGACCAAGGACCTCGACTTCGGCCCGCGCACCTTCGATCGGCAGCGACGCCTCCGTCAAGACATTGCCGCGTGAAATCACGACTGAGGCCGCGGCGACATTCACTCCTGTAGGCGCGTTCTGGTAAGAACCAGGCTCGAGTTCCTGGGCTGCACTTCCGTTGTGGGCCACGAGCAGAAGGGTGATTGCGAGAATCAGCCTGAGCTCAGCGCGCGACACGTGCTCGGCAGTTCGCAAGAACGGCGCCATGTGAGGAGGCCTGCGACGGGGAGGTGGCCAGAAGGTTCCGTGGATTCCAGGCGGGCCCTTCGGATATTCACGACTGATTGTGATGTCTCGTCACAATATGCGGTGAGCGTCCTATCGCGGCTGGGCGCCGGCACCGCCACACTCGACGTAAACATAGTAAAACCGGCGATCGGGGGGCGCGCGCCGCGCGCCACGTTCGGCGCATATCTTGCGCTGACCGTCTGGCAAAAGGAGTGGAGCGTGCCTCAACGCCTTCGATGCATTTGCGCGATCGTGATCGTGGGTCTGGTCTCTGTGGGCCAATCCGCATGCGGCCAGTCATCGCCTGAACAGTCGAAAGCCGCTGCCCAGCCGGCGTCGACGCCTCCGGCGACCCCTGCCCCAACCCAGTCCAGTCCTGAAGCGGCGCCGACGAAGGTCGATCAACTCCCGTCCGACGGCGCGATCGCCAAGATGTTGGAACCGTCGAAGGGAGACCTCGACGAGATGATTGAGCGGCGTTACATCCGGATGCTCGTGACGTTCAGCAAGACGAACTACTTCCTCGACGGCCCCGAACAGCACGGCGCGACCTACGATGGGGCCAAGCTGTTCGAAGAGTTCCTCAACAAACGCCTGCAATCCAAGCACATTCGTGTCCAAATCGCGTTCATTCCGGTGAGCCGCGAGCGCCTGTTCTCCGCCCTTGCCGAGGGGCGCGGCGACATCGCCGCAGCGAACCTCACCATCACGCCCGAACGAA
This sequence comes from Vicinamibacterales bacterium, assembly GCA_035758845.1. Taxonomy (GTDB): domain Bacteria; phylum Acidobacteriota; class Vicinamibacteria; order Vicinamibacterales; family 2-12-FULL-66-21; genus JALZOC01. The sequence continues at coordinate 52,640 of DASTVZ010000052.1, forward strand.
AGAAGCTCGCCGATTTTTCGTTGCCAATTCTCAGCGACGTTCGCGAGCTCGTGGTCACGGGAGCAAACGAACCGGCGGTGAATTCACCCGACGATCTCTCGGGTCGCAAGGTTCACGTCCGCAAGTCGAGCAGCTATTACGAGAGCCTCACGACGCTGAACGTGTCACTTCGCAAGTCGGGAAAGCCACCGGTCGAGATCGTTCCTGCCAACGAGCCACTCGAAGACGAGGATCTCCTTGAGATGGTCAACGCCGGGCTGATTCCGGCGACGGTCGTCGATGACCATCTGGCAAATTTCTGGAAACAAATCTTCGACCGAGTCAAGGTCACCGATGTGGCGATTCGTACCGGCGGTCAGGTGGCATGGGCGCTGCGGCGCAACACGCCGCAGCTCGCCGAAGCGGCGAACAGCTTTATCAAAGCGAATCCCAAGGGCTCGCTGCAGTACAACATGATTCTGAAAAAGTATTTACAGAACACGCAGTTCGTCAAAAATGCCGCAAGTAATGACGAACGGAAGAAGTTTGAAGACATGGCGCAGCTATTTCGCCGCTATGGCGATCGCTATAACTTCCCGTGGCTGTTGCTCGCCGCTCAGGCCTACCAGGAATCGACGATCGATCAAAGCAAAAAGAGTCACGTCGGCGCAGTCGGAGTGATGCAGATTAAGCCGTCGACCGCCGAAGGCAATCCGATCAACATCAAAGGGGTCGATGTCAGCGCTGATCGCAACGTCGAGGCCGGCGCGAAATACCTGCGCTTCATGGTCGATCGGTATTTCAAGGACGAGCCGATGGAGCGAATCGACAAGGGCTTGTTCGCTATCGCGTCATACAACGCCGGCCCGGCGCGCGTCGCCGGCCTGCGACGGAAGGCCGCCGCGATGCGACTCGATCCGAACAAGTGGTTCGGGAATGTCGAGGTCGTCGCGGCCCGGGATATTGGACGGGAGACGGTTCAGTACGTCAGCAATATCTACAAGTATTACGTGAGCTACACGCTGATTTCGGCGCAGCGGCAACAACGGGCAAAGGCTCGCGGACAGCCGTGACTCAGGCCCGTCCGGCTTCGAGTTCGCGCTTGGCGCGCGCGATCAACCGCGCTTGCTCGGGGCTCACGGTCGGGCGCTTGAGGCCAAGCTGCTGGATGCTGTGAGTGATAACTCCACCGACCAGCGCCCGCGAGATCCATTTGTGGTCGGCTGGAATCACCCACCAGGGCGCCCACGGCGTGCTCGTATGGCGGAACACATCGTCAACTGCGTCCCGGTATTGATCCCAATAGCCGCGCTCTTTCAAATCCGCCGGTGAAAATTTCCACTGCTTCGCCGGGTCGTTCAGACGATCAAGAAACCGCTGCTTCTGTTCCTTCCTGGAGACATTGAGGAAGAACTTCAGGATGACCGTGCCGTTTCGAGTCAGGTGACGCTCGAAGCGGTTGATGTCGTCGTAACGCTGTTGCCAGATTTTTGCGCCCTTGCTGTTTTTTGGCAGCCGCTGGCTGGCGAGGATTTCCGGGTGGACGCGCACCACGAGCACGTCTTCGTAGTATGAGCGATTGAAAATGCCAATCCGGCCGCGCTCGGGGAGACACCGCATATAGCGCCACAAAAAGTTGTGATCCAGCTCCTCGTCGCTCGGTTTCTTGAAGGAGTACACCTGGCAGCCCTGCGGATTCACGCCAGCCATGACGTGTTTGATAATTCCGTCCTTGCCGGCGGCGTCCATGGCTTGCAGGACGACCAGCACCGAGTACATGTCCGTCGCCCAGAGCCGCTCCTGCGCCTCGGCGAGCGCCGATCGGTTTTCTTCGAGGAATGTCGTGGCGCGTGCCTTCAGTTCCGACTTGCTCAGCTCCTGAAAAACGCCTTTACCCGCCCACGCCGGATCGTGGCGTTTCAATTTCGCCTGGCTGGGCCGGTTGACCTGAAATCGGCTCCTGAGAGTCTTGAACTTCAGCACCTGGCGTCGCTCCTTCTCGCGTAGACCTCACGCCCGCGACGAGCGCGACTTGCGTGAGATCGAATCGAGTCTGAGCTGGATGTAGGTTGGCGCGCCGGTGATCATCGCGCCCTGGTCGCGGATGCGCGACAGCGCTTCGAGGCCGGCTGTGTCGGTCGACACCAGTTCGGTCAGGTCAAGGCTGATCGGGCCGCCCACGGCGCACACCTGCATCAACTCGGGGACCTGCGCTTCTGCGAAGCGGCCCGCGAGCCGGACCACGCGACGTTCCCCCTCTTCTCCGACTCCGATCCAGCATTCCACGACGGCCGTCAAGGGTCGCAAAAAAGGCGCCAGATGCTTCGAAGCGCGCCTTGGCCCTTTTTCCTTTGCCCCTTTCCTTTTCCCTTGTCCCTTCTCCATTTTCCCCTTGGTGAGTGACAGCAGGCTGTCGGTTCGATCACCACCTATTGGCAACGCCAGACGTTTTCATGAGCGTTACCAGCGGCGTCCTCGTCACAACTCACACTTTTCCACAGTTATCGACACGCGTACTGAATCACCCGACAGGCACGCGCGTTGCCTGACGAGTCGGATCGTCGTGCAGCCGGAGGAGTAATGAGAGGGGTGCATAGGGCGTCCACGCGAGTTGGGTTCATGCGAATGACCGCGGTCGTCGTGTTCATGTCGCTGACGATGATTGGCGGTTCAGCGGTGGCGCAGCAGACGCCGCCTGGCGCCCAACCACCAGCGGGCAGCACACAAGACCTCGGCGTGCGCATCGACGCGCCACCCGCGGTGCTGAAGTACCACAACCGTCCAATTACGACGTTCCGCGCCACGATTCTCGCGCGACCTCCGGCGGAACGCGCCGCAGCCATCGTCCGGCGCCTCGACTTGTTGCTCGAGCACGCCGCGAGCGGTATGCCGGTCACGACCCGCTCGTTGAACGGCGCCACCGCAATCGTCGTGGATGGGCGCGACATATTCGCGATCGTCCCCGAAGATGTGGATACCTTGGCCGGAGAAACCGAGAGTCAGAGGGCCACCGAGGCAGCGCAGCGTCTTCAGCAGGCGATCGAGGAAACGATCGAGATGCGAACGCCCGCTCGAATTCTGGTAGGGGTGGAACGCTCGGTCGGGGCCACGCTCCTTTTTGCAGTCCTGATGATGTTCGTGTTTCGGATCTACCGAATCCTGGCCGTCCGGCTGCCGACCAGGGCAGAGCAACAAGTTTTCAAGATGGCGGGTGAGACAGCGCGATTGATAACAGCGTCGCGCGTCACCGATTTACTTCGGCACGTCGTCACGGTCCTGGCCTTCGCCATGGGCGTGCTGCTGACGTACAACTGGCTCGCGTTCGTTTTCAGGAGTTTTCCCTACACCCGTCCATGGGGAGAGTCGCTGCGCGCATTTCTTATCGGCCGCTTTACCTTCTTCGGCGAGAAGATCGTGCAGGCGATCCCGGATCTCTTCACCGCTGTGCTCATCCTCGTGATCACGCGGTTCTTCGTTCGAATCTCGAATAGCTTCTTTCTCGCGGCGGAACGGGCAGCGATCGACGTACCCTGGCTCCATCAGGACATCGCGCAGCCGACACGCCGTATCGTGGCCACAATGCTCTGGCTCGGCGGGATCGTCGTGGCATACCCGTACTTGCCAGGGAGCGACTCGGATGCGTTCAAGGGCGCGAGCGTCTTCATCGGATTGGTGATTTCGCTGGGTTCAAGCAGCGTCGTCAATCAGATGATGAGCGGTCTCACGATCACATACTCGCGCGCTCTGCGGCGCGGTGATTTCGTCCGCATCGGTGAAACCGAGGGCATCGTCTTATCGGTCGGTCCGCTCTCGAGCAAGATCAAAACGGCGCGCGGCGAAGAGGTGACCATTCCCAACGCCGTCGTCGTGTCGCACATCACGACGAACTACTCGAAGTACGACAAGGCTGACGGCGTTTTCTTCGGAACGTCGATCACGATCGGGTACGACGTACCCTGGCGGCAGGTGCGCGCACTCCTGTTGCTTGCTGCGGAACGCACCGATGGTGTACGCCCGCAACCGCCACCCAGGGTGCGGCAGTCGGCACTCCACGATTCCTATGTGGAATACATCCTGCTCGTCGCGCTTGTACAGCCGAGCGACCGCATCGCTGTGATGGATCGCTTGCACGCGAACATCCTTGATGCGTTCAACGAATACGATGTGCAGATCACATCTCCGAACTACGAAGGTGACCCGGAGGCGCCGAAGACCGTGCCTCGATCCCGATGGTTCGCCGCGCCTGCAGTCGCCGACGTCAAGTCCTCCGACACGGCGGGGGTCTAGAGGGTTCTAGTGGTTCTACTTGGTTCTGCTGGGTTCTACGCGGTTCTGCCGGATGCGGTGAGAATCCGTGCGAAAGGTTGCGGATCGACGTTGGCGCCAGTAAGGACGATGGCGGCTGTCTGACCTCGAAGGGCTGCGCGCTCTTTGAGGACCGCCGCCAGCGAAGCGGCGCCTGCCCCTTCGACGACATTGTGCGTGTCGCTGAACAACGCACGCATCGCGTCCTCGACTTCGTCATCGGTGACTTCGACGACGTGATCGATGCCCGCACGGATGATCTCGAGGGCTTCAGGATTCGGCGTCCGGCACGCCATGCCGTCAGCGACACGCGTGTTGGCCTCGTGCGACACCAACCTGCCGAGCGCAAGCGACCGTGCGTAGGCAGGTGCGGCCGCCGAAACGACGCCAACAATCCGCGTCTTGAGGTTCAGTGCATTGCGAACGGCAATGGCACCGCAAATCCCCGATCCCAATCCGATTGGCACGTAGAGCACATCGATCGCCGCCGCTCGAAGCAATTCGAGCGAATAGGACGCCACCCCCAGAACGAGAAGCGGATGAAACGACGGCACCTGATGCCAGCCACGCTCTCTCGCAATCTCTGCGCTCGCTTCGAGTGACGCCTGAAAGTCGTGACCTTTCTCGATCAACTCCACTCCCAGGGCACGCATCGCCGCGATCGTCGTCTCACTGTTTCCATGCGGCACGACGACCGCTGTGGTGATGCCGAGTCGTGATGCGGCGAAGCCGATCGACTGCCCATGATTACCGCGAGTCGCAGCGACGACTCCCTTGAGATTCGGCTCGACGCGATGGAGGTGATCGAAATACACCAGCCCGCCACGGACCTTGAATGCCCCGACTGGTGTGTGATTCTCGTGCTTCACCCAGACGTTCATGCCACAGCGCGCGTCCAGCAACGGCCAGCGCTGCTGCGGAGTTGGCGCCATCGCCGTATACACAATGCGCGCGGCTGCTTCGAGATCCGGCAATTCAGCAATCAGCATTCAGCACTTTCAGCGCCCAGCGCAGCCGGGCATTCGAAACGCCCCGATCCGAGTCGAGTACGAGGTCGCGTCTTTCTTCAAATAATCGCCGACGTACCAAATCGTGCAATCGTCGGACGGATCAATCGCGGTCTGCGTGTAGTCCTCCCAGCGCATCGTCGTCGACTGGACTGCTTCGCCCTCGGCGAGGATCGTCTCGCGCAGCGTGAGCTGACCGGGAGGATCATCGGCAAGACGGCCGGCGAACCGTTGCCCCACAAACTGCGGCGCTCCCCCAAAGGAATACCCGATCCCGATGTTGCCAAAGCGATCCATCGCAGGACTGGCCATCCATCGATAGAAGCCATCGGGCGCGTACGTGCCCTGCTGATGAAGTTGCGGCGCTCGTTGCCGATCGAGCCTGAACTCGTACCATCGCACCCCTCCACCACCGGCGGCGGTGTCGATCGAATGGACGGCGACCACGGATTCGTGACCTCGGAAGCGGCGATAGACGAGGCGCGGCATGATCTTGTCCCCTTGCGCGTCGAGTTTGCGATCGGTGCCAGGCTGTGGGACGCAATTCGTAAGTTGTCCGCCACACAGATAATGGTAAGGAGCAACCGCGATACGCTGAGGTCCTTCCACTTTCGTCTTTGAGGGATCGGCCCAGTCAACGTGGAGCGCCCAGGCAAAGACTGCGTCGTCGTCGAGATCGTTTTTCAGTTGCGTGCCGCCGGCGGCCATGACGATGTTGGGAGCGCCCGATGGCGGCGGTTCGGGGCCATCAGTGTCCGCGGTGTTCAGAAAATTGACGCCATCGATCACCACGCACTGCTCGGTCGCGGGCAGTCCTTTCAACATGCTCACCCGATCCACCACACACACGTGCTTTTGAATCACGTCGTCGCCGGTACTCGTCGGGGTGTAGTAGCCATCCGGCCACACGGCGGGACGCGGATAGTCGGGGAACAGCGATCGTTCGAAGGCGTAGCGGAAGTACGGTCCGAGCGGATCAGACGTGGTGCTTACCGCATAGCAGATCGCGAACGAACCCGCCCGGGGCGGTGCGGCGGCTGGTGGACCCTGACCGCGAGGCGCCGCGGCGGGCAGGGGCGGAGGTGGTCCAAAGGGAGCCGGGTTGCCAGGCTGCGCGGCCTGGCCGGGCTGCGCGAGTTCGCCTGGAGCCGCGAGTGCAGGGGTCTGACCCCGGTCTGACCCTGGTCTGACCCCCGTCTGACCCCGGTCTGACCCTGGTCTGACCCCCACCCGTCGGAAGATCGGCATCACGATCAGCCAGCGACCAGCGAGTTGATCGTACCGGACGACGGCGTCGCCGTTGGGTCGCGCCTCGCACACGCCGCCAAATCCAGCGAACGCGGTGTTTGTCGCAATCGGTCCGTACAACACTCTCCCAGTCGTGTCGAAGCGCCTGCCTTTCTTCGTGAACACGACGAGTTGCGAGTTCACTGTCTGCATGATGTGGTCAGGACCAACCGCGAGGCTGTTGTCGGACGGATTACGCGGCGGCGACACCGCGAACAGCCCCGCTCCAAGGCCATCGAACGATTCGACGAGTTCTGCCGGCGCCCTCGTCCCCGGCGACGTTTGCTCGATGCCGCTCGATCGATGCTGCCCGCCGCTGACCGGTGGCACGAGCAGCACGGCGAGCCCGGATATGATGTAAGGTCGAATTCTCACGATGGCAAACATTCTTCAGAATCTCCCCGCCGGCGAGAAAGTCGGCATTGCATTTTCCGGCGGACTCGATACCAGTGCCGCCTTGCATTGGATGCGCGCGAAGGGCGCGATCCCGTACGCCTACACAGCGAATCTCGGTCAACCCGACGAACCGGATTACGACGAGATCCCGCGGCGTGCGCTGCAGTACGGCGCCGAAAACGCGCGGCTCGTCGACTGCCGCGCCCAACTCGTTGCCGAAGGTCTGGCCGTGCTGCAGTGCGGCGCGTTTCACATTTCGACCGCCGGTGTGCCGTATTTCAATACCACGCCAATCGGCCGCGCCGTAACAGGAACCATGCTGGTCGGCGCAATGAAGGAGGACGAAGTCAACATCTGGGGAGACGGCAGCACGTTCAAAGGCAACGATATCGAGCGTTTTTACCGCTACGGTCTCCTCGCCAATCCAAATCTGCGCATCTACAAGCCATGGCTCGATCAAGCGTTCATCGACGAACTCGGCGGGCGCGCGGAGATGTCCGAATACATGCGGCGCGCGGGGTTCGAATACAAGATGAGCGCCGAGAAGGCGTATTCGACCGATTCCAACATCCTCGGGGCGACGCACGAAGCGAAAGATCTCGAGCGGCTCGACACCGGGATCAAAATCGTCGAACCCATCATGGGCGTCGCCTTCTGGCGCGACGAGCTCGCCGTCAAGCGCGAAGAGGTCACCGTTCAATTTGATGAGGGGCAGCCTGTCGCGCTGAACGGCATCACTTTCAAGGATCACGTGCAATTGATGCTCGAGGCCAATCGCATCGGCGGGCGCCACGGTCTCGGGATGAGCGATCAAATTGAGAACCGCATCATCGAAGCCAAGAGCCGCGGCATTTACGAAGCTCCCGGGATGGCTCTGCTGTTTATCGCATACGAACGACTGATCACCGGAATACATAATGAAGATACGATCGAGCAGTATCGGGATCAGGGACGCCGATTGGGACGTCTCCTGTATCAGGGACGCTGGTTCGATCCGCAGTCAATGATGCTGCGCGAAACGGCGCAGCGCTGGGTTGCCCGCGCCATTACCGGCGAGGTCAGGCTCGAACTGCGACGCGGCAACGACTACTCGATCGTCGACACGACGTCTCCAAACCTGACGTATAAGCCTGAACGATTGACGATGGAGAAAGGCGAGTCGATGTTCTCGCCGCAAGACCGCATTGGGCAATTGACGATGAGGAATCTGGACATTGTCGACACACGCGATAAGCTCTTCACCTACGTGAAGGCTGGAGTGCTTGCGCCGTGGTCCGGTACCGCGCTTCCACATCCGTCGTCGGAGCCGACGGAAGATGAATAATTGAGGCTTCCGGCTCTCGGCTCTTGGCTTCTGGGTATGTCATTTACCGCTTTTCATCCCGCCGTTCGGCAATGGTTCAGCCGTCAGATTGGGCAGCCGACATCCGCGCAGTTGCGCGGATGGGAGTCGATTGCCCGCGGTCGCCATACGCTGATCTCCGCCCCGACGGGGTCGGGCAAGACGCTGGCCGCGTTTCTCACCGCCATCGATGAATTGATCAAGGAAGGCGCGGATCATCCGCTGGCGGATGAAGTCAGAGTTGTTTACGTGTCGCCGCTGAAAGCGCTCAGCACCGACATCCACAAGAATCTCGCCGAGCCGCGACGCGGCATACGCCGCGCAGCGGAGGACGCCGGCCTTCCTTCGCCGTCGATCACTGCAGCCGTCCGAACCGGTGACACGACCCAATCGGAACGCGCGGCGATGCTGCGGACGCCTCCGCACATCCTCGTCACCACGCCGGAGTCGTTGTATCTCCTGCTCACCGCGGATCGCAGCCGACAAATGCTGCGGACCGTCCGCACCGTCATCGTCGACGAGATCCACGCCGTTATCGGGACGCGACGCGGTGCGCATCTCGCACTCTCGCTGGAACGTCTTCAGCAGATCGCCGAACGGCGGTTACTGAGGATCGGTCTCTCGGCGACGCAAAAGCCAATCGAGGAAGTTGCGCGATATCTTCTCGGCACCGGCGGCGCGCCGGAGAGCTGCACGATCGTTGATGAAGGCCATCGTCGACGCATGGACCTCGATGTCGAGATCCCGCGTTCGCCGCTCGACGCGGTGATGTCGCAGGAAGTCTGGGAGGAGTATTACGACCGGCTGACCGAGCTCGTCTCGGGCCACGGCACAACCCTGGTGTTCGTGAATACGCGACGGATGGCTGAGCGCGTCGCACGTCACCTCAGTGACCGGCTCGGCGAGGACGCCGTCACCGCACACCACGGCAGCCTTTCGAAAGAGAAGCGGCTCGACGCGGAGACGCGGTTGAAGACCGGGCGCCTTCGCGCGTTGGTCGCGACCGCATCGCTCGAGTTGGGAATCGACATTGGACATGTCGATCTGGTCTGCCAGATTGGATCACCTCACCGGATCGCCACGCTTCTGCAACGGGTCGGCCGTTCAGGTCACACGATCGACGGAATTCCCAAGGGGCGCGTCTTTCCCGCATCAAGAGACGATCTCGTCGAGTGTGCCGCGCTTCTTCGCGCGGTACTGCAAGGCCACCTCGATTCCATCGTCAACCACGATGCGCCGCTCGACGTACTGGCGCAGCAACTCGTCGCCGAAACGGCGTGTCGCGAATACGGCGAAGATGAACTCTTCGCGCTGGTCCAGCGAGCGTGGCCCTACCGACACCTTTCCCGCTCTGACTTCGACGCGGTCGTCTGCATGGTCGCGGAAGGATTCGACACCCGCCGCGGCCGGCGCGCCGCACTCGTCCATCGCGATGAAATCAATCGCGTCGTCCGCGCGCGACGAGGCGCACGACTGCTGGCGCAAACATCAGGCGGTGCGATTCCGGAAGTCGCCGACTATCGCGTCGTCCTCGATCCCGAGAACACGTTCATCGGGACGGTGAACGAGGACTTCGCCATCGAAAGCATGGGCGGAGACGTGTTCCAGCTCGGCAACGCGTCGTGGCGGGTACTGCAAGTGACTGCCGGCACCGTGCGGGTCGCCGACGCGAGAGGCGTTCCGCCCAACATTCCGTTCTGGTTTGGCGAAGCGCCCGCGCGAAGTGACGAATTGTCGGTCGCGGTCAGCGACCTTCGCCGCGAGATCGATCAACGCCTTGGCGCAAGCGATGGTGACGCCGGCGGGTGGCTCGCACGTGAGACGGGCTTGCCGGCCGGCGCAGTCGAGCAATTGGTCGACTACTTCGTTGAAGGACGACGAGCGCTTGGCGTGATTCCGACGCAAGAGACACTCGTGCTCGAGCGGTTCTTCGATGAATCCGGTGGCATGCAGCTTGTTCTGCACGCGCCGTTCGGCAGCCGGATCAACAAAGCATGGGGACTGGCGCTGCGCAAGCGCTTCTGCCGGCAGTTCAACTTCGAGCTGCAGGCGGCCGCGACCGAGGACGCAGTGCTCCTGTCGCTCGGACCCCAGCATTCGTTTCCGCTCGCCGACGTATTTCGCTATCTGCATCCGAACACGACCCGCGACGTGCTGGTCCAGGCGTTCTTGGATGCCCCGGTCTTTCAAACACGCTGGCGGTGGAATACAACCATCTCGCTCGCCGTTCCACGCAATCGCGGCGGCAAGAAGGTGCCGCCACAACTGCAACGGATGCTCGCTGACGATCTTTTGGCCGCGGCCTTTCCGGATGCTGCCGCCTGTCTCGAAAACATTCCCGGCGATCGTCAGATTCCCGATCATCCACTCGTCAGCCAGACCGTGCGCGATTGTCTGCAGGAGGCCATGAACTTCGATGGACTCGCCGCGGTACTTGGTCGAATCCATCGAAACGAGATCGCTCTGGTCGCACGCGACACGCCCGAGCCGTCATTCTTCGCGCACGAGATTCTCAACGCCAAGCCGTACGCGTTCCTCGACGATGCGCCGCTGGAGGAGCGGCGCGCACATGCCGTGCAGACGAGACGTGCCGGCGAACCGGCGGCAGGAGGCGATCTCGGGCGACTCGATCCTGCGGCGATTGAAAGGGTGCGGGCCGAGGCAAGTCCGCAACCGCGCGACGCCGACGAATTACACGATGCACTTCTCTCGAGCGGGTACCTGACACCGGATCAGATCGATCGTATCCCTCGGGAGTTCTTTGCCGAGCTGGTTTCGAAGCGTCGTGCCGCGCTGTTGACGCTGGAAGACCGAGGATCAATCGCCGTCGCCGCCGAACGCATTCCGGAAATCCTCGCGGTCCATCCATCCGCCGTCGTTCCGCCGGATATTGCGCCACCTCCGTCGAGAACGTCTCGCACCTGGACACGCGCCGAGGCGCTGGTTGAACTGCTTCGCGGCCGGCTCACGACGACTGGTCCGGTCACCTCAGAGACGCTGGCGGCGTCATTGTCACTTGCTGAACGCGACATCGAGACGGCGCTCCTGGCACTGGAATCGGACGGGGCCGTGCTGCGCGGACGTTTTTCGTCACCGCCAGCAGCGAGTAGCCAGCCGCCAGGAGCCGCACGCGAAGCCTCTACCGAATGGTGCGATCGCTCTCTGCTCGCGCGCATTCACCGATACACGCTGAATCGCTTACGCGCGGAGATCGAACCGGTCAGTCCTTCCGACTTCATGCGGTTTCTGTTTGCCTGGCAGCACGTCGACACCGGGGAGAAGCTCGCGTCAATCGACGGGCTCAGAGAAGCGATCTCGATGCTTGACGGCTTCGAAGCAGCGGCCTCCGCCTGGGAACGCGCGATCCTGCCCGCACGGATGGACGCCTACGACCCGCAGCTACTCGACATGCTCTGTTTTACCGGCGAGGTTGGATGGGCTCGATTTTCTTCACCCATCCTGGATGCGGAGAATCCGCCGAGACTCGTACCAGCGACGCCCGTCGCGCTGTTCTTGCGCGAGCACAGCGACGCGTGGCAGCTTCTGCGAAGCGATGACGCCTCGACCGCCGAGGTCAAACGCGAGGATCGCCTGCCGGACACTGCGCACCAGGTGCTTCGCCTGCTGACCGGACGGGGCGCGTCATTCTTCAGTGATCTCGTGGCCACATCCGGACTCAGCGAGGATCGCGTCCGACAGGCCGTCGGCTGTCTCGTTGCGGCGGGACTCGTGACATCGGACGGTTTCGCCGGCGTCAGGGCGCTCATTCGAGCGAGCCGCGGTATTCCTCCGCTGCACGATCGGCGCACGCAGTTCGCGGGCCGTTGGACGGTCCTGAGTGCTTCCGCCGCCACTCGGGATTCCGCGCTCGAAACGTTTGCCCGGGCCCTCCTTCGACGCTACGGCGTCGTCTTTCGGCGGATTCTGACCAGAGAATCAAGCGCCGTCCCGTGGCGCGATCTCACGCGCCTCTATCGTCGGCTCGAAGCACGAGGAGAGCTCCGAGGCGGCCGCTTCGTCTCAGGCATGTCGGGGGAGCAGTTTGCCCTGCCGGAGGCTGTCGAACGGCTGAGAGCGATCCGGCGCACGCCGGCAACAGGAACGATCCTCAACGTCAGCGCCGCCGACCCGCTCAACCTCGCGGGCATCATCACGTTCGGCGAACGCATCCGCGCCGCCACCCGCACTCGCATTGCGTACCGCGACGGTGTGCCGATCGCGGTGAAAGAGGGCGACGCCCTGCGTGAATTGACTCCGCTCGACACCGAAACGATACACGCGGCTCGCGCGGCTCTACGGATCTCGCGCCGAGCCGTTGGCGTCAGCGGCGAGTGACTATTCACCGCCGTTCGAGCGCTGCGCGATCCCAGTGCGCGAGGTCAGCAGCCGTGACGTAGGTCGATTCCAGAAAGCCCAGGAGCGTGTCGTCCGGTGAATCGGAGTGGCGGACGCGGTCGTAAGGAAGAATGAACTCGCCGAAGTCGGCACTGTAGAACGCACCGTCAGGACGTACGCGCGCCTCGGCAAATCCGGCCGGCTGCGGATAGGCGTAAGCATAAAACGCCGGGTAGTCAATCGGCGCGGTGCCGCTCCAGAACCCGCAGCTGCTCACTTCGTGAGAGTAGGATTCGCGTGTCACGTAATCCGGCAGATTCGGTATTCCCCCGGGATGCGGCGGTGCGGTGCGCCCGGAGAAGCGCGTAACAGCCAGGTCCATCCCTCCCCAGAACAAATGGATTGGGCTGCACTTGCCAATGAATTGCGTGCGGAACTGCTTGAGCACGCGATCGGTTTGCGAGAGCACCAGCCAGAAACGATGAACGGCGTCTGCGTCGTACGGCCGCGGCGTGTCATCGTGTGGAAACGGAACGGCGACCGGCAGCTCGTTCGGCCTCGCGTGAATTCGAATGACGATGCCAAGGCGACCGAGCTCCGACATGAATCGATCGTAGAACTCGGCGACGCTTTGCGCCTGCAGTGGGAATCCACCGGTGCTGCCATCTGCCTTCGCAATGACCAGCCGGTGATCGACGAAATCGAAATCGATGGTGAACGCCCGGCCCTGATACGGAATTGGCGACGTCGTGACACCTCGCGCCGTAAGATAGAAGGTCGAGTGCCAATAGTGATTGACGAGAGGCGCCAGGCGCAGCCGCACCTTGCCGGCAATCTGCAGCCACAGATGAACCGCGTCGCGCGTGTCAATCCAGTCCGACAGCCCAAGCTGGGGCCAATCAGCCCGCGAAATGGTCGACGACACTCGAAGAGTCTCCTATGAATGACGCATGCACGCACATCCAGTCAGTTGCTACTGTCCGTCAGCCGACTCGGCGCGAATGCGAAGAGTGCGTGAAGATGGGCTCACGGTGGGTCCACCTTCGCACCTGCCAGACGTGCGGCGTCACACTGTGCTGTGATTCGTCGCCGAATCGCCACACGACCAAGCACGCGCGATCGACGCATCACCCGGTCGTTGCCTCTGCCGAACCGGGAGAGCGCTGGATGTATTGCTACCCGGATGATGCGTTCGCTGAGTACTGACTTCGCCGCCGGGATCCGTTGTCCGGGATCCGGGATCCGGAGCGACGAAACGTCGATTCTACATTCCTCGGGTCGCGCATCCCGGAAACCGGATCCCGGCACCGTCAGCGGCGGATTCTTACTGTCCGCTGCCACTCCCCCTGACCGTCGGAATTCGCTTCTCATATTCCGGCCGCGCCGGCGCTTTCGGTGTCTTCGCCGCGCGCTCGGTGACCTCCTTGATCGCGCGCGCGAGCTGCGGATCGTTCCCCGCCGCCAACTGTGCGGGATCATCGTCCACCGGAATGTCAGGTTCGACGCCGTGGCCCTCCGCGAACCACTGACCTTTCGGATCGAACATCCGGAATGTCGGCACGGTGACGCTGCCGCCGTCGACGAGCCCTGGCGCGCCGCTGATCCCGATGAGTCCACCCCACGTGCGCGTGCCGATCAGTGGCCCGAGTCCCGCTTCACGGAAGTAGGTCGGGAAAGCGTCGCCGCCCGAACCGCTCCAGCCGTTAATCAACATGACCTGCGGCCCGCGAAGCGCAACTGGCGGCCACTGCTGGCTGGCGCCGTCGCGCACGGCCCAATACGCAAGGATCGGCCGATTCAGCAGCTCGATGAAACGATCCGGGATCTGGCCGCCGCTGTTCCACCGTTCGTCGATGATCAGGCCGTCCTTCTTCCATTGCGCCATGAACTGTCGTACCAGCTCGTTCTGTGCGTCGACGCCCGTGCTCTGGACGTAGATGTAACCGATCTTTCCGTTCGTTGCTTTGTCGACGATCTGGCGGCGCTCTTCGATCCAGGAGCGGAAACGTAACTCGGTTTCGCTGGTCAGGCATTTGACGACAACCTGGCGCGCGCCGGACGAGGACGCCGACGAGTTGACGGTGAGCACCACGGTCTTGTCGCCAAGCCCCTGGAACGATGCCCACGGATCCGATTTCGTGTCGAGGGGAATACCGTTGACCGCCAGCACGTACTCCCCTTCCTTCACCAGCACGCCGGATTCATCGAGCGGTGAACGAACTGACGAATCCCACGGTCCGCCGCGAACGATGCGCTTGATTCGATAGGCGCCGTTCGACAGCTCCCAGTCGACGCCGAGGAGCCCGACCGATCGCTGTGGCGCCTGTTCCATATCGCCGCCGCCGTGATAGGTGTGCGAGGCGTTCAGTTCGCCGATGAATTCACCAATGAGAAAGTCGACGTCCCACCGGGTCACGGCTCCTTCGAGCACTTTGCTGTAGCGTTCGCCGAGCGCTTCCCAATTGACGCCGTGCATGTTCGGGTCGTAGAAGAAATCCCGCTCGAAGCGGTAGACATCGCGGAAGATCTGCCGCCATTCAGCGCGCGGGTCGACCGGCGCTTCCATATCCGCAGTGACCATCGGCTTCTCGAACTTCTGCCCTGCCTTGATGTCGAGGATCGCAAACTTCTTTTTGCTAATCACCAGCATCTTCTTCCCGTCGGCCGTCACCTCGAACTCGTCCGCATCGTCCAGGACTGTCTTCTCTTCCCGTTCTGCGAAATCGAAGTAGACGACAGCGTTCTTCTCGTCTCCAGAGCCAGTGCGTGGCTGACGACGATAGAGGAGCTTGCCCTTGGTTGCCTGCAGGTTGGCGTAATTGCCTCCCTTGGGCGGGAGCACGACCGCGCGTGCCTCGAAACCGTCCAGATCGACGTCGACATTTGCCGGGGCGATTGCTCGATCGTCTGTCTTCTTTTCTTCGGCTGGTTTCTCTTCAGTCTTTTTGGCTTGAGTCTTGTCGTCCGCGTTCTTGTCGTCGGGCTTCGTCGCATCCGGCTGCTTCTCGTCCGGATTCTTGTCGGCCGGTTTCGCGGCATCGTCCTTCTTGTTTGTATCCAGCGCCGAGTTTTCGTCGTCGTTGCGAGCCGCCAGCGGCGATTTCACGTCGCGTCGCAGCGGCACGGCGACCAGCTTCGTCGGATTCGGATACGTCCAGGTGTTGTCGAAGCTGCCGTAGACGGGATCGAACTCGCGGTCCGAGGCATAGAACAGATACTTGCCCTCAGGATCGAAGATTGGTTGCGTGTCATTGAGGTAACCGGTCGTTGCCTGGTGCAGTTTGGCGCTCTTTGTGTCGTACAGAAAGATCGCCTTGTTGCCGTCTTTCGTCGGCCTCGAATAGCTCAGCCAGCGTGAGTCGGGCGACCATTCCATGCGAAACGCCTCGAGCGCCGGATGCTCGAGCCACTCGGGACTCTGATCGATCTGCGTCGTCTTGCTCGTGCTTCCGTCATAGATGCGGATACGCATCGCCTGATCGATGAACGCGATCTTCTTGTTGTCGGGAGCCCATTGCGGCGGATACCGGAAGCCAGGCCCGAGCGTCGTCACGATCTTCTCGGGACCCGACCCGTCGGCGGGACGAAGGGCCAGCTCGTATTCACCGGGGCGATCGCTCCAGTACGCCATCATCTTGCCATCGGATGACCAGCGCGGATATCGCTCAGCGACGCCGGACGAACGGGTCACGTTGACGACCGCGCCGAATTCCGCCGGCACTGTCAGAACATCGCCGCGCGCTTCGAACACGGCTCGCTTCCCGGTTGGCGACACCGACGCGAACTCGATCAACGATTCGACCTTCGCCGTCTTCGGACGCAGCGTCGTCAGATCCGTCACCACGTGAACGGGAACTTCTGCCGGTTTTTCGCTGACAAGATCGAGAAGATAGAGGCGACCGCCGGCCTGAAACACGATCGAGTCAGGACCAATGGAGGGGAACGTGATATCGAAGTCGTTGAACTGGGTAACCTGACGAACGGCGTTCTTCGTCAGATCGTAGGCCCAGAGATTGTTGCGCTCGTTGGTGCCACGATCCGAGAGGAAGTAGATGGTGTTCTCGCGCCACATTGGCTGCGCGTCGTTGGCCGGATTGCTCGTCAGGTTCTTTGTCGAGAACGTCTTCAGGTCGAACAGCATCAGGTCCGGTGCCCACCCGCCGCGGTACCGCTTCCAGTTTCGGAAGTCCTGCGACATCGGCATGTAGACGAACTGCTTCGCGTCGGGCGAGTAGGTGCCGAACTCGCCATAAGGAACGGGCAGCTTCTCGGGCAGGCCACCGTCGAGCGACACTGTATAGAACTGGTTGTATCGCTGCCGCCCGCTTTCGCGACTCGATGCAAACAGGACGCGCTTGCCGTCCGGCGTCCAGCCAATGACGCGATCCGCCATCGGGTGATAGGTCAGACGCTTCGGCTCTCCGCCGTTGGCGGGCGCGAAATAGACGTCGACGTTGCCGTCGTACGACGCACTGTAGGCAACCTTCGTCCCATCCGGTGAGAATCGTGGAAAGGATTCCTCACCGGGCGACGACGTGAGTCGGACGGCTGTGCCGCCTTTCTTCGGGACGAGCCAGATATCTCCCGCGTAGACGAAGGCGATCTGATCCTTCGAAACGGCGGGCTGACGGAACATGCGGGCATCGATCTGAGCGAATGCGAACGTCGAGCAGAGCGTCGCCAGCGCCGACAGCACCGCGACGCGCACGGACTTCCAGGTGGTCATGCAGGTACTCCAGAAATCGGTCGAAACCGCTATTCTAACCTTTGATCCGCCATGAAAATTTCTGATGTCCGCGCGACGACCGTGACCGTCCCGCTCGAGGCGCCTTTACGGCATGCCAACGGCTGCCACTGGGGGCGTTTCGTCCGAACAATCGTGGAGATCGAGAGCGATACAGGGCTCGTCGGCCTCGGCGAAATGGGCGGCGGCGGCGAATCGGCAATCGCAACGGTTCTGGCGTTGAGATCGTCGCTCGTCGGCCGCGATCCCGCGCGTCTTGAAGAGCTGCGCTTTCTGCTGTCGAATCCGACCGCGTCGCTCTACAACAATCGGACGCAAGTCGTTGCCGCGCTCGAATTCGCGTGTCTCGATCTGCTCGGGCAGGCGTGGGGCGTGCCGGTATGCGACATCCTCGGCGGTCGAGTTCGCGACCGCGTGCCGTTTGCGTCCTACGTCTTCTATCGCTACGCGAACTCACGTGGCCAGGGCACCGTGCGGACCCCCGAACAGGTCGTTGCATTTGCCCGCGCACTGAAGCAGCAATATGGATTTCGCACGCACAAGATGAAAGGCGGCGTGTTCCCGCTCGAGTACGATCTCGAGTGTTATCGTGCCCTCGCCGCAGCGCTTCCCGGGGACAGCTTTCGTTTCGATCCGAACGCGGTCTGGACGACCGAGCAGGCGATTCGATTCGGACGCGCGATCGAAGATCTCGACAACGACTATCTCGAGGATCCTGTGTTCGGTCTCAATGGCATGCGGCGCGCTCGAGAACGGCTTCGCGTGCCGCTGGCAACCAATACGGTAGTCGTCAACTTCGAGCAGCTTGCCGCCAACGTGTTGCAGCCTGCCGTCGACGTGATTCTCCTCGATACAACATTCTGGGGAGGCATTCGCCCGTGTGTGAGGGCCGCCGGCGTCTGCGAGACCTTTCAGCTCGGCGTTGCCGTTCACTCATCCGGCGAGCTCGGCATTCAGCTCGCGACGATGCTTCATCTCGGAGCGGTCGTCCCGAATCTATCGTTTGCCGCGGACGCTCACTATCACCACCTGGCTGACGACATCGTCGAGGGAGGAAAACTGCAGTACGAGGAGGGCGCGATTCGCGTTCCCGACGGCCCGGGCCTTGGCGTGCGGCTCGATCGAAAGAAACTCGCGAAATACGCCGATCTCTATCGCGAACTGGGCAACTACGGGTACGATCAGGATCCGGGCCGCCCAGGCTGGGCGCCCCTCGTGCCGAACGACCGCTGGGCCGACCCCAGCGATGACCGGGAGCCCTTTGTTGACTGACGACCTCCGTTCTTCGCCGGATAACACCGCGCTGACGCGTGTCGAAGACGTGCGGCGTGAGACCGCGCGCATCGTGACCGAGACGATCGTCTTCGACATGCACACACATCTCTTCCCGCCCGAGTTCGGTCCGTTGTCGAAGTGGGGGATCGACAATCTGCTGACCTATCACTATCTCGTCGCCGAAGTGATGCGCGCAACCGACGTGCGCCCCGATCGATTCCGGCACATGTCGCAAGCCGCGCAGGCCGACTTGATCTGGGACGCGCTTTTCGTGCAGAGCACGCCACTCTCGGAAGCGACGCGCGGTGTGGTTCGCGTGCTGTCGGCCTTGGGGATCGATCCCAACAAACGCGACTTGCGGCAAGCACGGGAATTCTTCCGCGACACGACGGCCGAACAGCAGGTCGATCTGGTCTTCGACCGCGCTCGCGTCTCGGCTGTGGTGATGACCAACGATCCATTCGATCCGGCGGAGGCTGAGTTATGGCGCAAGGGGCGTCCGGCGGATCCCCGATTCAGGGCCGCGCTGCGGATCGATCCGCTCCTCAACGATTGGGACGCCGCGCGGCGCGCGTTGTTGGCGGCCGGATACGATGTCGGCGCACAGGTTGATCAACGAGCAATGAGCGAGGCGCGGCGCTTTGTCGGCGAGTGGATCGAACGGATGGATCCGTTCTATCTAGCCGTGTCGCTGCCAGATGATTTTCAATGGCCGGAAGACAGTCCGCGTGGTCAATTGATCGAACATGTCGTGCTGCCGGCCTGCCGCGAGCATCGGTTGCCGTTTGCCATGATGATCGGCGTGCGGCGTGCCGTGAATCCCGCCCTCGGCGATGCGGGAGACGGTCTTGGACGCGCCGACGTGTCATCGATCCACCGGCTTTGCCGACTGCATCCGGACAACCGGTTTCTCGTGACGATGCTCTCGAGGGAGAATCAGCACGAACTGTGCGTCGCGGCGCGGAAGTTTGCCAACCTGATGCCGTTCGGGTGCTGGTGGTTTCTCAATAATCCGTCGATTATTTCGGAGATCACTCGTGAGCGGCTCGAGCTCCTCGGCCCGACATTCGTGCCGCAGCATTCGGATGCGCGGATTCTGGAGCAACTCCTCTATAAATGGCCGCACTCGCGACGCGATATCGCGAATGCGCTCGTGGATCAGTACGTCGGCTTGGTGGAGAATGGCCGCAGCGTCAGCGGCGCAGAGATCGCGCGCGACGTGCGCCGGCTGTTCTCCGAGAACTTTCTGAACTGGACTGGCCGTTCATCGCTCGTTGCCGCGGCGCCTGCCGTGTCACACTGACTGAAGGACACTTATGATCACACTCACGTTGCTGCTCGCTCTGATGTCGAGCCCGCAGGAAAATCAGCAGGAACGTCCCAAAGTACCGAAGGATTCGATCATGCTCGTGGTCACGGGCTGTTTGAAAGGCCGGGTCCTCGCTGTCTCCGATGTCCGCCAGGAAGACACACAGAGCGGCCCGATCGTGAAATCGAAGTCGTTCCGTGTCGCCGGCAAGAAGGACATCATGAAAGAGGTCAAGGAGCACGATGGCCACCTCGTCGATGTCACCGGCATCGTCAAGAAGTCCGCGCTCATCGAGCCGGGCATCAAGGTCGGTAAGAGCGTGACGATTGGCGGCGGTCCACCGGTGGCAGGATCAGGCGGCGCGACGCCGATTCCAAATGAATACATCCCGGTCCTTGACGCCGAATCGGTGCGGATGCGCGCCAATAGCTGCGGCAGCGGGAATTAGGGGTCAGAGGGGGGTCAAACCGGGGGTCGGTGCAGGGTCTGACCCCGGTTTGACCCCCGTCTGACCCGCTACAGCGTGTTGTAAACGAGCGCGATGAAATCGTTTGACGAGATCATTCCCTTGCCCCACTCGGCGTCGAACTGAGCGCTCGGCTTGGCCGCCTGAACCTGAGCCAGTGTTTTCTTATCGCGCTTCATCGCCCGGACACGGTCGCGAATGGTCGCGATGACGCGTCGGTACTTCAGCAGGCCGGCGTGGTCCGAAAGCCGCCCGTGGCCCGGCACGATCCGGGTGCGCGCGTTGGTCATGGCCAGCGCGCGATCGGCGCCCGCGATCATGCCGTTGATGCTGCCCCCTGTCGACGCATCGATGAACGGATAACCGCCGTTGTGAAACACATCACCCATGTGGAGCACGTTCGCACGGGTGTAATGGACGAACAGGTCGGTGTCGGTGTGGGCCGCCGCAACGTGGATGACAGCCACCAGCTCACCGTTCATCGTGAGCGATCGCTTGTCCGAAAGTGTGTCCGTCGGCAGTCCCCCCGCCGGGGCCGGCTCGAAGTGCATGCCGAGCAAGTCATGCGGCTGGGTCAGACGCGTTTTGGTGTTGACGTGCGCGAGCACCGACGCACCCGCGTCGCGGAAGTGTGAGTTATTGTCGACGTGATCGAAATGCCAGTGCGTGTTGACCAGCGTGCGGATCGTGCCGCCGCCGAGCCCGTCGAGCATGGATTTCAATTGCGGCCATGCCGGCTGCATGAACGAATCAACGACAAGCTTTCCCTCGTAGCCGTGCAGCACGACGACGTTGCCACCGGGTCCGGAGAGCATGGCGAGTCGATCGGTGAGTCTTGTCGTCGTGATCGGTAGCGAACCCATGCGCGCGCGAAGAGCAGCGACCGCGTCGGTCGGCGCTGTCTCGGCTTGCCGCGCCTCGCCGGATGACCGGGCGTGCAGCGCCGGCAGATTCCGAACGACGGCTGCGCCACCGGCAATCACAGCGGCGTAACGAAGAAACTCGCGGCGCGGACGCTCG
>DASTVZ010000099.1:0-19868 GCA_035758845.1 Vicinamibacterales bacterium
GCCTGGCCACGGTGGATGGTTTGAACGACGAGCAAGCTCGCGCGCTCGCGAAAGAAGGGAAGGCCGTCGTCTGGTTCGATGGCGGGCTGCACGCGACCGAAGTGCTCGGCGCTCATCAGTTGATCGAAACGGTTTATCAGCTGGTCAGCCGCAACGATCCCGAGACGATGAGATTTCTCAACGATCTCGTGATCCTCGCCGTGCACGCGAACCCTGACGGCATGCAACTTGTGTCGAACTGGTACATGCGCGAAAAAGACCCGGCGCGCCGATCGACCACCGCGTTGCCGCGGCTGTACGAGAAATACGCCGGCCACGACAACAATCGCGACTTCTACATGTCGAATCTCCCCGAAAGCATCAACATGAACAAGGTGCTCTACTCGGAGTGGTTCCCTCAGATCATGTACAACCATCACCAGACCGGTCCTGCTGGTGCGGTGATGTTCGCTCCGCCGTTTCGCGATCCGTTCAACTTCCACTTCGATCCACTCGTACCGATAGGCATCGATATCATCGGGGCCGCGATGGCGAACCGGATGGCGGCTGAAGGAAAGCCTGGACTAACCAGCCGGAAGGGATCGAGCTACTCGACCTGGTGGAACGGCGGCCTCCGGACGACGGTGTATTTCCACAACATGATTGGCTTGCTGACGGAAACGATTGGTAATCCGACACCGGTCGCTATCCCGTTCGTGCCATCGAAACAGTTGGCCGATTCGAACCTGTATTACCCGATCGAGCCGCAGCAAACCTGGCACTTCAGGCAGTCGATCGACTACTCGGTGACCGCAAACTACGCAGTGTTCGATGTCGCTTCACGCAACAAGGACACGTTCCTCTACAACATCTATCTGATGGGGAAGCACTCCATCGAGCGAGGAAGCCGCGACAGCTGGACGACGAGTCCGAGACGGATTGTCGCCGCGGAAACGGCCCTTGCTCCTCCAGCAGGCGGCCGGGGCAGTCGCGGCGCGGAACCGTCGAGCGACGAGGCCCCGGCTGGTGGCGGACGCGGTGGCCGAGGAACGGTTGCGCAGTTCAAGACGTTGCTTCGCGATCCGGCCCTCCGCGATCCACGCGGGTACATCCTCCCGTCCGATCAACCGGATTTTCCGACGGCAACAAAGTTCATCAATGCACTGATCAAGACCGGCATCGTTGTTCATCGCGCAACCACGACGTTCACGGTTGGGGAAAAAACGTATCCGGCCGGTTCCTACGTCGTCAAAAGCGCCCAACCCTTCCGGCCGCACGTGCTCGACATGTTCGAGCCGCAGGATCACCCGGACGACATTCCATACCCGGGTGGGCCGCCGACGCGTCCCTACGACAACGCCGGCTGGACGTTGGCTTATCAGATGGGAGTGAAGTTCGACCGAATCCTCGATGGCTTTGACGGGCCGTTCGAACGGGTCAACGGTCTTCAGAATCCCGCACCCGGCAAGGCGGCATCAGCGGCCAATGTCATTCTGAGTCACAGCGGCAACAACAGCTTCATCGCGGTCAACCGCCTGCTCGCCGCGGGTCGGGACGTGCGCTGGATGCAGGGCGCCGGAAATCCGTTCTACGTCTCTGGAGCGTCCGCGGCCGAGTTGCAGAAGCTTGCCACGGAACTCGGAGTCAGTTTCGAAACGCCGCCCGCATCGCTCTCCACGACCGGTGCGGTCAAGTTACGGAAGCCGCGGATCGGATTGGCCGACGTGTATGGCGGATCGATGCCGTCGGGTTGGACCCGCTTCGTGCTGGAACAATTCGAGTTCCCGTTCGAGGTCATTTATCCCAAGGCCGTGGATGCGGGGAATCTCTCGAGCCGCTTCGACGTGCTCATCTTTCCTTCGGATGTGGGTCCCGCCCCCGCAGGCGGACGAGGTGGCGGGGCTGGCGGTGGGAGCGGCGCGAATATTCCCTCGGAATTCCAACCGATGCTCGGGACCTACACCTCCGACCAGAGCGGCGCGGCACTCAAAAAATTCGTCGAGGATGGGGGCACGATTCTCGCCGTGGGACGGTCATCGATGAACCTTGCCCGCGTGCTTGGTCTGCCGGTCGAGAACCACCTCATCGAGCGCAGCGCGGACGGTTCGGTCCGGCAGATCCCGGTCGAGAAGTATTACGTCCCAGGTTCGATCCTTCGGCTCGCGGTGGACAACGCGGCGCCAATCGCCCACGGGTTCGAGGATCACGTGGATGTGTTCTTCGACAACAGTCCAGTGTTCACTCTTGGACCTGAGGCGGTGCGAAAAGGCTTGCGGCCTGTTGCCTGGTTCGACTCAGCGACACCGTTGCGCAGCGGATGGGCGTTCGGCCAGGGTTATCTGAATGGAGGCGTGGAAGTCGTGCAGGCGACGATCGGGAAGGGTAACCTCTTCATGTTCGCCCCGGAGATCACGTTTCGCGCGCAGCCGCACGGCACGTTCAAGTTTCTGTTCAATGGGTTGTATCTCGGTGCAGCCTCGGCAGCCGGGATGAGTTCCACGAACACTCAGGTGTCGCGCTAAAGGGCCGGCTGAAACACGCCGGCCCTTGCTTCGCCTCTCGCGGAGACCCTCAACGCTTCTTGCGGCCCGCTCGTCCCTTACCGCCCTTTCGAGCAGACGATCGCCGGGACGTCCGTGCCGCGGCGGATCGTCCTTTCGCGGCGGATCGTCCTTTCGCCGCGGATTTCCGCGCGGCTTTGCGACCGCCGGTTTTTGCTTTGCCGCGCGATCGAGTCGACTTGGTCGCGCGGCGAACTGCCGCGGTCGCTCGGCGACTTACCTTTTTCACAGCCCTGGACGCCGCCCGCCGCGGCTTTTCAGTCTTCTCGACGGCCGCTGCCGTCGCATCTACTGCGGCGGCTGCCGCCACATTGGCGGCGCTCGTTGCCGCCTGCGCCGCGTCGACGGCTGTCCGAGTGGCAGCTCCCATCGTGCTGCCGACCGCCTCCGCCGCCTGCGTCATCAGGCTGTCGTCGCGATCGTCGTCCAGGTACGAATCATCAGCCATAGCTTCTCCTTGTCGAGTGATGAGTGCATCTCCCGCGGTGTGGGTGCAGCGCATGTTAACAGAGCGTCGAGCAAACGGTGCAGCCAATGTAGAGTGAAATGTGACGGTCCGCGTGTTTACGTATCACCAGCAAGTGCTCGACACCTTGGCGTCCCACGGCCTCGTACCCATACCGGAGACCTCGCCCCAGCGACTGCGCGATGCGCTGCGCGACCTTTACAAATACGAAATTCGACGCCTGCGAGACCGGCTGATTGCCGGGGAATTCCCGAAGCAGGATTACGCCGGTCGGGTGGTCGGGTTGAGACGGCGATACTGGCTGCTTTCGGTCCCGACCGAACTGTGGATTGTCTCCGGATCCCGGTCAACGGATCCCGGAGTACGATGAACGGCATGCAGGACTTCGAAAAGCTTGGCCTCTTCTATTTGGGGCGCGAATTCGACGTTTCCTCGGGCAAGCGGCTCGACAGTCTGGTTCTTTATGACTCGCGCGACCTCGTGACGCATGCGGTCTGCGTGGGGATGACCGGCAGCGGCAAGACCGGCCTGTGCCTGTCGCTCATCGAAGAAGCCGCCATAGACGGCGTCCCGGTAATCGCCATCGATCCCAAGGGGGACCTCGGCAATCTGCTCCTGACGTTCCCGTTGCTCGCAGCCACCGATTTCAGGCCGTGGATCGACGAAGACGAGGCCCGGCGCGCCGGCGTGTCGCCTGACGCGTTCGCCGCCCAGCAAGCCGAAACCTGGAAAAAGGGTCTTGCTGATTGGGGAGAAGACGCCGCCCGGATCGAGCGCCTTCGCAAGGCGGCCGAATTCTCAATCTACACGCCGGGCAGCCGCGCGGGAGTTCCCGTCTCCCTTCTGCAGTCGTTCACGGCGCCGCCACAGGCGATCCGCGACGACGCAGAGCTGCTTGGGGAGCGGGCATCGAGTACGGCAACGAGCCTGTTGTCGCTCGCCGGTGTCGACGCCCCGCCGCGCAGCCGCGAACATACGCTGGTCTCCAGTGTGCTGTCGGGGGCGTGGACCGCCGGCAAGGACCTCGACCTGCCGTCAATCATCGAACAGATTCAAACGCCGGCATTTCAGAAGGTCGGCGTCGTCGATCTCGAGACGTTCTTCCCCAAGCGCGAGCGCTTCGACCTGGCAATGGGCTTCAACGCGGTTCTCGCGGCACCGGGATTCGATCAATGGTTCGAAGGCGAGCCGCTCGATCCGGCCCGTCTGCTTTACACGGCCGACGGCCACCCTCGAGTCGCAATCTTTTCGATCGCGCACCTTGGGGATGCCGAACGGATGTTCTTCGTTTCGCTGCTGCTCAATCAGGTGCTCGGCTGGATGCGTAGTCAGACCGGGACGACGAGCCTGCGGGCGATTGTCTATATGGACGAGATCGCCGGCTATTTTCCGCCGGTCGCGAATCCGCCGTCGAAGACACCTCTCTTGACGCTGCTCAAGCAGGGGCGCGCGTTTGGCCTGGGTGTCGTGCTTGCGACGCAGAATCCGGTCGACCTCGATTACAAGGGTTTATCGAACATCGGCACGTGGTTCCTCGGCCGACTGCAGACCGAGCGCGACAAAGCCCGCGTGCTCGATGGGCTGGACGGTGCAGCCGCCGGATCCTTCGACCGCGCCGCAGTCGATCGCATTTTGTCGGCCCTTCAGAAGCGAGTGTTTCTGCTGCACAACGTGCACGACGACCATCTCGTCACGTTCCAAACACGTTGGACGTTGTCGTACCTCCGCGGGCCGTTGTCGCGGGAACAGATTCGACTGTTGATGGCCGGCCGCGCCAAACCAACAGCTGACTCTCGTCCCATTGCTGCGAGGACGTCGGCTGCGCGTGGGGATGCGGCAGGTGACGCCTCAGATCGCTTGCCGGTGCTGCCACCAGGCATCGAGCAGTTCTTCATCCCGGAGAGCGCGGCGTCATCGTCGAAGCCGCTCGTGTATTCGCCGGTTGTTCTCGCCGCTGTTCGGATCGGCTTCTCGGATACGAAGCTTGGCGTCGACGAAGTTCGCGATGTCGTCTACGCCGCGTCGGTCGGCGACGGACCTGTCGCCGTCGATTGGGCGCGCGCCGCGCGGCTGGATGTTGGCGTTGAATCGCTGGGTCGTTCGCCTGAACAGGGCGCCACCTTTAAATCATTGCCGGCGGCCGCGTCGCAGCCGAAGAACTACGCGTTGTGGGAGAAAGCCTTCAAGCAGTGGCTGACGCAAAACGAACGGATTCAACTACTGCGACATGTCGATACCGGATTGACCTCACGCGCCGGCGAGACTGAAGGGGCATTCAAAGTGCGCGTACACGATGCATTACGCGCATCGAGAGACAAGGCCGTGGATGCGGTTCGACAGAAGTTTGCTGCCCGCCAGGCGACCCTTGCCGAGAAACTTCGCCGTGCGGAAGCAGCAAAAGCGCGTGAATCAGAGCAGTCGACGCAGCAGAAACTCCAGGCAGCGGTCTCGATTGGGGCGACGCTGGTCGGCGCTCTGCTCGGGCGTAAAACGATCACCACCAGCACGCTCGGGCGCGCGACGACCGCGGCGCGCGGGATGAGTCGGACGATGAAGGAATCGGCCGACGTGCAGCGGGCGAATGAGAGTGTCGAGGCGGTTCAGAAGCAGATCCAGGATCTCGACGATCAACTGCGGCAGGAAACGCAGACGATAGCCACGGACTTCGACCGTCCTCCGCTGCTCGAACAGGTCACGCTGCTGCCCAAGCGCGGGCAAGTGAGCGTTCAGCTCGTTGCGCTCGGCTGGGATCCCGAGTAGATGCGGCGGATCATCCGGCGAGCTACAGCGCTCGCTGCGGCGGCGTTGCTCGTGTTTCTTGCCGCATGCAAGGGCCGCTCGAGTTCACCGGACGCCGAACGTTCGTCGCGCATTACCGTCCAGGAATTGTCGCCCGCGCCGGGCCAGCTCGCGCTTCCGTTGAAGAGCGGCTCCATTCGATTCGCCGTCATCGGCGATGCCGGCCGCGGCGATCAAGCGCAAAACGAAGTCGCACAGCAGATGGTCGCGTGGCGTCAGCAATTCCCATTTGAATTTGTCGTCATGCTCGGCGACAACATCTACCCGCCGCACGCACCCGATGATTTCGAGAAGAAATTTGAAGCGCCCTATCGTTCGCTTCTCGACGAGGGTATTGCGTTTTACGCTGCGATTGGCAATCACGATCCCGACACCGAGCTGACGTATCCGAAATTCAACATGGAGGGACGCCGTTACTACACGTTCCGGCGAAATGAACGTCGCCTCGAGGGGCTGACCGGGGCTGGGGTGCGGTTCTTCGTTCTCGACAGCCGGTCATTCGATCCGACACAACTCGTCTGGCTGCGCGAGCAACTCGCGCAGTCAGGAACCGACTGGAAGATTTGTTATTTTCACCATCCCTTGTACACGTCGGGGCGCTACACAACTGCCGCGCGGTTTCTCCGGATCGCGTTGGAGCCGATTCTCATCGAAGGGAACGTCGACGTTGTCCTTACCGGTCACGAGCACTTTTACGAGCGAATGTACCCGCAACAGGGGATCGCGTACTTCATCTCGGGCGGCGGAGGCTCACTTCGAAATGGGGACATCCGGCGTCCGTCCCCGATCATGGCGCGCGGCTTCGATTCCGACTTTCACTTCATGATGATCGAGGTCTCCGGCGACACGCTGTACTTCCAGGCGATCAGCCGCAAGGGTGAGACGATTGACGCGGGATCAGTCAGCCGTGCGCATTAGTATGGCTGCTGGCTGTTGGCGGCTGGCTTCTGGCTAATCGGGCAGGGCCCACCCTCGCGCATCTCCGTGACTTTGCCTTCAAACACTTTTGCCCAGGCGTCAGCATTCCGCGCTTCGGCATCGATGCCGTCGTATGACGTCATACGCGATGCAATGAACAATTGACGCAGCTGATCGCGCGACAACTGTTCGAGCAAGCTCACCGCCAGCAGGCGACCCGCCTCCGAGACACTGACGTCGGGGAAGGTCGCGCCTCCATAGGGAAGCGCGTGCATGCTGATGGTGCACGCCGCGCGATCGCGCCAGATGGGGGTCGCCCGCCAGCTCGGTAGATCGACGCGCATTGGACCGAAGGTGGCGCCGAGATCCTGGATCATCGCGATCGGAGCGGAACATTGGCCATCAGGCAGCTCGCGGCCGCTGGGACAAATCAGACGCTGATTGGCCGCTTTGTTGTCCCAGTGGGCGATGAGCATGGCAACCAGCCGGAACGCGTCGATCTCCGCGCGTGTCGCACCTCCGCGTGAGGAACCTATCCGATCGACCTCGTACCAGCTCCAGCCCTGATCCTCGAACGTCTCGATGACGGCACCCTCGAGCCGTCGCTCGATGACCGTCGGCGCAAATGTCCTCACGCCATCGGCGCCCAGCGGCCCGCCAAAACACAGCGCGGGGAGCTGCAGCTGTTCGTTGCACTTCAACGAATGAAACGGAAATCGTGGACAGCCGTCACAGTGCACAGCACGCACGACAAACATGTCGTCAGCGCTGAATCCGAGCGCGCGCAGAAGACGCGACCCGGCAACTTCCGCCTGCAGCTCCGCATTCTGCGCACCGTACTTCACCTTGAAGATTCGTCCGTCGGGCACCTGACAATGAAACTTCTGCGTCCGGCCGCTGAGTTTCTGGACCACGAACCGGCACGACACTTCATCGGACACCTGAAATCCACGAGGCGGGTTTGCGGCGAAGTCGAATTGCGAAATCGGCAGCGTTGGCCTCGACCAAACGCGGGCGCGCGCTAGTGCTTCCTCTCGTACTCGAGTCTTTGTCGGTGTGCGATCGAGCTTGGCCGCACTCGCCGCCGCCGTTCCGCTGTCGCACCCCGCAGTGCTGAGCAATACCGCAAGGACGGCAAGTGGCGCGAGGTCGGTGACCGGCGGCAGCGTGGGTCGAGTTAATGAGGCACGTGGTCCGCGAGCAGGCAACAGCAAGAGCGCAATCATGAACAGCGTCAGCGTCAAGAACGCGACATATCCGGTTCCAGCGCCTACCGGCTCGTACTGGATCGCGCCGAGGCTGGCGCCTTCAACGAGTGTGGTGAGCAATCTCTTGGCGAGACCACCATCACGGGCATAGAGACCTTCGAGAATGATGAATCGGACAATGAACGCCGCGCCCAGAAGCACGCCAATGCTTCGCAGCATATTGCGCCGTCCCATGACCCCCGCCATCGTCGTTGTCAGTTGAACGAAGAAACAAATGCTGAAGACGACGTGCAGCAGTCCCTGCTCCGGCGTGACCAGCGTGAAGACCTGCGCCGCCGCGGCAAAGAGCGTAATCAGAACGATGAGGCCCGAGATGTTCTCGAGCGCCGTGCGCTCGGCGCTCAAGATCATCGCAGGGGTCACCGCGCCCGCACGAACGAGCGCTGACAGCAGCATCACGGCGAGAACCAGCGAGATGAGCGGTGCTGGCACGAGCACCAAAGTCGGACCGATCCTCAGGCCTCCGAGCAGCGCTACCGTCAGGAATGCCATTGGCAGCACGATCGCTTCTCGGACGGCACTCATTTTCTTGCCCGAAACACCTTCAGGGGATTGAAATCCGATGCTTCCCGCGTCACGCCTCTCTGAAGTTCGGCTTTCAGCTCGTCGGCGCTGTGCATCCCCAGATCGGGATCATCAACGAGGAGGCGATGATCAGGAGCGAGCGCGATCGCACGGTCCACGGCTTCGATGCCCTTTTGAAACAGCGCATCGTCGTTATAGACGTGCCCCCAACCCTGACGGTAGTAGGTGTATGCGATGTAGAACTGCGTGCGAGCGTCCCGGTGAGCCGGGTCCGCGCGCTCGAAGGCGAAGCGCGCTTCATCGAAGGCGTCGCGCCGAAAGAACGCGAGGCCATCGGACGTCGCCTGGGCGTCTACCTGGTATGCGCCGACAGTGGAAGAGAGACCTCCAGTGACTTCCGCGACCGTCTTCGGCTGAGCCGAGTACAGCCACGCGATGAACGCGCCGTACGCCAGGGTGAGCACCAGGCCTGCGATGCGGACCAACACTGCGGGCGACTCTGCAGTAACCGTGCCGAGGTGAGGAAAGTCATGTTTTCCGGTTTCTCCAAGGTTCTCGCACCCTGCTCGACGGTTATCCATGCCGAACCTGTATATTGACCCCAATGATGAGTAGATGGATCGCAATCGTAGTGGCGGCGATTATGTTGGCCGCATGCTCCCCGAAAAAGATGGGTGTCAGCCGGATGGCCGACGCGCTGTCTTCGACGGCTTCAGCCTTCACTCGCGACAACGATCCAGAGTTCGTCCGTCAGGCAGCTCCCTCGACGCTCAAGATGGTCGAGATGATGCTCGACGAGTCACCGACGCACGCGGGCCTGCTGATGACGGCCTGCAGCGGTTTTACTCAATACGCTTACGCGTTCCTCCAGGCGGACGCGGATGTCTCCGACCCTTCCTCGCAGAACGCGAGAGACTTGAAAGCTCGCGGCGCCGCGATGTACGACCGCGCACGTGGCTACTGTGTCCGTGCGCTCGAGCTCCGCCACCCAGGCGCAGGGAAGGCCCTTCAGGGTGACCCGAAAGGTCTTCTTGCCTCGATGGCCGCTCCCGATGTTCCTGCGCTTTATTGGACGGGCGTGGCGTGGGGAGGGGGCCTGCTGCTCTCGAACAATCCCTTGCCGCGAATCGGTGAGCTCATCACCGTTCGGGCATTGTTGACGCGCGCGCTGCAACTGGACGAAGCATGGCAGGGCGGAACGATTCACGAAGCGATGATTGCGCTCGAGTCCCTGCCGGTGCTGCTCGGCGGTTCCGGGTCGCGTGCGCGGGAACATTTCAACCGCGCCGTCGCCCTCGCTAACGGTGAGTCGGCGTTCGCGTACGTCGCACTTGCAACCGGCGTTGCGCAGCCGGCAAAGGACCGCGCCGAGTTCGAGCGACTGCTGCGCGCGGCGATCGCGATCGATGTGTCGAAACGACCGTCGATTCGCCTCGCGAATCTCATCGCGCAGAAGCGCGCGAAGTATCTCCTGTCGCAGACTGACAAATTGTTCTGAGAAAGTTTCGGGATCCGTTGTCCGGGATCCGGCACGCGGAAGGTCCTATCGCATCGTGACAGGAGGCAACATCCGGCGGGCCGCCCTGCTGACCGGCCGTCCGTTGATCGTTTCGTAGTCGTAGTGGACGTCGAGGTAAGAGATGCCGGCGAACTTCACTTTCGCGGTCGATTCGGTCGCGATAGGCACGCGGATGCCGTCAACCCGCGCGTAATGACGAATGACGTTGACCAGGCTGGTCCAGAATGACGGATTCTTTGCCAGTCGTCCTTCCACCCGGAGCAGTTCGCCGCTGTCGGCACTCAAGACCATCCGGCCGTCAACCAGCAACACGTCCTTGCGTTTCGGTTTGATCGTGACGTAGCGCTCGCCATTTCCCGGCGACGCTTCTTCGAATTCGTAATTTTCAGGCGTGAGCTCCGAACGCTGGCAGTCGCCGTCTGCGACGAGTTCCTGCTCGCGCTTCAAAACTGCCTTCAGTACCTTCCCTCGAATGTAATCAGACCCGGATTCCGAAACGATGTTGTAGCGGAATCCCCGTTCGTCCATTTCGGTCCACGCTTCGAGCCAGGCTTCCTGATTGAAGTGTTCGCTGCGCGCATGCATCCGCCGGTAGGCCCGGTATTGTTTCAGTGGTTGCTCAAGTGACGGGAAACTATCGAGCGGCCTGTCGGCGTCGGGTGCCGCATTTCCGACCGCGATTGCACCGACGACGATTGTCGCGGCGACTAGCCACCGGGACATCGTGCGCGTGTCGTTACCGATTCGTCGGTCCACCCTGGTCTCTCGGCCCAGCGTGGTCGCAAGAAACATGCTCATATCCAGCTCGGCAATGACTGAGAGCTTGCGGCGGGTGGTATTCGTCAATGAAAACGGCAGTTAGACGGGCGATTACGATTGCGCCGAGACGGGGTAATTGCCGGAGTGTGGTGGCAGCTTCGCCAAGCCGCTCGTGTGGAACTCGACCGCTGTTCGGAATATCTATGTAATGACTTCCCTACTGTTCACTGTCCGCCGCTTTTCCAGCCCTCGCGAGCGACCTCATGCTTTGGGCCTTAAGCCGCAGAAACAGCGCCATTTTAGGGATATGAGGCCTAAGTCTCCTCTCGCTCTGCAGCGTGGGCACGGCTCCGTTGTAGACCCCGGCCGTTCACAATTGCCGCGATGTGTGAGCGCCCAACAACCAGCGCGGAGACAACGAGCGGGATTGCGTATTCCCAACCGAGGACGGACCGTGGCATGACCCACGGCGCACCGTGCTCGTAGGCGAGTCGCCAGACGATGTACGTGGGAATCACGGTGATCGTCCAGGCCGTCAACGGCAGGGTCGCGACGGTCAGGAGAAACGGCGTGAAGTACAGCAAATACCACGGATAGATCACGGGCGCGCCAGCCAGCGCGATCGCCATCGGCCAGGCCCACGACGCGGGATTATCTGAGCCGAGCTTCCATCGACACCACGCGCCCACGAGCATGCCACTGCCGACCGCGAACGCCGCTGCGATTTGCGGCGTGCTCAGTCCCGCGATGAACTTGAACAACGGGCCGTTGAACCGGATGTGTGCCACGACGTTGGGGACCGCACCGAACGGCAGGATACCCTGCTGCGTGTAGGCGAAGTACAACAGCGCGAGCAGCGCCGCCCCAGCGGCCGCATCGCGCAGCCGGACACGGCGCCAGAAGAGCGACAGCAGCACGATGGGCAGCAGTTTCGTCGCGATTGCGAGCACGAACGCGATCGCAGCCAGTGCGGTTCGCCGCCGCGCGAGCCAATACGCGGAGGCGGCAATCCAAAGCGCTCCAAGCGCATCGATATGTCCGCTGTGCGCAATCTCGAGCACGACGAGAGGATTCCAGGCGTACGCGATGACCAACCACTCCGGCCGGCCAATCACCGCGAGCCATCGCCGCACGATCAGGATCGTCAACAGATCGCACAGTGCCAGCGCAAACTTCATCGTCCGCGTCGAGTCATGGATCCAGACGACAAGTCGGAAGAACAATTGCGCGCCCGGCGGATAGGGGGTTGGCGTGCGAAGGCTCGGCATCCGTCGGGTTTGATCGGTGTGGGCGTCGGCCACGACCGGATCGGCCGGGATGACGTGGTATGGGTTGTAACCGCGGAGCTGCACACGGCCGTCCCACAAATAGCGAACCATGTCGCTGTCGAAATTCACGGGCGGCGCGGCCAGCGGCACGCGAAATGCGAGAGCAAACAATACCGCTGCGGTGACAGACCTGCGCGATACGGCGGGTTCGTTCCGCAGCCGGAGGAGTATGGCGGTGTAAGCGACAGTGGCAGCGCCAGCGCTGAGGAAGAAGAGTGAAGAACCCAGCGGCGCCTGGGTCACCGCGAGCACCATCGACGCCGCGAGAAACAGCGTACCCGTCGTTGCGAGCCATGCTGACGAGGGTTTCATTGTGTGGAATGGCTTGGATTATAAATGACGTGCATTTCATGATGCGCTTGCTGTCGAGGTTTCTCACCGCCATCCTTTTCATCGCACACGTCCAAGCCGCTTTCGCGCAGGAGCCAGGCTCGCGCGCCGAAGAACAGGCGCGCCAGCAGGAGGCCAAAGCGCGCACTGTGACGACGTATGTGTCCCCGTGGATCGAACAGCGACTCCTCGCGGTTGAGAATGCCGGTGGCTTCGGTGTTGCCCGGGGTCTCGTCGTCAAGTTCGGCGACATCAAACGCGGATCGGGGTTCGCGCCCGGGCTTGGCTACGGGTACACAACGTCAGGTGGCGGGGCGCTGGCTGCCAAGGGCGTCTACTCGGTCAGGAACTACAAGCTGCTGCAAGTGTCGGCGCAGTCCCCGCCTTTCTCCGCCGACCGCATCTTGTTTCGCGCGAGAGCACGATGGCAGGACGCACCCAAGGTGCGACTGTATCCGTTGGGATCCGATCCGGCGAACTTACGAACTGATTACGCAGAACGCAAAACGGAAGTGAGCGGCGAGGCGTTGCTGAAACCTGTGCGTTTCCTTCGGTTCGGCGGCGGTGTCGGCGTGGAATGGTTCGACACCGAATTCAGCCACGACGAAAATCCGATCGGATTGACGCTGTTCGACGCCTTGCCCGGAGCAGGGGCGGATCCACGCTACATCCATAGTCGCGTGTCCGCCGCTTTTGACCTGCGTGACAGCGAAGGCTACACCCGCCGCGGAACGCTTCTGAGCACCACCTATCACAATTACCACGCCGACTCGAGTGGTAGGTACTCGTTCGATCGAGTTGACGGTTCGGCCGAACAGTACCTTCCAATCCTGCACGGCAACTGGGTGATTTTTCTCGGTCTCTGGGCGTCGACGACGATGACCGAGGACGGCGGACAGGTGCCGTTTTTTCTGATGCCCGACGTTGGTGGTCACGACCTTCGAGGGTTCTCCAATTACCGCTTCCGCGATCGTCACTCGATCAGTTGGACGGCGGAGTATCGCTGGTACGCGCAGGAGTTTCTCGACGTTGCTCTTTTCTACGACGCGGGCAAGACCGTCCCCACGCGTGGTGCACTCGACTTCAAGGGCCTGCATTCTTCAATTGGCGGTGGTGTGCGCTTGCACACGTCCATCTCGACGCTGCTGCGACTGGAACTGGCGCACAGCCGCGAAGGATACCGTTTTCTAATCGGCTTCAGCCCGGTGGGGCCATGACGATGTTTACCTGGCAACGCATGCGGTCGTTCGTCGCATTCACCGGATCGCTGGTGGTGGCGCTTGCGGCCGTGGCTTATGCGACGCATGCATCCGGCCCGGACTCACGCAACGCGCCGAAGTTTTATGACGACGACCCGCTGATGCGCGCGCCTGATACGCAGGATGCGTCGAAAGCGCAGCCGCGGCAGATCTCGCTCATGCTCGACGCCGCGATCAACTTGTTTGGACATCCCGGGTTGCAGGACGTTGGCCGTGCTGAAAGCGTCAACACGATCGACGAGGTGCCGGATTCGAATTGGTTCACGAACCGCGTGGGAACCCGGCCGATCACGCCGGACGAGATGTATCGCGGTCCCAGCGAGGATGTGGGGCCGGCGCCGGGCAAATGGACCGTGAGCCGGAAATCGAACGGTGTTTCTCCCGGATTCACTATCACCGACGAACGAAACAAACGATATTTCGTGAAGTTCGATCCTCCGGGATTCCCCGAACTCGGCACCGGCGCGGAGGCGGTGGTCACGCGGCTGTTTCATGCACTCGGCTATTACGTTCCGCAGGCGACGGTCGGCACGCTGCGGCGCGACAACCTCGTCATCGGCCGCGACGCGACCGTACGCATGCCGAATGGTGGCGTCCGCAAGATGCGGATGAGCGACATCGACGATCAATTGCGGCGCGCCGAGCGGAATCGGGATGGAAGCTACCGCGTTATCTTTGCGGAAGGACTTCCAGGCAAAAGTCTGGAGGGATTCAAATACGAGGGCACCAGGTCAGACGACCCCAACGATGTCGTGCCGCACGAGAACCGGCGCGAGTTGCGCGGCCTGCGCGTGTTCAGTGCCTGGGTCAATCACACAGATGCGAAGGCCATCAACTCGCTCGACACGCTGATTACAGAGAACGGACGCGCGGTCGTGCGACATCACCTCATTGATTTCAATGCGACGCTCGGGAGCGCCGGCATCGGCCTCCGCGAGCGCCGCGACGGTTACGAATACCTCGCCGAAACGACCCCGGCGTTCAAAGCGCTGCCCGCATTCGGATTCTACGTACGACCGTGGCTCAACATTCCCTATCCGACTTATCGCGGTATCGGCCGGTTTGAATCGAAGCGATTCGTTCCCGAGGAGTGGC
Organism: Vicinamibacterales bacterium; assembly: GCA_035758845.1. Taxonomy (GTDB): domain Bacteria; phylum Acidobacteriota; class Vicinamibacteria; order Vicinamibacterales; family 2-12-FULL-66-21; genus JALZOC01. The sequence goes on from DASTVZ010000099.1 coordinate 14,807, forward strand.
GCCCACGTGTCCCCAACCCCGCCTATGTTCGTTCGCGAGCCGACGATACTTTTTGGGCGGCGCGAAAACTGGTGGCAATGTCCGACGAGCTTATTCGCGCGGCAGTCAAGGCCGGTCATTACACTGACCCGCGCTCGGAAGACTTTCTCGTCGGCGCGTTGATCGAACGTCGAGAAAAGATCGGTCGCGCATGGTTGACCTCCGTCAACCCGATCGTCGATCCCGCTCTGTCCGAGGACGGCGTGCTGACATTTCGCAACATTGCCGTCGATTGGCAATTTGCGCCGGCGCCGTCTGGCTACCTGATCACCTGGTTCCGATTCGACAACATGACTGGCGAATCGACGGCGATTGGCGAATCGAGGACCAGCGACACCCGCGCAACCGCTCTGCCTGATGCGCTTGCGCGTGTTCGAGCTGACACGACGCTGCCCGGCGGCCGTGGCCAGTTCGTTCGCGCCGACATCAGCGCCACGGGCGGTACGGTTGCGTCGTGGGCGTCTCCCGTCCGCGTCTACTTCCGGCGAGCGCAAGATGGTTGGAAGCTCGTCGGCTTCGATCGCATGCCTGACGCGCCGCCGATGCGGCCGGGACTGGTCGGGGCTGAAGCGCGTTAGAACCTCGTAGAACCCAGAAAGTGGACGCCCTCCGTGCACCGTCCGCGGCCCTCGCGCCGACAGCGCGAAGGCGGAGCGGATGGTACTATCGAACGGATGACTTCCGAAGCCCCGACCGGGGCGTGGTTGTTTCGCTATCGTTCGTTCCTTCCGGTTCCTCTCGCGCTCATTCTCTTGCTCGTTCGCGTCGGCGAGATCGACGGCGCCGCGCTCATGGCTTCTGGCGCGCTCATGGTCACCGCCGGGCAGGTGCTGCGGCTTTGGGCCGTCCGGCACATCGGCACAATCTCGCGCACTCGCACGACACGTTACGGACCGCTGATGACAGCCGGTCCGTACGCCATCGTCCGCAATCCTCTCTACGTCGGCAACTGGCTGCTGTGGACCGGCTTCGCCGTGTGGTCGCGACTGCTGTGGATGGTGCCGGTCGCGTGGCTGGTGTTCTTCGTTCAATATCGAGCGATCGCACGCTGGGAGGCGGCGTTCATCCGCAGCAAGTATCCCGACACCTACGACCAATACGCGCGCGCCGTCCGCCCATGGATGCCGCGGTGGCCGCCGCGTGAAGCGCTCGTCGCTGTTGCGCCGCTGCATCCCTGGCGAGAGGTCTTCTTCAGCGAGCGAGGCACGCTCATCGCCGTGGGAGTCATGGCGACGTTGCTGACGGTGAAGTATGTGCTCGTGAACTGAGTCGGGGTCCGGATCCCGGCATGAATCACTTCTTGGACTTCACCAGTTCTGGAAACTCCGCCTTCAACGCGCGCAGCTTCGGAAGGTCGTTGACGACGATGTAGGGGTAGTCGGGATGCTGGGCGAGGAAGTTCTGATGGTAGTCCTCGGCGGCGTAGAAGCCCTCCAGCGGAACGACAGTGGTCACGATGGGCCGATTGAAAATGTGCGCCTTCTCTAACTGCGTGATGTAGGCCTCAGCGATACTCTTCTGCTCATCATTCGCGTAGAAGATCGACGATCGATACTGGCGTCCTTCGTCAGGGCCCTGCCGGTTCAACTGCGTCGGATCGTGCGCCACTGCGAAGAACACTTTCAGCAATCGCCCGTAGGACACTTTCGCCGGATCGAAGGTGATCTTCACCGACTCGGCATGCGAGGTGATCCCGCTGCTGACGACGGAGTAATGCGCCGTCATCTGACTGCCGCCGGCATATCCGGACACGACGTCGGAGACGCCGTTCATCTGTTCGAAGACCGCTTCGACACCCCAGAAGCACCCCCCCGCGAGGACGGCGGTTTGCGCCGGCACCGTTCCTGTCGGGTGGCTATCCTTTGCCGGGTCGGGGAAAGTGGATGAGCCGGGTGCACTGGCGGCGATCGCGACCGTAATCAGTGCGGCGAAGATTGTCTTCATGTTCATAAGAACCCGGTAATTGCCGACCACATTCCCGATCGCCGAATTATAAGGGCGATCGTTTGGTAACATTCCCGCCTTCGAATTGAAGGAGTTGTCGATGAAGGTCCACGGTGTCCGGCGGGCGGTATCCGGGCTGCTCGTATTGGCGAGCGTCTTTTGTGTGGCCATCTCAATGCCGGCACAGCAGACGGTTACCGAAACGCGCGACAGCTCGCAGGCCCAGGACGAGGAATTTGCCAGGCTGGTTGCCGAATGGACCACCGCGCCGCAGTACCTCAGTCCGCTCGTCGATCATCTGCCGAAGGTCAACGGCATCCCATCGCCGAAGGACGTGCTTGGGCATCACATTGGTGCGCCGGCCACGCTGACTTATTACGCCGACATCCTCAAGTACTACCGCGCGCTCGCCGCAGCGACACCGCGGGTCACCGTCGAAACGATTGGCAAATCGGACGAGGATCGCGAACTGGTTGTCGTGTGGGTTTCATCGGACGAGAACATGCGGACCCTCCAACGCAATCGCGACAACCTCGCGAAGATCGCCGACCCGCGCGGGTTGCCGGCCGAGCAAATCAAGCAGCTGATCGCGACGACCAAGCCGCACTATCACCTGATGGGCGGACTGCATAGCGGCGAAACTGGTCCGTCCGAAATGTTGATGGAGCTCGTCTACCGGCTTGCCACGGAGACGTCGCCGTTGATCCAACAGATCCGCAATAACGTCATCGTCTCGGTGACGCCGGTCGCCGATGCGGACGGCCGCGATCGCAACGTCGACTGGTTCTATCGAGGACTCGAAACCGCCGCGCAGCAATCGACGTCATCAACGCCTGGGCCAAATCAGACGGGACAGAACGCGGGCGCAGGAGGCGCGGCGGTGGCTCCATCTCCGGGAGGCGGAACGGGTGCAGGAACACCGGGCGGCGGTGGCGGTGGAGGGCTGCCTTATTGGGGCAAGTACGTCTACCACGATAACAACCGCGATATAAACCTGTCGCAAGTGTCGATGCGCGCGTTGGCGGACTGGTATTTCACCGCGCATCCGCCGATCATGCACGACCTGCACGAGGCGCAAGCGCTGATGTACACCTACAGCGGCGCCGCGCCCCAGAATCCCAACCTCGATCCGATCCTTTTCGCTGAACTTCCGTGGTTCTCCAACTTCGAGCTCGCGCAGATGACGAAGTGGGGCATGCCTGGCGTGTACACACACGCGTTCATGGACGGATGGTCTCCCGGCTATCTCGGATCAGTCGCTTACAACCACAATGGCATGATGCGCATGTACGAGACGCAGTCCGGTCGCGAATCAGGCGCGGGAGGACGTAGCGGAGCGTCCGAGGGACGTGGCGGGGATGCGACGACAACGTCGCAAGCCGGACGCGGAGGTCGAGGAGGCGACGCCCCGACTGCGACTGACGGACCAGTTGCCGATGCTGGCGCGCGGGGCCGCGGCCCGAGTGCTCCAACCGGTCGTGGCGGCGGTCAGCCGCGCGAGTGGTATCGCGGTCTGCCGGTTCCTCCAGGCGCCGTCGCGAATTTCTCGAGGCGCAACAACACCAATTACATGGAGACCGGCGTCCTCAGCGCGCTCCAGTTAACCGCATCCTTTCCGAATCTCGTCGTCGAAAACTTTTACCAGAAAACGAAGAACTCGATCGAATCAGGAAAGAAGGAGGCGCCGTACGGTTTTGTCATTCCGCTGCAGCGGGACATGACCCGAGCGGCGGAGCTCGTGAACATCCTGCGCCTGCAACGAATCGAAGTGGGTGAGGCAGCGGGAGAGATCAAGCTCGCCGACGCGGCGTTCCCAGCCGGGTCGTACGTCATCAAACGCGATCAGCCATACGGGCGACTCGCGAAGAACCTTCTGGAAAAGCAACGCTATCCGGATCCCGAATTGCGAACCTATGACGACAGCGGTTGGACGATGGGGTTGGCGATGCTGGTGGAGGTGAAGGAGGTCAACGATAAAGCGATTCTCGACGTGAAAACGACGCCCGTCGATAAAGCCATCGTCAAGGGCAAGGTGACCGGAAGAGGAACCGCAGCACTCGCCGTTGCGCACCTGGGTTCGACGAGTATGATCGCGCTTCGTTACAAACTTCGAAACGGTTCGGTGAAGATCGCGGAGAAAGCATTCACCGCGGATGGCATCGAGTTCCCCGCAGGTTCCTTCGTGATTCCCGCGCCTGGTGACATCGCAGCGGCTCGCAGCACTATCGAGCAGCTTGGCCTTACGGGTGCCGCCCTTGGCTCGATGCCGTCAGTGGCGATGCACGATGCTGACGTGCCGCGCATCGCGATGTATTCGTCGTGGTCTGGCAACGATACGCAGGAAATCGGCTGGGTGCGGTTCGCGTTCGACAAGTTCGGCATCCCTTACGACCTCATTTACAAGGAGCGACTGCGGAAAGGAAATCTGCGCGCCGACTACGACGTGCTGTTGATGCCGAATCAGAATGTGTCGCGGCAATCGGTGTTTCAGCCTTCAGCCGCGCGCGCCGTTCCGTATCTCAAGGATCCGAAATACAAGTTCCTTGGCATGTACGGCGAATCGCCCGACATCACGGGCGGCATGGGTGGCGACGGCGTCGACGCGGTCTCAAAATTCCTCGAGGCCGGCGGCACGCTCATCGCGATGGGGAATGCGGTCAGATTCGCGACCGAGCTTGGATTGGCGCGCACGGTTGATGCCTCGGCAACCACCTCGCGCGACTTCTACGCGCCGCGTCCGCTGGTCAACGCCGAGGTGCTCCGCCTCGATCATCCCGTCTTTTACGGCTACCCCGATCGCGTGGTGCCGATCAAGTATCAGAACGGTCCGCTGCTTACCGTCGGCGCGCCCGATCAAGGCGCGGTCCTCGCGCGCTACGTTGGCGGCGACGCCGCGGTCCTGAGCGGCCTGATGAAGGGAGCCGACGAGATCCGTCAACGCCCGATGGTTGTTGACATCGCCGGCGGCTACACCGGGAAGGGGCGCGTGATTCTGTTTGCGAACAATCCGATGTATCGCTGGCAGAACCACGGCGAATTCAACATGGTCTTCAATGCGTTGATGAACTGGAATGATTCA
>DASTVZ010000209.1:0-52212 GCA_035758845.1 Vicinamibacterales bacterium
ACCCGGCGATATGGAGCTGAAGATCCATCTGCCTCGGCGCGTGCTCGATCTTGCTGAACAGCCAGTAGCGATCACATCAGGCCGGTCACGCTGGATTCGCCGCGCCTTTGGCGCGCGGCATTGAGCGACGGTTTCAAGAAACACTTTCGAAGGTTGCACTTATAATTCAGGCTCTTCACCAGAGCCATGATCACCGCCGATCATCTCGGCCCGTACGAAATCGTCGCGCTCGTGGGCGAGGGCGGCATGGGACAGGTCTATCGCGCGCGCGATCCGCGGCTCGGACGCGACGTCGCCATCAAGGTGCTGCCCAATTTGCCGCCGATCCCGATCGGCTGCGGCGAGTCGAGCAGGAGGCCCGTGCCGCCGCGGCGTTGAATCATCCCGCCATCCTCGCCGTGTACGACATCGGCCAGACTCCGCAGGGAACGCCTTATATCGTCTCCGAGCTCCTCAGCGGCATGTCATTGCGGGAACGGCTGTCGCAGGACGAGACGATCCCGATCCGAAAAGCGATCGAGTACGCCTCCCAGATCGCTTACGGGCTGGCGGCCGCGCATGACAAGGGCATCGTTCATCGCGATCTGAAGCCGGAGAACATCTTCATTACCGATGACGGGCGTGCCAAGATTCTCGACTTTGGCCTGGCCAAGGTCGACGTGGCGGACGGACCGGACCGAGCCGCGTCGGATCGTTCCACCATGCTTGGCACAGGCCCGGGTCTCGTGCGTGGCACTGCGGGCTACATGGCGCCCGAACAGGTTCGCGGGGCACGCCGTTCCCATCGCCGAAGACATCTAGACGCTGGGAGCTCCGTACTACGGCTTTTTCGCCGCATCACCAGCGGGCGTCCTGGCGTATCAAACGACGGTCACGAGGGGGACGCTGCAGCAACTCGCATGGATCGACCGTTCCGGGAAAGTAACCAACGTTGGCTCACCCGCCAATTACGGCGCTCTCGCTTGGTCACCCGACGGCAGGAAAGACGCCGTGAGCCTCGTCGGAGGCCAGGGGACATCTGACTGATCGACCTGGAGCGGAATCGCGCCGACGCCGATCACGGTCGTGGTCAATTGGGCGGCAGGGCTCAACAAGTAATCCCTTATCACTGATCACTCATCGCGAATCCCCGATCCTTGGATCCCCGAATCCCTGAATCGATTCAGAGGATCAGAGATTCACGGATTCGAGGATCAGAGATTCACGATTATTCACGATGAGTGATCAGTGATTAGCGATTCACTTATAGATGTGCAGCCGATAGCTTCCCCTGTCCTCGCTTGCACCGACGATATCAATCTTCAATCCCGATCCGGCGGTGAGAACCGAGTTGAACGGTGCAGCGGAATCGTAGTACGAAGTCGGCGACGCGTCGACGAACGAGCTTTCCGCCGGCGCATCGTAGGTCCGCTTCAGGGTCCGGCCCTTGCTGACCACTTGGGTCAGTGTGACGGCATGCGGATCGACACCAAAGCTCGCGTCCCACGTCTGCCATCGCGCATACCAGAGCGTTCGTCCATCGGGCATGAAGCTGGCCGCAGGATGCGCGTCGATCGGCAGAATCTGACCGGTGCCCGGATGTGTCGACGTGTTGTTATCGAGCACCGACGAGTTGCGGTACCAAATCAGCACGCCGTTGGCGTAGCACTGCTTTTCGAGAAAGTTCGTGGTCAGGAAGTTGTAGGCGCCACACAGGCTCGTGTCGTTGCGGACATAGCTGCGTGACTCGGCGAGGTAGTAGTGGAAAAACGTCTCCGTGTACTGACCGTTCGTCAGCTGACGGAAACCGTTCAGCGTCCACCCGCTGGTGCTCGTCGCGTTATCGGTTGAGCCGCCGACCGCGATCGTGTCGACCGCAATTCCCGGACGTGTCACAAACGCATCGGTCCAGTAGCGGAATCTGAAGGCGGTTGTACCCGCCGGGAGCGTTGCGGTGACGGTCTGCCAGCCTCCTGACGCGCCCGTGATACCGAAGCCGAAGTTCTGTCCATTGGGATTGGTCGTCGAGGACACGCTCGTTTGCACGTGCTGCCATACGCCGGCGACCATCGCATCGAGGTACGCGTAGTCCCAATCCTTTTCAGTATCCCAGTCGGCGCGGAAAGAAATCGGTGTCGCTGCGGCTGCCGCAAACGACCGGCTCATCGACACGTCGAGATTGTCTCCTTTACCTGAGTAGAAGTAATTCGAATCGCTGCCATCCACCGGAAACGGGGTTGTGGTACGGGAGAAGTCCGGAAGGTCGACACGGACTGCCTGATACTGTCCGCGCGTCGCGCCTTCAGCTGGACCGAGATCCAGCGCTACATCGCTGCCGAGCGAAACACGCGCAAGGTTGTCACCGAGCCATCCAAGCGCCAGCTTTTCCCACGCTCCCATATGAACCGGTTTGTCACCGATTGAATCAGGCGAATCAGACGCCCACGAGCCAGAGCTCATGATCGTCCAGAACCCGGTGCCGTTATCCGTTGGGCCTGCGGTGTCGTACAAGTCGGGGAGGCCGAGATCATGTCCGAACTCGTGTGCGAACACACCGACGCCACCATTCTCCGGCTCGATCGTGTAATCGCCGACCCAGAGATTGGTGCCCGGGAGTTTGTAGCCCCCGAGGTGACAACCGGCCGGCCCGGTGTCGTCGTCGAAGTTGGCATACCAACGATGGCTCCAAATCGCATCCCCGCCTTGCGCCCCGCCACCGGCCTCTTCGCCTTCACCCGCGTGCACGAGCGCCAAGTGATCGATGTATCCGTCGGCCTCGTTGAAATTGCCGTCGCCATCGCAGTCGTACCGATCGATCAGATCAACGGTCGCGAGATCGAGTCCTCCGTAGTTTCCCGACGCCGCGAGTCCATTCAGCGCAGCCTCGACGACGCGGTACACGACGCCGTTTGCGTCGTCACCACCGGCACCCGTTCGCCGGGCATTTGCGCCGAACTCTGATTCCGTGGCATTGACCTGGACCCAGTCCGACACCTGACCGGTCCAGGTGAAGCGGCCAGACGACTGTTCGAGGTAGAAGTCGCGCATCGATGGACGGCCGTACGAGCCGCCGCCGGGGGCGAACAACATGTCCGCGTAATGCGAAGGCGATACATCGGCGGACCAATACGTGTTGTTATCCACAGTTCGATCCGGTTTTGGAATCTGACCGTGGCGAACGTCGGTAAAGTCGATCAACACCGCCGTCAGTCGCTCGGTTCCCTGGAGACGGTAATTCACGAATCTCCCGTTCTTCAGAGTGACAAGGCCATTCGCATCCGGTGTCGCGAGACCTCGCGCAACGAGGTCAGCCGCGGCGATCCGTTCCTTTGCGCGCTTTTCGACGAACGGCGGGAGCGGTTTGGCGTCGCCTGCCGACGGGCCGCGCTTGCCCTGGCTTGCGCCCGTTCGCGACGATGGATCGATTGCACGCGTTCCGCTTGCTGGTGCAACGAGTGCCGCGCACACAAGCGCCGTGAAGAGTCGCTTCATTGTTCCCCCATATTGCAGTGGTGTTATTTCTTTCGATGAGTCGGGTGTGACCGATGATTATCCCGGCCTCTGATAGGCGATTGTCAAGCCCGTCCGCAGGCGGACGCGTGCGTGTGACGCGCTCGCGTCCCAGATGAGACGCACTGAGCTGACGCTTCAGCTGGTGCGTTCGCAGCGAGGAGTGGAGATCGCCCGCCAGCGACTCGATGAAGTCCAACGGCTGTTCGACGTCGGGCAAGGCACCGAGCTCGATATGAAGCGCTCGCAAGTCGAATTGCTGGAGCGTCAACTCGAAATCAAGGGGATCCAGCGCGAGCGGGAGATGATCGGAGCCGCGAAACGATAGAATCTCGGCGGGTAGAGGCCCGCCGATGATAACCAACCGCGCCCAGAAGTCTGTCGCCACTGCTCCCGACCGTGCATCGGCCGACGCGGATCTCGTCCGCGGGCTCACGCGTTCGGCGACCACCGCTCTTGTGGTCGGCACGGTAATCGGCACGGGTGTCTTCATCAAGACTGCGATCATGGCGCAGGACACCGGGTCGGCATCGACGGTGCTGCTCGCATGGGTTGCCGCCGGAGTCCTCTCGATGTGCGGCGCCCTTACCTACGCCGAGCTTGGCGCAATGCTGCCGCATGCGGGCGGCGAATACGTGTATCTACGTCATGCTTACGGTGAGCTTGCCGCATTCCTGTTCGGGTGGATGCGATTCGTTGTCGGCGGTACCGGCTCGATCGCGATTCTCGGCGTCGGTTTCGCGACGTTTCTCTCGGCGATCGTTCCGATCACGTCGGTATGGGCGACGTCGCGTTTCGTCCTTCTCGGCCAGACCATCGACTGGCAATTTGGATCGAAACAGCTGGTCGCGGTTGCCGCGATCATGTTCTTCGCGGTAATCAACTGCCTCACAGTCGTCGTCGGCGGCCGAGTGCAGTCGCTCCTGACCGTGTTGAAGCTGGGTGGAATCGCTGCCGTCGTTCTCGGCGTGTTCTTCAAATCCAACACGGCTGACTGGTCGCATCTCGCGACGACCGGCACGGCAAACAGTAGCGGCGCAGCCGCATTTGGCCTGGCGATGCTCGCCGCATTGTGGGCATACGACGGCTGGAACAACATGCCGATGGCCGCCGGGGAAGTGAAAGACCCTGGACGAAACGTGCCCTTTGCCTTGATTGGCGGGATGGCAGTCGTGACGCTGATTTACCTCGTCGCGAACCTGGCATATTTCTATGCGTTGCCGTTCGGCGACATCATCACGTCGAACTCGACGAAATACCGCGACGCGCTGCCGGTCGCAACCAAGGCGGCACAGACGGTGTTTGGCGATAATGGCGGGCGCCTGATATCCCTCGCCTTCATCTTCTCCGCGTTGGGCGCCCTTAATGGAGCGACGCTCACCGGCGCGCGCGTGCCTTATGCGATGGCTCGCGACGGTGTCTTCTTCTCGCCCGCGGCCGTGCTCAGTGCACGCACACGCGTTCCCGCCTACGCGCTGCTGTTTCAGGCGACCTGGGCAAGTGTCCTGGCAATCTCGGGCACGTTCGATCAGCTGTCCGACTACGTCATCTTCGCATCGTGGATCTTCTACGGTCTGGTCACGTCGTCAGTGTTCGTGTTGCGGCGGAAGATGCCCGACGCGCCACGCCCTTACAAGACAGTGGGATATCCGATCGTGCCGCTGGTGTTCGTTCTCGTCGCGGCATGGCTGGTGATGAACACGCTGGTGAACCGTCCGGTCGAATCAGTGGCTGGACTCATTCTGATTGCGCTGGGACTTCCGATCTACGTGTATTACCGCAGGAAAGTGGGCCGCGGCGGGCTTGCCGGTGAATGAAAACAAGCCGGTCGCGCCGACATACGGCCTGACTTGATGCGCACCGGCCGAGTGATGCTGCTTTCGTCAGCGACGGACGTCGACCGACATTACACTACGTTGCTTGCGGCCAATTCGCGTCTATCTGCTGATTCTCGTTCTCGGGGCAATGCTGCCCGGCGCTTTGCTGACAGACATTCTGGTGTGGCGCGCCATCGCGAATAACCGCGCGATTAGCGAACGCCGCCTGCTCGAGTCGGCGCGCGTCGATGCCTCGGCGTTCGATCGCGAGTTCGATCGAAGTATCAGTATTCTGCACGCTCTCGCGACGTCTCCAGCCCTCGACGACACCAACCTTGACGCGTTCTATCTCGAAGGCCGTCGCGTACAGGCAACGCAGCCGGGTTGGGACAGCATCACGCTGCTCTCGATCGAGGGCGAGCAGTTAGTCAGTACCGCGGCACCACTGGGGACACCACCGGCGCGGACGATAGAGGCTGAGAGTCTTCAGCGGGTGATCGCCACGAAGCAACCCACGGTCGGCGTCATCCGTCGCGGGCCGGCTGGCGTTCCAACCCATCTCTTTGCGATCCGTGTTCCCGTCGTCCGCCACAACGCCCTGAAATACGTCCTGTCCGCGCTGGTCCGTGCCGAATCACTGGCGTGTCTGGTCCCGCGCCAGATGCCAGGTTCGGAGGAGTGGACGCGGACGATTATCGATTCCGACGGAACGATCGTGCTTCAGAAACTCAGAACTGCTTGATCGTTCACCCGGAAATCGGTTGTTGTCAGGCGATCGACCGTGGCGTGGGACTCATGACTTCGTCCACGAACCGATCGAGCGCCGGCCAGTCCGTGAATTCGTAGTCGCGCGAAGTGTCGGTCGGCCCGCCGTTTTTCTTCGAGATCTGCTTCATTACGAAACGGACGAGGATGTTGTATTGCCTGTAGAGCAGCGCTCCCGCGACGGGTAGATAACGCTCAGGCTTCCACGCCGTCTGTTTGATGAAGAGGTCTATCATCCGTTGAGCGTCGGCTGCCGCTTGCTCTCGACGCGCGGCCGGCGCATGCCTGTCCTCGGCGCCTGCCTCCGACATTGAAACCGAAATGAACACGGCCCCGATGCGACGCAGATCGTCGCGATAACGCCGCGCGAACTCGATCATCTCTCGCTCGTGGCGCTGGCCATGAACCGACGCCGCCACGAATGCCGTCGCGTACATCGACCAGTTGGGCGGCGGAGTTGGCTTCTTCACGTTAACCACGTCGACGACGATGCCCTTGGCGCGCAGGGCGTCCGCGATCCGGTCCGCGATCTTCGACGTGTGTCCTTCGCGAGTGGCGAAAAAGATGGCAATCCGCATAGAAACCTCTCTGCGTCGAAACTCGCATGGGTGATGCCAAAGAAAGCTGTCAACTCTTGGCGATCAACCGCGGATGTTTGGGCCGATTTTGGGCCGCGCGCGTTCAGGGCACGCCGGGTCCTCGACAGGCTCGCCGAAATCCCGGTGGCCAGACGGTGGGTAGTGCCGCCTCTACGATCGCGGACCCTCCGTCCGGCACATCGGAGAAACTCCGGCCGTTCGGAGGTCGATAGCGAACGTACTGCTGGGGCGCCGCAATCGGGCTGGCTCAAGTCGTTTCATTACAACGAGTTGTTTCGCCAATCCCGGCCGGTCGCTACCGGTGCGTGCCTTGCTTCAGCGGAGCCGCGTTTCGGTCCGATCGGTTTAGTCGTATGCATTTCAGGAGGCATTACCTATGCGGACGATCGTCGCTGCCGTGACCACGGCGTTCGCGTTGACGTTCACCGCTTTCGCAGTTCCACACTGGTCCGACGCGGTCGGGGACGCCCCGCAGCAATCTCAGACAGCGAAGCCGGCCAAGTCGTCGTTCACACCAGATCAGCTCGACAAGTTGATGGCGCCTGTCGCGCTCTACCCGGATGCGCTCCTCGCGCAGATGCTGATGTCGGCAGCAACTCCGGCGAAAGTTGGCGCGCTTGCCGAGTGGATGGCCAGTCAATCAGCGAAAGGCACCGAGCTTCAGGACGCGGCCACGAAGTCCGGGTTCGACGCCAGTTTTGCGGCGCTCGTGTTGTTTCCCGACGTTGTCCACTACATGGCCGGCAACATGGACTGGACCACGAAAGTGGGAAAGGCGTTCACCGAGAACCGCAGCGCGGTCTTCGACAGCGTTCAGCGGCTCCGTGCGCAGGCGAAGAAAATGGGAACCCTCAAGACCACTGCGCAGCAGGAAGTGGAGACCAAGACGACCTCTTCCGGTTCGGAAGTGATTGTGATCGAGCCGACGAACCCGCAGGTTGTGTACGTGCCGCAGTACAACCCCACCGTCGTCTACACACAGCCCGCCACAACGACCGTTGTCGTCAAGGAAGACGACGATAGCAGCGAAGCGGTTGCGGCCGGCTTGATCGGGTTCACCGCGGGGATCGCGATGGGCGCGGCCATGGATAACAACTACTACTACGGCCCGTACGGTTGGCATGGCGGCGGCTACATGTACAACGATGCCTGGGATGACTACTACGACGCGCGCGACGACGCCCGTGACGATTGGCAAGATCATCGCGAGGACATGTACGAGGAACGCGGAGACATCGCGAAGAACAAGCAGGAGCAGAGGACCGAGCGAACCGAAACTCGCCAGGAGAATCGGCCCGAGGCGACGCAAGCACAGCGCGATCAGGCGAAGACTGCCGCCCAGAATCGCCAGGCCAGCGGCACGCAGGCCACGACCCAGAGTCGGACGACGAACCAGGAGTCGCGTGGGTACAGTCGAAGCGCGGATCAGGTCCAGCGCAGCGGCACCAAATCGGATGCGTTCTCCGGGTATTCAAGTGGGAAATCGGAACGCGCGGCAAGCCAGCGCGGCCAAAGTAGTAGAGGCAGCTCGCGCAGCGGCGGATCGCGGAGGCGCTGACATGATTGCCAAACTGACTCGTTACGCACTCGTGGTCGTCTCGTTGATCGTGGCGGCTTGCCGCTCGACGCCGGTCGAGCAGCCCAAGTCTCGAACCTTCAACACGCCTGACGAGGCGGTCAAAGCGCTGGAAACCGCGGTCAAAACCGATAAGGTCGACGATCTGCTGGCGATCTTTGGTCCCGAGGCGAAGGACGTCGTCGATACGTCCGATCCGCAGGTGGGCAAGCGAAATCGGCAGGTGTTCGCGGTGGCCATGCGCGAAGGTTGGCGTCTTGTCGACGACGGTCAGGCCAAGACGCTCGTCGTCGGCAACGAATCCTGGCCCTTTCCGATTCCGATTGTGAGCGACGGTGGAAAGTGGCGGTTCGACACGGCCGCGGGGAAAGAAGAAGTGATCGCGCGGCGAATCGGCCGCAACGAGCTCGCGGTGATCCAGGTTTGCCGCACGTACGTCGCGGCGCAGAAGCTCTATGCCGAACACGGGCACGACGGGCAACCCGCAAAGGTCTACGCGCGCGCGTTCCGCAGTGACGAGGGACGCCAGAACGGCCTCTACTGGGCAAGCGTAAAAGGTCAGCACCGAAGTCCGCTCGGCGATCTTGTTGCCCAGGCTGCAGAGGAAGGCATCGCACTCGACAAGCGGACGCAGCCGGCGCCGTTCCACGGTTACTACTTCAAAATTCTGACCGCACAAGGAACCTCCGCGCCCGGAGGCGCGAAGGATTACATCGTCGACAACCGAATGACGGGCGGGTTTGCGCTCGTCGCCTGGCCGGCGCAGTACGACGCGACCGGAGTCATGACCTTCATCGTGAATCAGGATGGGATCATCCACCAGAAGGATCTGGGCGCCGACACTGACGCGAAGGTCAAGGCGATGACCACGTACAACCCCGACTCATCGTGGGAGAAAGCAGAGTAATGACGAAGCCGGCATCATCGTCAATAGAAGTGCAGCGACTCGCCGCCGCGCGCGACGGGCGTGAGCCATGGCGCAAATGGGGTCCTTATCTCAGCGAGCGGCAGTGGGGCACCGTGCGCGAGGACTACAGTGAGTCGGGTGATGCCTGGAACTTCTTCACGCACGATCAGGCGCGCTCGCGCGCGTATCGTTGGGGAGAGGACGGCCTCGCCGGCATGTCTGACGACAGGCAGCTGCTCTGTTTCGCGCTGGCACTCTGGAACGGCAAGGATCCAATTCTGAAGGAGCGGCTCTTTGGCCTGACCAACAGCGAGGGGAATCACGGCGAGGACGTCAAGGAGTACTACTTCTACCTCGATTCGACGCCGACCCACTCGTACATGAAATACCTGTACAAGTATCCGCAGGCGCCGTTCCCGTACGCCGATCTCATCAGAACGAATCGTGAGCGCGGCCGGCATGGCCTCGAATACGAGCTCCTCGACACGGGCGTCTTCAATCAGGATCGCTATTTCGATGTGTTCGTCGAATATGCGAAGGCATCTCCCGAGGATTTGCTGATCCGGGTTACCGTCCACAATCGTGGTCCGGAAGACGCGGCGCTTCACGTGCTGCCGACGCTGTGGTTCCGAAATACCTGGTCGTGGGATGAGGGCAGCAGTCGACCGTCGATGCGGCAAATCGACGCCGGCAGCATCGCCGCGGTTCATGCGGAGCTTGGCGAACGCTTCTTTCACGCCGAGGGCGCACCTGAATGGCTGTTTACTGAGAATGAAACCAATTTCGAGCGGTTTCATGCCGGGCCGAATCGCACGCCCTATGTCAAGGATGGGATCCACAACCGCGTTCTCTTTGGCGGTCAGGCGGCGGTGAACCCGGACAAGACGGGGACGAAAGCCTCCGCTTACTATCGACTGACCGTTCCGGCCGGCGGGTCTCGCGTCCTGCGTCTGAGACTGTCGGATGTGGCGTCGACGAGCGACCGGGAGGCTGCGACTCGCCACGCTGATTTTGATCGCATCGTCGATGAGCGCCTGCGCGAGGCGGACGATTTCTACGCGTCCGTCATTCCTTCCTCGCTCGATTCCGATCAGAAGAACGTGATGCGTCAGGCACTCGCGGGGATGCTCTGGTCGAAACAGTTCTACAACTACGACGTCGATCGCTGGCTGTCCGAGCGTGGTTCCGATCCGTTCAAGCCAACGCGGCGCGCGCCGCGGAACGATCGCTGGCACCACATGGACAACAGCGACATCATCTCGATGCCCGACAAGTGGGAGTATCCCTGGTACGCAGCCTGGGATCTCGCGTTTCACGTGCTCGCCCTGACGCTGGTCGACCCGGACTTCGGGAAAGAACAGCTCGATCTCATGCTCCGGCAGAACTATATCCACCCGAGCGGGCAGATTCCCGCTTACGAGTGGAACTTTGGCGACGTGAACCCGCCAGTCCATGCATGGTCCACAATCTTCACGCATCGCCTGGAAAAAGCGCGCGGCCAGGCGGACCTCGACTGGCTCGAACGCTCATTCCACAAGCTGCTGCTGAATTTCACCTGGTGGGTGAATCGAAAGGACCGCACGGGCAACAACGTGTTCGAAGGTGGGTTCCTCGGGCTCGACAACATCGGCGTTTTCGATCGCAGCTCACCGTTACCGACCGGCGGCTATCTCGAACAGGCCGATGGAACGGCATGGATGGCGCTCTTCTGCCAGAACATGCTCGAAATCTCCGCTGAACTGGCGCTCGAAAAGGCTGCTTACGGCGACATGTGTCAGAAGTTCGTCGAGCACTACCTGTGGATCGCCTCGTCGATGATGCGCGCCGGCGACGACGTCGGGATGTGGGACGAACAAGATGGTTTCTTCTACGACGTGCTCCGGTTGCCGAACCATCACGCGACGCGCCTCAAGGTGCGATCGATGGTCGGCTTGTTGCCCTTCTGCGCGGTAACCGTTTTCGACGGCGAAGTCCTGAACAAGTATCCCGAGCTGGCGCCGCGCTTCCGGCGATTTCTCGAGACCCGGCCCGAGCTGAGCCGGTTCATCCACAATCCCGCGGCAGAGGGAGAAAACGGCCGCCGCATGGCGGCGATCCTGAACGAGAAAAACCTTCGCCGCGTGCTGAACACGATGCTCGACGAGCGTGAATTTTTGAGTCCTTACGGGATTCGATCGATCTCGCGGTATCACGAACACCACCCGTACGTGTTCCGCGTCGGCGATCAGGATTACGGCGTGTCGTATCTTCCCGCCGAATCGGACAGCGGCATGTTTGGCGGCAACTCCAACTGGCGAGGCCCTATCTGGATGCCGGTCAACGGGCTGATCGTCCGCGCACTGCTGCAGTACTACACGTACTACGGCGACAACTTCACGATCGAATGTCCCACAGGCTCCGGGCGTCACATGACGCTCTACCAGGTTGCCGAGGATCTCGGACGACGGCTCGGCAACATCTTTTTGAAGGATGGCGATCGACGAGCGGTCTACGGCGGGACACGGAAGTTCCAGGAAGACCCGCATTGGCGCGATCTTCTGCTGTTCTACGAATACTTCCACGGGGACAATGGCGCGGGCCTCGGCGCGAGCCACCAGACGGGATGGACCGGCATCATCGCTCGTATCATGCATTTCTTTGCGAGCACGGATGCGGAGCAGACGCGGGAACTGGGAAAGGCGGCGGCCGTGACCACTCAGCGGCCGACCGTCGCGCGCTGAGATCGGCTGTGCATGGCTGACGAACGCAACCAACGATCGGGCCGCGTCCTTGACCCGATTGCCCGGGTGTCGGAGGTTCTGTTCGGATTGATCATGGCGCTGACGTTCACGGGGACGCTCAGCGCCGCCACCGCTGGACGCGAGGAGATCCGCACGCTCCTCATCGGCGTCATCGGATGCAACATCGCGTGGGGCCTGGTTGACGCGGTGATGTTCCTGATGAGCGCGTTGAGCGAGCGCGGGCACGGCTTGCTCACAGTTCAGGCGGTGCGTAGCGCTCCAAGTGCTGACGCCGCACATTCCGTTATTGCCGCTGCCATCCCACCGGTCGTCGCGTCTCTCCTCAAGCCCGATGCTCTCGAGACGGTCCGGGTCGGGCTGGTCGGAATGAACGATCTTCCGCCGAGCCCCAAGTTGACGAAAGACGATTGGCTCGGCGCGGCAGCGGTTTTTCTGCTGGTCTTTCTCTCGACGTTTCCGATCGTCATTCCATTCCTGATATTCCGGGATGTTCGCTTCGCATTGCGACTTTCAAACGTGATCGCGCTCGTCATGCTCTTCATTACCGGCTCGTGGCTGGCACGTCACGGCGGACACAATCCCGTGTGGACCGGCCTCACGATGATGCTGCTGGGCGTTGTGCTCGTCGGGATCACGATTGCGCTCGGCGGCTAGGGCCCGATTCCGCCAGCAGCCAGAAGCCAAGAGCCAGCAGCCGGTCACGCCACTGGCACTCTGAATCCAAGCACAACGTACACGTAAGTCGCCACAGCCGTCCCCTGCAGTTGCGCCGGACGGAAATGCCACTGACGGATCGCTTTGACGGCGGAATCGTCAAACGGCGGCGCGGAGTTGATCACACCGGCACTGTCGACCGAGCCATTCGCGCTGACGTGGACTTCGAGCAGGACAAGGCCATTGCTGGCAGCGGTTGGTGGAAACAGCGGAGGGATCATCGCGAGCGGAAACGGGAGAGCGTCCAAACCCGAGGAGACATCCTTCGGCGGTTCGCCGAGCGTCGGGGCGCGTAGCGCCGGGGGGCGGAAGACGGCGGCAACCAGAACGTGGGATTGAACCGCGACTCGCGACGTGGCTTTACTGCCTGGCGTGCGATCCACATCGACCACCGCTCGCGCCGGGAAGAACTGCCAGTCGCGGACGGCGTTCACCACGAGTTCGGTGAATGGCGGCGTCGACCGGAGCGGCGTCGCGCGCATGACGGCCCCTTCCGCGCTCACGTCGAGGTCGAGGAGCACTTCGCCTCCAGCAACCGCGGTCACCGGAATCGCCGGCACCTTGCCCGACCGCAAGCGAGCTGGTGAGTAATCAGGCTCCTGTGCCGTGAGCACAATCAATGCGAGCGAAATCGCCGGCGCAAGGTTCGTCAAGGTCAAAACGCGTAGCCGACGTAAACCATACCGTAAACGAAGTTCTTCGTTCGACCAGTGTATTGCTGAACGGCTTCCCCGGGATCCGCGTACGCGCCAACCAGGCTGATGGTGAAATTGTCGTTCAACTTCCAATCCGTATACAGGTCAATTTCAGACGCGACATCCTTGGCGGTCACGCCTGCTCCAAGCGCCTCCGGATGGTCGAGGCTGAACTTGAAGAACAGCAGACCGCCGCTGATCGCGTCGTTTGGCGTGAAGTGAGCGCGAATGAGGTGCGACTTCAGGTTTGAGTTCGAGATGAAATACTCCCCCGCGATTTCACCCTGCCACCACGTGCCCCAATCATAAAAGCCAAGGAACAGCGGATCGAAACTCTCGTTCGCCGGGGTTGACCGATCGTCTCCCTGGAAGAATGCATAGCGGTAGGAGAGCTTGGGAGTCCAACTCGTACCTTTCAGTTCGTATCCCCCGAGCAGCGTCCACGCGTTCGAACTGAGCGCGTCGCCATTGCGCTCCGCTGCGTACTCGAATTCGAACGAGAGGTTCGGTGCGACGGGGATCGGCGATGCGTAGGCTCGCAGGTTGAAGACGTTCAATCCATCTCGCCCTGGCTTTTTCTCCGGATCTGCGAACCATTTCATATAGGTCCCGCCGATCGTGGTCTCTTTCTCTGCCCCGAGTGCGTACTCGTAATTGACTCCCCACAGATTGCTGTCCGTGTCGTTGCCCGGCAATTCGTCCTTATTCAGATAGAACAACTCCGCGCTGTGAGGGCCCGCGGGAGCCAGTCGGGCGATGGCGGCTAATTCGAACGCCTTGCGTGCGTTGGTCCAGTAGCCGCCGCGCGAGCCCCCTTCCGCGGCACCATCGTAGAGAAGAAAACCATGTCCGAGTCGGAACTGACGACGGCCGACACTAAGATCGACGGCGTTCTCCCCAATCGTCAGCGCTTTTCCTGAGCGCCATCCGAGAAACAAGTCCTCTGGGCCGAACGACGAGACATCCTGCCCGAATGCGGCTGGAACGGAGCCATAGGTTCGCTCGCCCACGGCGCTGACCTGGCCGTAGATCTCGCTCTCTGACGACAGCGTGTAGTGGCCCGACAGCGCGGGCTTGACGTAGCCTTCGAACCACTGATCGCTGAGATTTTCCTCGACCCCTGGCTCTTTGGGATTGTTGTAGAGCGAATTGGCAAACCCGAACGTGCCCCAGCCTGCGTCGAAGTTGAACGTCCATTTGATCGGCGACGGTAGTCCTGTTGAGCGTTCCTTCTCGTCCTTCTCTTCCTGGGTCGCCGGCTGGTTCGGCGGGGCGGGATCCTGAGCGCGGGCGTTTGCGTGTCCGACGACCAGCATGACGATCGCCAGCCACCCGAAATGCCGGACAACCTCCGGCATTTCGGGGCTCCTCCGAACGTTCCCTTCAGATTTCAAGGGCGAATGCGCATTCTGCGGCATGCCCTTCGCAGCTATGCAAACTTTCGCCGGAGGCGATTCGGTCGGAGGTGTCGGATGCGGTGGTGGCCGCGTGCGGTGGGCGTGTGTTTCGTCGTGGCCGTTCTATCGTCGGCCGCCATTGCCGGCCAGAGTTCTCCCCAGACACAACCGCCTGCTCCGTCGCAACCTGAAGCTCCAAAGGATGCACTGGGGCGGAGCACGCCGCGCGGAACGGTGCTCGGATTCCTCAGCGCTGCGAGGAAGGGTGACTTCCAGCTCGCGCGGCAATATCTCGACACACCTTTGAGCAGTCCGGCGGCCGAGCAACTCGCGAATGAACTGTCTGTCGTGCTCAATGCGCGTCTTCCAGCGCGGCTTCCTCAGATCAGCGACGTGCCTGAAGGATCGCGCTCGAATCCGCTTGCTCCCAATGACGAGCGGATCGCGACGATCGGCGAGGCGAACCCGGCCGAAATCGTTCTCCACCGAGTGGAGCGCACCGATGTCGGACCGATCTGGCTCTTCTCGGCGCAGACGCTCGGCCGCATTCCAAGTCTCCATGACGAGGTTCTGGCGAGCAGAACGGGCGGTGCGCTGCCGAGATTTCTGACGACCACCCGCCTTGCCGGCGTGCCGCTGTTCGAGTGGGTCGCGATTCTCACCGGCCTGCCGTTGCTCTACTTCTTAATCGGGCTCGTGAATCGTCTGTTGACGCCCGCCGCGAAGGCGTTCTCGCGGCGGACTTTTACGCGATCCGGTTTTCTTGCGACCGACGCGCTGCCGACGCCCGCGCGCGTGCTGGTGTTTTCGGTCACCGCACGATGGTTGTCGTCGGTATTGCCGCTGTCGCTCTTGCCGCGCCAGATCCTGTCGAATTTGACCGCCCTTCTCACCATTGCCGCCATTGCGTGGCTGCTCATGCGCCTGGGAAAAGAGATCGAGTCGGTCGTCGTCCGGCGGCTGGCGACGTCCAATAGCGCCACCATTTCACTGCTGCGCGTCGGCCGACGGTGCGTTGATGTCCTTGTCGTCTTTGTCGCGCTGCTGGCGATCCTCCGTCACTTCGGGATCGATCCAACGCCGGCGCTCGCGGGCCTGGGGGTCGGCGGCATTGCCGTGGCGCTTGCCGCACAGAAGACGCTGGAGAACGTGATCGCGGGAGCCTCACTGATCTTCGATCAGGCTGTGCGCGTTGGCGATTCGTTGAAGATGGGAGAAATTGTCGGCACCGTCGATCATATCGGCCTGCGTTCGACACGCATCAGGACAATGGATCGCACCGTCATCAGTGTTCCCAACAGCCAGATCGCGAACGCGAGTCTCGAGACCCTATCAGCGCGCGACAAATTCTGGTTCCATCCGGTCCTCGGTCTGCGATACGAAACGACACCCGATCAACTGAGAACTATTCTCGACAACCTCCGTCGTCTGCTCACCACTCACGACTCCATCAGCCACGAGACGGTCCGTGTGCGTTTCATCCGGCTCGGGGCGTTCTCGCTGGACGTCGACGTGTTCGCCTATGTGTTTGCTACCGACTGGAACCAGTTCCTCGAGATACAGGAGGAGTTGCTCTTCAGCATTGCCGACATCGTCAGCCGCGCCGGAGCGGGGATCGCGTTTCCATCCCAGACTATGTATGTGGAGAATGCCACGGCACCGTTGTCATCGCCGGGGACGATGCCGGTGCGAGGCGGCGCGGTGGCGGGTTCCTGAGTTGCCGGATGTTCAGTGTTCAATGCAAAGGAGAATGATGTGATGCGTCTTCAGATTCTCGTGCCCGTTGCGCTCGTCGTGCTTGCCGCGCCGAGCCTGGTGCTCTCGCAGTCGCAGCGCGGAGCCCCGGAACAATTCACGGCAAACGCGCAAGCTGCTGGCCCGTCGGGTGCGTCCGCGGCGGCGAGCGTCACCATCGACATCCGGCGGTACACGCCGGACGCAGAACGCACCGCAGTCGAGGGGGCGCTGAAGGGGGGCGGCTATCCGGCGTTTCTCACGGCTCTTCGCAAGGCGCCCGAGGTTGGGACCGTCGGACTCGGGACGCAGAAATGGGCGATCCGGTGGGCGCGTGAACAGTCGACCGCCAGCGGCCGCACGATTGTCGTCGTCACTGATCAGCCGATGTTCTTTCTCGGCGGTGCCCGAGCCAACGCCAAGCCGCGCGCCGGATACGAAGTAGGCCTCATTCGGCTCGAAGTAGATGCCGCCGGTATGGGGAAGGGTGAAATGGTCGCGGCAGCACGGGTGAAGCCCGGCGGAGAGACAGGTGTACAGGTTGATGATTATGCCGATCAGCCGATCACCCTGAGTGGAGTTGCACGGAAGATCGTGGCAGGGCCTTCTAAGAATTGATGATTGCGGATTGATGATTGCGGATTTTGGTGATTGCCGATTGTGGATTGGGATTGCGGATTGGTGGTTGCGCGCGCAAATCGCCAATCCGCACTCACAATCCGCAAATCCGCAATCCGCAATTCTTATGGCTGTTGCTTCTGCTCGAAGCTCCCACCGAGCGCCAGATGGAGATTGACCCGTTGCACTCGCTGCTCGGCCTGCATCCGGACAAGCCCTGCCCGAGTCGCGTTCAGCGCGAGTTGACGCTGTGAGACGAATCGAAGATCGGTACTTCCCACCTTGAACTGCGTCTGCACCACATCGTACGCGCGCTGATTGTCTGTGAGCGTCTGCGTCAGGATCCGCTCCCGTTCGCGCGCGGCATTCTCGGCCGACAGCGCGGTCTCGACTTCACCGAATGCTCGCAAGCCGACCGACGCGTACGAGGCGACCGCCTGCTTCTGTTCCGCGGTGCGGATCTCGACTTGTGTTTTGAGCGCGCCTCCCTTGAAGAGGGGCATCACCAGACTGGCGCCATAGTTCCAGACGGGGTTGTCGCGGTTCTTCAGGAAAAACAGATCGCTCGAGATCGCGCTGACGCCTCCGGTCAAGGAGATCGTCGGCAGACGCGCGGCTTTCGCTTCATGTACCCGATTGAAGGCGGCAGCCACCCTGCGTTCCGCAGCGATCACATCAGGACGACGTTCCAGCAGCGTGGAGGGCAACCCGGAAGGGACGACGTCGGGTTGTCCCGGTAGTTGCGCGGTCACCGCTGCGGCCGCAGCGGGGTAGTGTCCCATCAACAACTCGAGCGCGCGAATCGCGTTTTCGCGCGAGAGCTCAAGCTCGCGCAAGGTGTCCCGATAGGTGCCGACGTTCGCTCTCGCGACGAAGACCTCTTCGTCGTTACCCACGCCGACACGCGATCGAGTCTCCGCCAGGCTGACCAGCTGATCGCCTTCCTGTATCGACCGGCGCGCGACCTCGGCCTGCAGTCCTGCCTCAGTTGCAAGAAACCAGCTCTTCGCGACCGCGGCTGCCATCGACTGCCGCGCGTACTCGAAGTCGGCCTGGGCGGATCGCGCGTCCTCGCGCGCCGCCGCACGGCCGTATCGCACTCGTCCCCAGAGATCCAACTCCCAGGATGCCCGGAGGACAGCACCCGTGAGGCCCGTGCTGTCGCCGCCCAGGCCACCGCCGCCTTTCGCAAGCAGATCGACCGACGGATACAGCTGCGCGCCTGCCAGCTTTGCGTAAAGCATGGCCTGTTCGACGCGCGCAGCTCCGACGTCGAGATCGGGATTGTTCGCAATCGCTTCGGCGACCGCCGCCGTCAGTTGATCATCGTGGAACGACGTCAACCAGTTCTCCGTAACATCGCCGGCGCCGGCAGGACTGACCCACTTGTCGGGCACGGTCACCTTCGGCAGCGACTCTCCTTTGAGCGCCGTTGCGTCGGGCGGATTCTTCAAGCGGATACAGCCAGGCCACAGCAACGCCGCCGCGAGGAGCGCCGCCGCGAAACGAACTCTCATCCCTTTTCCCTTTTCCTTTTCCCTTTTCCGCTTCTCTTACTGCTCGCGGGGCCCCACCCCCACTCGCTCTCGCTCGGCGGCTTCGCGCCTCACTCGGGCCGCAGGCGCTTTTAATGCCCGATGTGGATGCTGTGCTTGATGATGATGTAGTCGAGATACGACGCCACCCTCAGCAGCACTTTCCGAATGATGTGAACGAGCGCGAGGTGTTCGGTGTAGATCGCGGCCGCGCCGCGCGCGCCGGCAGCCATGAATACATCCTTGTCGCGTTCGTCGACAACGACCTTCACCGGGAAGCGACCTGGCGGCGGCACGAACGTCGTCTTTGGTAGATCGCCTGAGGCCTCGATCTGTCCTTGACCCTGCGCCCAGATGATCGAATCCACGTGCCCTTTGATGACACGGCCAGGGTAGGTGTCGAGCGTGACCTCGACCTCGTTGCCCTTCTCGACCTGATGCAGCTCGTTCTGGTTGAACAGCGCGAAGATCTGGTACTCGTTGTCGACGAAGGTCATCACCTCGTTGAACGGCATGCCGGCGACGAAGAACCCCGGTCGCAGCATCACGTTCACCATCGTCCCGTTGCCGGGCGCGACGACGGTCGTCTGAGTCAAGTCCCACTTGGCGGTCTCGAGTTGGGCTCGGGTCGTGGCGACTTGTGCCTCTGACTCCTGCACGTTGGCCTGCGCCGTCGCGATCTGCGCCCTGACCTGTGCGACGCTGGCGATGTCGCCGTTCACGCGGCCATCCAACTTTGCACGTACTTGCTGCTCCGCGGCGCGCGCCGCCGTGAGCTGTGCCGTAAGTTCGGCAACGTTCGTCTGAGCCTGTTCAAGATCGAAACGAGGGCCCGCCCCCACGGCGACGAGTTCGCTGTTCTGGCTGACTCGCTTGCGTGCGAGGTCGAGCGACGCGTTAATTCTCCCGATGTCGCCGATCGCCGCGTTTAACTGCTCGTGCAGCTCGCGCTCGCTTGACTGCGCGTCGGTCAGTTTCGCCCGCGCTTCAGAGAGCCGCTGACGATCGGCGCCGACCTTCGCCTCGTCCGAGGCCAGCTTCGCTTCCAGCGAGTGGACTTCGTTCTGATAGGGTGTCGGGTCAATCCGGAACAGCAAATCCCCCTTCTTCACGGGGCGGTTGTTCTCGACGCCGACCTCGATGACGCGGCCGCGCACCTGGGACACGATCGGCACGACGTAGTTCACCACCCGGACGTCGGCGGTAGTGGGCGCGAAGATATTCAGCAGAAGCAGCATCGCTGCGATGGCGACCACCGGGAAAATGGCCACCGCGACTTTCCACGGCGTGGTCCATGGCAGCAGTTTCAGCTTGATGAAAATCAGCCAGACGAAAAACGCATAGATGCCGAGGAGCAGGATTTCCATTATCTGGCTCCGGGACTCGCGAACTTGGACTCGATGGCGTCGAGATCGGCGCGGAGTTTGGACAGGTCGGCGTCGGGAATGTTCTGGGCCTCGAGACGCGCCAGCCGTTCTTGCAGACCCAAACTCGTCTGGCGGAGGTTGAGACCGCCCGCGACGGCGGGCGCCACCGCCGCTTCATGCTCGTCTTCGTGCAACTTGTCCGTGCCGTACGCCATCTTGTGCAGAACCGGCTTCGAGTACGCCCAGATCCACGCAAACGGCCACAGCAGTCCACCGAAGACCAGCGATAACAAACAGAGCGTGCGGATGGCCTCGAACTGGGGATGGTTCCGTTTGTGCGCTATCTGCTCCGGTAGGATGTGCACCATCCAGAACAGCACGATCAGGACGATCGGCACGATGAACAGGATGAACACGGCGAGGAACCCCGCCAGCTTGTCTTCCAGCTCCGGAGACAGGAACGACGCATGCGCTTCTTCCGGGATCAGGACAAGGAGAAGCAGCACTCCGGCGGCTACACGCCAGACCGCCGACACCGTCGAACGTCCAATTGGTGTAGTGACACGTGAACTCATAGGCATTGCCCGCTCTCAGGGACTTCGAACCGTCACCGGTCAGAGTTGTGCGGAACAGACTGCCGGTGCCAAGAGCAGTAGCCGTGCCACAGCTCACCGGAGTTGGTGAGCGAACTAAGCTAATAGCAGCACGAGAACGCGGGGGAAACGCGCTCTGGGAGCCTCGATCGGTGCTCCGATATAACGGGCATCCTCCGGAATGTCGGAGTGATCGCCGTTGAGGTGAACGGAAGGGGCGGTGGTATAGACTTGAAGAAATCCTGTTCTGAATGACGAAAACTTATGCGCCAGGACCTGACGAGGCGCCGGGCTCCTGGACCACCAGGCCGGAAAGCTTCTCGCGGCTCGCCATCGAGTCGCTCCCCCATGGTGTGCTCGTCCTCACGGCCGATGGAACCATCCTCGTCGCCAACAGTGCGATTGAACGGCAGTTCGGTTATCAGCGCGAAGAGTTGATCGGCCGGACCGCCGATACCTTGTTGTCGGAAGGGAGCCGCCCCCAGTATGTCGCCGACCAAACCGCCTGTGTGAACGATCCGGCGGGCAAGTCGGGCGTTTTGCGCGAGTTGTCCGGACGACGGCGCGAGGGGTCGACATTCCCGATCGGGATGCGCCTCGCGCCTGTTCGCACCGACGACAAAGTATTCGTCCTCGTCGCGACCGTTACCGATCTAACCGAGACGAAGCGGACTGGGGACGGCAGCAGATCCGCCGACGCCGAGCTCGAGTTCGAGCGGCTGGTTGCGGAACTGCTCGTTGATTTCATCAATGTAGCGCCCGACCGGGTGGAGAAGATGATCGAGACCGCGCTTCGACGGGTCGGTGAGACCCTCGATGTCGATCGCTGCATATTCGCGCGGTTTTCGAGCGACGGCCAGATAACACATCCCGCCACCTGGGAACGGACCGGAACATCGGCCGTGCCGATTCCCAACCCCGCCACCGAGCGCTTCCCCTGGGCGTTCAGCACGGTGCTCGCCGGTGAAATCGTCTGTTACTCGACACTGGATGAGATCCCGAATCCGATTGACCGTGAAAGCTGCCGACTTCTGGGGTCGATGTCCAGTGTCGCCGTGCCCCTATTGGTCAACGGTGGGACGGTTGGCGTGGTGTCGTTCAATCTGGTGGGCCGGGAGCGGCAGTGGCGGCCGGAAGAGGTTCATCGTCTTCGCGTCCTCGCCACAGCGTTTGCGAACGTCCTGGCGAGACAGCAGTCCGACGAAGCGCTCCAGCAAA
Source organism: Vicinamibacterales bacterium (assembly GCA_035758845.1). GTDB lineage: Bacteria > Acidobacteriota > Vicinamibacteria > Vicinamibacterales > 2-12-FULL-66-21 > JALZOC01. The sequence continues at coordinate 21,766 of DASTVZ010000209.1, forward strand.
CGCTCGCCGAAGTGAAGCAGCTCGGTGACCACCTTAATGCCGAGAACGTGTATCTGCGTCGGGAAGTGCGCGAGCGGCTGGGCACCGCGCTCATCGTCGGAAAGAGCCCGGAAATCCTCAGAGTCCTCGATCAGATTGAACAAGTGGCCGGCACCGATTCGACTGTCCTGCTATTGGGCGAAACGGGCACGGGTAAAGAGCTCCTTGCGACCCAGATCCACGAGTCGAGCAGCCGCCGCGGCCGTCCTCTGGTCCGCGTGAACTGCGCTGCGATTCCGGCGACGCTGATCGAAAGCGAGCTGTTTGGCCGCGAAAAGGGCGCCTTTACCGGGGCGCTCTCCCGGCAGATCGGCCGGTTCGAACTGGCAGATCGTTCGACGATATTCCTCGACGAGATTGGCGACTTGCCAGCCGATGTCCAGGTCAAACTGCTGCGGGTGCTGGAAGAACGCCAAATCGAGCGTTTGGGCAGCCCGAAACCCATTCACGTCGATGTTCGAATCATTGCCGCGACACACCGCAACCTGTCGCAACGGATTGCCGAGGGTTCGTTCCGCGACGACCTTTTCTACCGTCTGAACGTCTTTCCTATCGAGGTGCCGCCGCTGCGCGAGCGCGTCGAAGACATTCCGCTCCTGGTGTGGAGGTTTGTCGAGGAATTCTCCCAGATGTTCGGCAAGCGTATCGATGCGATTTCGAAAGACAGCATGACCGCGCTCCAGCAGTATTCCTGGCCGGGTAATATTCGCGAGCTACGGAACGTTGTCGAACGCGGGATGATCCTCGCAACCGGCAAGCGCCTGTCCCTTCCCCTGCCGGTTGCCGCCGCCGGTTCGCCGGTGAAACGAGCGGTGAAACTCGCCGACCTTGAGAAAGAGCACATTCGCAGCGTGCTCGAGACCACAGGCTGGCGTATCCGTGGCGCCGGCGGTGCGGCGGAGCGTCTTGGGCTCAAGGCGACGACGCTCGAAACGAGGATGGCGAAACTCGGACTGAAACGATCGCGGGAATAGCGGACCGCCGATTTTCCGGCGGGTCGATCCAGATTTCATACGCACGTCCCTCCGGAGTCTCAGCTTTCGAACTGCCAACCCGTTGTGCGTAACACTGAAGACCGACGAGCCGGCTTCTCGCACATCATTCAGATCTCTTGAGATATGACATGTTTGTGACACACCACGATATGGCGTGGTCTACGCCGCGAGTTCCGGTGACGCCTCACAGGATTTGATCACCTGCCCGGCAGAAAGCGGCCATCTTTTCGGAGGTCTTGACGGCAGACGGCTTGCTTCGTTTCCACACAAGGTCACACCTGCGCAAGGCTGTAGACGGCCTTCAACATGTTCGTTTGCCAGAAGAGTTATCGCAATCGCGCGCACGATTGCCTCTCCCCGAACGGAGTAGAGACATCTCACATGGAATCAGACCTCGCGCTTAGGGAAGTCAGGGATACCGAGTGGTTGGCACCCTCGAAGGTTCAGGACGGGGCCGACCGTGCCGTCCGCCCGCATTTGGATCCGTCGCGCACTGCCGTCGTTGTCGGAAAGAGCGCGGCATTACGTCGAGTCCTCGAACAGCTGCAACAGGTCGCGGCAACTGATGCCACCGTGCTGCTCCTTGGCGAGACCGGTACCGGGAAGGAGTTATTCGCCACCGAGATTCACCAGCAGAGTGCCCGTCGGGGGCGGGCGATGGTGCGCGTGAATTGCGGCGCGATTCCCTCCACGCTCGTCGAGAGCGAGTTGTTCGGCCGCGAGAAGGGCGCGTTCACCGACGCCACGACGACCCAGATCGGTCGATTCGAGATGGCGGATCGGTCGACGATATTCCTCGACGAAATCGGCGATCTGCCGGCAGATGTTCAGATCAAGCTGCTTCGCGTGCTGGAAGAACGGCAGATTGAGCGGCTTGGCAGTCCGAAATCAATTCGGGTCGACACCCGGATCATCGCTGCGACCCACCGGAATCTCGAGGAACGGATCGAGGGCGGCTCGTTCCGCGAGGATCTCTACTATCGGCTCAACGTGTTTCCCATCCAGGTGCCGCCGCTGCGTCACCGAGTGGAAGACATCCCCCTGTTAACCTGGCGGTTCGTCGGCGAACTCGCGGAACGGTTCGGGAAACAGATCGAAGAAATCTCGCGCGAGAACATGGCGGCATTGCAAGCGTACTCCTGGCCCGGCAATATCCGCGAACTTCGGAACACCGTCGAAAGAGCGATGATTCTCGCGAAAACCGCTCGATTGACGATCGCTGTGCCCAGAACGGCGGGCGTCCCGGCGACGCAGAGCACTCGGCTCGAGGACGTCGAGAAAGCGCACATCTGCCGCGTGCTCGAGAGCGTTGGCTGGCGAATTCGTGGAACGAGCGGTGCCGCCGATCGCCTTGGGCTCAGGCCGACCACGCTCGAGACGCGGATGGCGAAGCTCGGGATTCGAAGACCGAAGCCGTCATTGCCGATGGCCGTGTAAGGTGGGTTCTGAAAATGCTGAATGCTGATTGTTGAATGCTGATTGACTAAGCCGATCAACCAAGCATTCAGCATTCAGAAATCAGCACTCAGAGTTTCTTTTTATGGAGTAATGTTCACTGCCGCGCCGAGTTTGAATTGCAGCCGTGTTTCGGCCGGCAACTGCAGGTGTTCCTCGCCGCTGGCTGACATGATCGCGCCGGTCGCTCCACCCACGGCGGCGCCAATCGCCGCCCCTTGGCCGCCGCCCGCAATGCCGCCGACGATCGCGCCGAGGCCTGCGCCACCGCCAACCTTGCGCGCGGTCTTCTTGCCTTCGCCTTTGCCTTTGGTCTCGACGTATTCGCTGACCACCGGGTACGACATGCCACCGAACGCAATGGAGTTCAGCTTCAGTGTGATCTTGTCGCTGCCCTTCATCTTGCCCGACTGTTCAACCTTGGCGGCCTGCACCGTGGCGCTGGCGCCCCGTGGAATCACGATCGATCCATTCATCATCACCGGATCGTCGACGATCGCCTTGAACGTCTGACCCGCCTGCGACGCATCGACATCAATCCCTTGAGTCAATCGGACGTTGAGCGGAGTTCCCGCCGGCACCTGTATCGGTCTTGGCTTCGGAGGAGCCGCGGCTGCCGCGGGCGCGGCCGCGGGTGGTGGCGGTGGCGGCGGTGGGGGCGCGGGTTTTCGCGCCGAGAACTCGACGGCGACAGCTTCCTCGAGGGGCACTTCTGACACCTGCCCGTTGTCCAGCAGCACCCGCACCGATTTGCTGTCGCCGCCGATGAACATCCCGGTAATGACCTTGCCCGATCGCAGTCGAACCCGGTCGGCCGCCAAAGATGCTCCGAGAGCCAGAACCAGGACGGCGGTGACCCATTGCACGCGTCGGATATGCATGGCTTGACCCTTCTTACTTTGCGATCGGCAGCGCCGATGCGATCTGAAGGTCGATCAGCAGCTGCAATTGATGTTCGACCTGCCAGGCGCGAAGCGCCGTTTTTGGCGGAATGGCTTTCGCGATCTGGTCGTAGTACTTGGCGCTCACCGCCTGCCGCTTCGCCTGAAGGTCGAGCGCCCCGCGCGCGAGCTTGTCGGCGACTTCGTCAGTCAGGGCCGAATAGTTCTTCGAGTAGTCGGAAATGAGCGCGACCCGCTCATCTCCGAGCTTCGACATCTCGGCATCGTACTGGCGATAAATCGGCCAGAACGCCTTGTCCTCCGCTTCGGTAAAGCCAACGACCTCGGTGATGATCGCGACCTTCTGCGTGCGCAGGTCGCTCCGGAGCAGTTCCGCATACGCCGTCAGGTTCAGCTCTTTCGTCTCCTTCGGGCTCGCCAACGTCGTCGAGGGAGACTGCACGTGCACTGCTGCTCCGCCCGTCACCAGCAGGACGAGTGTGACGATGATCTGTCGTACCACGGTGATCCTCCTGATCCTCGGCGGACGCTTACGTCTTCACCTTGGGCGGGTAGTTCTTGAAGATCTTCTTCACGGCTTCGCTGATGCTCTTGTCGCGCTTCTCGGGTTTGGCTTGCGTGTTGACTTCCTTCACGCCCATGCCGCGCCATGCGAGCTCGTTCTTCTTCACGTCGGCCATGTCGATCACGAGGGTGCCGACGAGGATGTCGCGAACCTGTGTCGTCGTTGTGCCGCCCGCCCAACCGCCGCCCCATCCATAGCCGTACGGTCCATAACCGCCGCCGTATCCGGAGCTGAAGGTTGAGATGTCCTTCTCCTTGTCGAACGCCACGTGATACACGACGACCACGTCAGGATTCGACGTCGCCTTGGTCAATCCTTTGGCTGCCAACTCCGTATCGATCGCGGCAACAATGCGGTCGTCAATCAGCTGCTGCCCGACTTTGGTTCCGTCTTTTTGCTGGTAGGTCTTGTACGAGGCGAAATTCGCGCCCTTGTTGTAGTCGTAGCTGACCTTCTGCGCGAGAAGAAGGGCAGGTGCCACGATCACGGCGACGAGTGCGGTGACCAGTTTCTTGTGCATGTGCATATCCTTTCGGCTGTCAATCTCGGAGCGCCCTGCAGAAACAGGCCGCGAGTCGGCGGCTGCAATAGTCACGCCCGGGGGAGCATCCGGCTCTCGCGGATAAACGCTTGGGAACCCGCGACGACGGGTGAATACTCCCACGGCATTTCGGAGGAACTCCGGTCTCGCGGGCGTTCGCCACTCACAGCCGCTCGTGAGTGCTGCTCACGAAAATCGAGTCAATTCACGTCACCACACGACTTGCCGGTCCGGTCCGCGAGAACAGGCGAGCGGCATGGTGTCTGCTGCCACCCCAGAATCGTCCATGTCGATGTCAGTACAGCAGGAACAGAAGAACGTGTATCGGCTCGACGTCCGGGGCACGTTGCAGAAGCACGACTTCCAGCAATGTCAGAAACGGCTGATCGAAGAGATGCATCGCGTCGGGACCATTCGACTGCTGTTCGTCCTCGACGGGTTCCAGGGTTGGGATGACAAAGATGACTGGCGCGACATGAGTTTCTATACAAAGTACGGAAGCTCGATCGATCGCATTGCCATTGTTGGTGATGAGCAATGGCGTTCGGAAACCCTGATGTTTGCCGGCGCGGATCTTCGCAGAGCCGCGGTTCAGTTCTTTCCCACGGCGTCGCTCGACGACGCCCGCGAGTGGGTGGCGAAATAGCACTACGAGGATAGTGAATCATGATTCAGCAGCAACGTGCACACGCCTCCGCCGCGATCGTGGCGGCGCTCAGTCTGAGTCTTCAACCGTTCGTGTCGACGATCGCCGCGGCGATGACCGGGCAAACAACAACGAAGCCCGCCGCCGCGACACAGGCCCAGGCACCTGCGAAGCCGGCCGCGACGGGCGCACAACCCACAGCGAGTGGGGCGAAACCGGCGACTGCGTCGGCCGCGACGACGGCCCCGCTCGACGGCGGGTGGCCGCGCGTCTACAACTTGACAGGCGGTGGCAGCATCCTCGTGTATCAGCCGCAGATCTCGAGCTGGGAGGCGCAGAAGCAGATGGTGGCGTTCAGCGCCGTGTCCTACCGCACGCCCGGCGCGGAGAAGCCGGTGCTCGGCACCTTCAGACTCGAATCGGATACGAGCGTGGCGGTCGCCGACCGGCTTGTGAAACTGCAGAAGCTGAAAATCGCGGAAGCGAACTTCCAGACGCTCCCGAAAGACCAGGTGCGCGAGATCTCCGCGGCATTCGAGAAGGCGATTCCCGACACCGAGATTGTGATCGGCCTCGACCGCATCCTCGCCAATCTGGACAAGAGTCAAATCATCCCGAAGAACAAAGAAGGGGTGAAAGCCGATCCTCCGACCATCTTCTTCAGCAAAACGCCGGCCGTGTTGATGAATCTCGACGGTGAGCCTATCTGGAGTCCAATCAAGGAAAACGATCTGAAGTACGCCGTCAACACAAACTGGGATCTCTTCCAGCATGGCCCAACCTCCACCTACTACCTTCGCAACGAGACCTCGTGGCTGCAGGCAAAGGACGTGAACGGTCCCTGGTCGGCGGCTGGCAAGCTGCCGGATAGCTTCAATAAACTGCCGGCCGACGAGAACTGGAAAGACGTAAAAGCCGCGCTACCACCGAAAGCCGCGGCGTCGCCGATTCCGAAGGTGCTCGTCGCCATGCAGCCGTCGGAACTGATTCTGCTGACCGGCGAGCCGAGGTACGCACAAGTTTCTGGAACGGCGCTGTTCTGGGTGAGCAACACCGAGAGTGATGTGTTCCGGATGGGAAAGACGGGGTTGATCTACTACCTCGTCGCGGGACGGTGGTTCTCCGCGCAGGACTTCGCCGGACCATGGACATTTGCGACGCCATCGCTGCCTGACGACTTTAAGAAGATTCCCCTCGAGCACGACCGATCGCGCGTCCTCGCGTCGGTCCCAGGCACTGACCAAGCTGCGGAAGCGGTGCTGCTCGCCTCGATTCCACAAACAGCGCGCGTCAACAAGAAGGAATTAAAGGCGCCGGAGGTGCCCTACCAAGGCGATCCCCAGTTCCAGCCGATTGAGAAGACAAGCGTTCAGCGCGCAGTGAACACCGATAAGGACGTATTCAAGGTCGGCGACCTTTACTACATGTGCTACCAGGCCGTGTGGTTCGTTGGGAAAACCGCCACGGGCCCATGGGAAGTCGCGAGCTCTGTTCCGCAGCAGATCTACGAGATCCCGGTCAGCTCTCCGGCGCACCACGTCACCTACGTCACGGTAGAAGACGATGACAGCGACGATGATTGGGTCGTCTATGCCGCCGCCGCCGGATACACGGGCATGATGGTCGCGTGGGGCTGCACGGTGTGGGGTTCAGGCTGGTACTACCCACCGTACTGGGGATACGGCGGCTTCTACCCGTACTACTACCCACATTTCCCGACATACGGATATTCGGCCTGGTATAACCCGTGGACCGGTGCATACGGACGCAGCGCTCGAGTGTATGGCCCCTACGGTGGCGCAGGCGTTGGCGCACGATACAACCCACGAACTGGGACATACGCGCGCGGTGCGGCGGCCTATGGTCCGTACGGCGCCCGCGGGGTCGCACAGGCGTATAACCCGCGCACCGGAACGTACGCCGCAACTCGTCAGGGCTCGAATGTTTACGGCAGCTGGGGCTCCACTGCTGTGCAGCGCGGCGACGATTGGGCGAAGACGAATCGCTACACGAACAATCGTACCGGCACGACGACTCGCACGATTCGCACGGACGAAGGCAATGCCGTCACGCGCCGTGGCCCCGACGGGGGCAGAGTCGCAGCTGGCTCCGGCGGCGACGTTTACGCTGGCAAGGACGGCAACGTCTATCGCCGGGACAATGGCACCTGGCAGAAGTACGACAACGGCGGCTGGACGAATACCGATCGGCAACCTTCGGAACGGCCAACGCCGAATCGCGAGGCACCACCCGACCGCAGTTCCGTCGATCGGAGCACAACCGATCAATTGAATCGGGACTCCAGGGCTCGAAGCGAAGGCACGACGCGCACCCGCGATTATGGGAATTATCGCGGCGGCAGCGGAACACGTGGGACCGGCAGCTATCGCGGCGGCGGCGGCGCCCGCGCCGGTGGCGGCCGCAGACGGTGAGGGGCTTATGCCTGGGGTGACCGTATCATCGATGGAATCCGTTCTCCAGCAGCTCGATCATCTCGCGGGGCAGGTCTCGACCACGCTGCTGCGTCTCAGTCCCGACGATCTTGACGCCGCGCTTGAACGATCGCTGCGCCAGGTCGCCGAGACGCTCGACGCCGAGCAGGTGACGCTGCTCTCGCTCGGCGACGACGAGCTGTTCGAAGTCGTCGGGTCATGCACGCGCCATGAGGGGTCACGCCACGACGCCGATGGTCCACTGACGATGCACATTGTCGGTCTCCTCCGCGGTGACCAGGTGCGCGTGTTGAGAGTCCCCGACGAGGTGGCGGTGGAGGTATTCGACCCGGCCAGCGCACGCGTCGATCGAATTCGATCCGCCGTCGGTGTGCCGGTTCGGGTGGCAGGGCAGCGCGCGTGTGGGTTGATCCTCACCAGTGTTCGCGACGTCGCGACGTGGAGCGATCCGATCGTTGGCCGCGTCAAGCTGCTCGCCGAGATCCTGACATTCGCCGTCGACAGGCGCAGCCAATCACGTGCCCTGCGACTGCGTGAGGCCGAGTTGACGCGTCTCTCGACCCAGCTCAAATCCGAGGCGGTGTATCTGCGTGAGGAGATTCAGTCGCTTCACGGTTTCAACGAGATCATCGGCGACAGCCCGGTGTTGCGGGACGCGCTCGATCGCGTGCGCGAAGTGGCGAGCACCGACGCGACAGTCCTGCTGCTCGGGGAGACCGGCACCGGCAAGGAACTCTTCGCCCGCGCGGTGCACGATCGCAGTCCGCGACGGCATCGTACGCTGGTGCGTGTGAACTGCGCCGCTCTGCCGCCCTCACTGATTGAAAGTGAACTGTTCGGACACGAGCGCGGCGCATTCACCGGCGCCGTATCGATGCGTCAAGGACGATTCGAGCTGGCGGACAAGGGGACCATTTTTCTCGACGAGATCGGAGACCTGCCGCCCGAGCTCCAGGCGAAACTGCTTCGAGTTCTGCAGGAAGGGGAATTCGAGCGCGTTGGATCGTCCCACATCAGGAAAGTTGACGTTCGGGTGATCGCGGCGACGCATCGCAGCCTCACCGCACTCACCGAGGCCGGCCAATTTCGCGCGGATCTTTTCTACCGTCTCAGTGTGTATCCTATCCATCTTCCATCGCTCCGCGAACGTCCCGAGGACATCCCTCGGCTCGTGTGGTTCTTCGTCCATCGAAGGCAGCGGGCGCTGCACCGGCAAATCAAACGGATCCCGCAGGCGGTCATGGATACGCTCCAGGCGTATTCCTGGCCCGGAAACGTCAGGGAACTCGAGAATGTCATCGAACGTGCGATGATTCGCTCTACCGGCGAGACCCTCGTGCTCGACAATAGCTTCGGACCGGTCACCCGCTCGTCTGCCCGGGCTCATGCAGACAGCCTCGACACGGTCGTCCGAAGACATATCGAGGACGTCCTGCGCCGGTGTGGCTGGCGAATCAGCGGCAAGGGAAATGCTGCCGATCATCTGAACCTCCATCCCAATACCTTGAGGTTCCGGATGAAGAAGCTGGGCATTACCCGGCCGTTGAATGTTGCCGACGTCGCACCGAGGCAAGGGGTGTGAGCCGCATCGACGCGAAAGCGAGGCATCCCTTGAGGTATCGGTTCAGTCTGACGACGATCTGTTTCACTGTCTTTGCACTAATCGTTATTCCACGACTCGCGGGGGCGCAGGATTCGCGCGCTGCCGAAATCGCGGCCGAACAGTCGCGCAAGGCCACGGACCTGAAGGCCTACCAGCCCAGCGGCGCCGAGAAGTGGGCGATTAGGCTCCGTCGGGAGTTTATCGACCTGCCATCCGGGTTCTATCCGTACTTCGGTAGCGTCTACAGCGGCGGAGGGTTCACGCTTGGTGCCGGCTTTCGCCAATACTACGGCGACCGCACGCATTGGGACGTCAAGGGATTGTACTCATTGAAGAGCTACAAGTTCCTCGAGTTCAGCACCGACTCGTGGGGACACGCGCAGGGGAAAGTCGATTTGCATGGCCGCCTCGGATGGCGCGACGCCACGCAGGTGTCCTACTACGGACTTGGCATGGACACGGTGGAAGACGACCGATCCACGTTTCGACTGAAACAAGGGTATGTCGGCGGCAACATGAATGTGCGGCCGGTCAGGCCCCTGGTCTTTGGAGCAGGCGCGACCTACGAGGACTATTCGATGGGATCGGGACAGGGCAACGTCCCCTCGATCGAAGAGATCTTCACACCGGTGACAGCGCCAGGCCTCGGCGTGAGTCCGAAATACCTGCACACAACAGGTTCCGCGGGAATCGATTGGCGGGCGCCCGGCGCAGGCTATGCCCGCCGCGGTGGCTTGTATGAAGTCCGCTATCACAACTACGCGGACCAGGACAAAACCTACAGCTTCGACCGCGCCGACGGCGAGATCGCTCAGCACATTCCGATCCTGAGAGAGACCTGGGTGATCTCGCTTCACGGGCTCGTGCAAACAACGCTTAGCGACGACGATCAGGTGCCGTATTTTCTGCTGCCGTCGCTGGGAAGCGGCAGCACGCTGCGCGCGTATCCAAGCTGGCGGTTTCGCGATCGTCACAGCCTGTTGATGTCGGGTGAATTCCGCTGGATTCCCAGTCGCCTGGCGATCGATATGGCGCTGTTCTATGACACCGGCAAAGTTGCCCCTCGTTGGGATGATCTCAGTCTCAAAGGATTGAAGAGCGACGTTGGGATCGGGATCCGATTCCACGGTCCGGTTGCCACTCCGCTGCGTATCGAGCTGGCGAAAGGATCGGAAGGCATGAACCTGGTATTCGGCGGCAGCGCCGCGTGGTGAGGCGTACCATGATGACCAAACACTTTCGCCTCATCGTCGGCACCGTGTTCGCTCTGACCGTCACCTTCGCGCTGCAGACTGCTGGGCCGCGTGGGGCGGCGCCGAAGTTCTACAGCGACGACCCCCTCCAGCGGGAGCCGGAAACGCAGGATGCGTCGAAGGTACAGGAGTGGGAAATCGATCTGTTCTGGGATCTGGCCGAGAACCTGTTCGGTAACCCTGGAGCAAAAAGGCCGCTCGTCAAATCACGCGACGTGAACACGATCGACGAGGTCCCCAACTCGAGCTGGTTCACCAATCGCATCGGCACCGAGACGCTCTCGGTGAGCGACGTCGTGCGCGGACCGTTGACCGGAGATGGGCCTGCGCCTGGCACCTGGTCGGTGACCCGTCCGAAGGAAGCGGGGTTCGCGCCGGGCTTCACGATGAAGGATGCAAAGGGGGACACATGGTTTGTGTCGTTCGATGCGAACGGATTCCCCGAAGCGGCGACTGGTGCGATTCTCGCCGCCAACAAGATCTTCTGGGCGCTCGGATACTGGCAGGCCGAGAACTATCTCGTTGACATCCAGCCCAAGGAACTCGCGATTGCCGACACCGCCGTCGTCAGGACTCCGGCAGGTAAGCGGCGGCAGATGAAGCAGAGCGATCTCGAAGACGTGCTTCGGCGATCGCACAAAAGTCCGGACGGTTCGTATCGAGCGATCGCGGCGAAGGCGCTTCCAGGCCGCACGCTCGGCGGGTTCCGGTATCGCGACACTCGCCCTGATGATCCGAATGATGTGATCCCGCACGAGGATCGCCGCACGCTGCGCGCGCTCAAAGTCTTTGGCGCATGGACGAACCTCGTCGATATGAAAGCCGGCAACACGCTCGACACGTTGATCACCGAGAACGGCAAGGGTCTTGTCCGGCACTACCTCCAGGACGTTGGCTCGACATTCGGGACGGGTGCGAACGCGCCGCGCGAGTACGATGAAGGATGGGAGTACCTGTGGGAGGGCGACAAGGTGATGAAACGCCTGATCACGCTGGGCTTCTTCGTGCAGCCATGGCAGACGGTGAACTACACCGAAAATCCGGCGATCGGCCGCTTCGAAGGTGTCGAGTTCGATCCGACGGAATGGAAGCCGCGTGTCCCGACCGCCGCGTTCGTCCGGGCGCGCGCCGACGACAACTTCTGGGCGGCTCGTCGCGTCATGGCATTTTCGGACGACATGATTCGCGCGATCGCGTCCGCAGGGCAGTACCACGATGAGGCCGCCGCGAAGCTGCTCGCGGACGTCCTGATCCAGAGACGCGACAAGATTGGCACGGCGTATTTGAACGCGATCAATCCAGTCGTCAATTTCGCGCTCGACGGAAGCGACACGTTGACGTTTCAGAATGCTGCGGTCGAAGGGCGCGTCGCGAACGAGCCGGCGAGCGGGTATACGGTCCGCTGGTTCACTTTCGACAACGGAACGGGAAACACCACTGCCATCGGGTCGCCAACCGCTACCACCGATCGTCGCGCGAAAGCGCCAGCCGGTCTTCCGTCGGCGACCGGTGCAATTGTCAAGGTCCAGATTGTTGGAACCGATCCGGCGCATGCAGCGTGGGCGGCCCCAGTCGACGTCTACTTTCGTCGCGGTGCGAGTGGCTGGGCACTCGTGGGGGTCGAGCGACTGCCGGACTCAGTCAGTGAGAGGAAGCCATGAAAACCTGGATGATTTCGTCGTTGACTGCCGCGGGAGCGGCGATTGTTCTTGCGAGTGTGGCGGCCGCCGCGCCGCAAGAGGAAAAGGCCACTCTGCCGTTGCCGCTGCGGATGTCGGCGTTTGCGGTCAGCATGGCCACGGCCGCGCCGGGCGCCAACGCGGTGATGGATATTCGCGTCAAGCGATGGTCGACCCCAACGGAACGCGAGAACCTGATCACCACGGCCGTGGAAAAAGGGCAGGACGCTTTACTTCGCGCCCTGCAGAAGATGCCGGATCACGGCAGGATCAGCATCCCCGGGTGGACCGGACCCGACCCCCACAATGCGCGACTCGGATGGACGCTGCACTACGCGTACGTGACACCCGGCGAGGATGGCGGCTACCGGATCGGAATCGCGACCGATCGATACATCGGCATGTGGGAGGCACGGAATCAGCCGCGAACGATCGACTATCCGTTCAGCCTGATCGAGATCAGGTTGGGCAAGGACGGAAAGGGCGTCGGCAAAATGGCGGTGGCGACGAAGATCGACTTCGACAAGAAGAAGAAACAACTTGTGCTCGAGAACTATTCGTCAGAGCCGGTTCGTCTGAACGAAGTGAAGATTGAGAAATAATCGCCTTGTCGCTTCCGGCTTCAGGCGGAAGTCAGGAGTAACTCGATGGCTCGTCGCTACCACAGGGCATTTCTGACAAGTGTCCTCGCCGGCTTCGTGTTCGTCGGCGTTGCGATTGCGCAGAAGGTCGAGATCAAGACCAATCAGGCACCGAACACCGATTTCAAGGTGTTCAGAACGTACGCGTGGCTGCCGCCGGTTCCGGTCGTGAAGGATGTTGCGCCTGATGCCGTGACCAACCCGACACTTTCGGAGGAGGTGCTGATGCCCGCCCTTGTTGCCGCCGTCGATCGTGAGCTGGCGGCTCGAGGATTCACGAAGGCGGCGGCCGCGAGCGCCGACGTTCACGTTGCCTACTTCGCCGCGTTGAGTGTCGGATTCAATCAGTCGTACCTGGGCGAGCACTACGGGTACATCACCGGGTGGGCGTCGCCGATTCCGATCGGCCTTGCGCCCACCACAAACGTCACCGTCTACGAGAAAGGAACGGTCCTCGTCGATATCGTTGACCGGGCGGCGAACAAGGCCGTGTGGCGGGGCACGGCGTTGACACGAATCGCCCAGGAGCATTCGGTCGAAAAGCGAATCGAACGAATCAACGAGGCGGCCAAGAAGATGTTCGAGAAGTACCCGGTGAAGCCAGGCAAGAAACCTGGTGCATAAAGCTCGCTATTTCTTCTGCGCCTTGGCCAGCCCCTGCTTGTGCATCTCCTTGATCGTGGCTCGCGCGAGATCGCTGACAAACGACTGCAGCTCTTTTGGATTGGTTGTTTCGGTCACTGAAGCCCATACCAGGCCGTTCGACGCCATGTTGAAGAGGAGCGTCTCGACGACCACAACGGTGTCGACCCGATCGACGCCAGGGCTGTAATAGGCGCCCCAGCCATAGCCGTAGTAGTTCCAGAACGAACTGTAATACGACTGCGTCCATGTCGCAGGCGTGTATTCCCGAACTTTGTCCTTGCTGATTGGCCGTACGGCGACCACCCCTTCAACGGCGGCTCGCTCAAACCACGGCTTCGCTCTCTCGGCTGAAGCCAGTTCTGGTTTCGGAACAATCCGATAGCTGGCCACCGCGGCGATCCCGCGTGCCTCCAGTTCGCGCGCCAGCGCCTCTTCCCCTGACACACGCAGCCCGTCGTCCTGCGTGATCAAGACGGTCGCGACCTTCTTTCCCACGAAACTCGTGGTCCCGGCATCGGGGGACTTCCAGGTCGACAGAAAATTGATGTCATCGGCCGCCAGGGTGAACGCGACAATCAGAAACGCAAGCGAGGACAAAGGCACCGACAACATGCACACTCCTTAGCGAATGCGAACATCATGAGTGTGCGACAGGAACGTCGATGGCGGCAAGCGGTGAGCAGGCACCGTATTTCGTGAGCCCGAGACACCGTTGATTGGACGATCGGGCGGATTGTGGCGCGGATGCGGCACGGCAGGTCGGCCGTCTTCTTGCTGTGCACTCCTGGCACCCTTCGACTCGCCTGCCTGCTCGCTCAGGACAGGCCCCTGGTATCCGTGGTGAACGTGAGGGGGACTCTACATGACAACGACGGAATCACTCGCGCAAGTGGCGCAGGCCATTGAGGAGGCGAGAGAAAACCTCGACCGCGCGCTCGCCGAACTCGATCAGCTTCCTGCATTCGATGCATCGACCGTCGGGTTCGTTGCGCACGCGATGAACAACTACCTGACGATCACCGACGCGACGGTCAGCCTTTTGACGCACGAGCTGAGAAGTTATCCGAAGCGCGACGTCGCAATCTGGCTCGAGGGGCTGCGCCATACCGCGGCGCTGATGCATCACACGATCGGACGCTTGTTGCGCGCGTCCACACCGAGCCAGTTCCCACTCAAACCCGATCATGTGAACGTCTCGATTCTGATGGAGCGCGCGTGCGAGTACTACCAGCGGATCGCGGATCGCAAACAGCTCAAGATCGCCTGCGCCGCGGTTGGCGATGTGCCGCCGGCCTGGGCGGACCGTGTTGCCGTCGCGGTCATTGCCGACAACCTTCTGTCCAATGCGGTGAGCTTTTCCAAGACAGGGGGGACGGTTGAAGTACAGGTGATGGCCGATCCCGATGGTGTCGTTTGCACTGTGAGCGACCACGGTCCGGGCATCACCGAGTTCGAGCAGGCCAGATTTCTCCAGCGCAGCGCGCCGATCGGAAGCGCGGTCGACGATCATCAGTCTGCGGGGTTCGGATTGCGTATCTGCAAGGAGTTTGTCGATCGCATGGGTGGCAAGTTCTGGATCGAGAGCGAACGCGGGCAGGGGACGCGCATCTCATTCCGTCTGCCGTATCAGCCCGTGCGCGGCCGGAGCGTGTCGTGAGAGCTGCCGGGGTGAAGAAACGAGTCGTTGGCCTGAGCGTCACGTTGACGCTGACCGCAACCGTGCTCTACGCGCAACCGGCGGCGCGGCGGCTTGGCGTGGCGTTCGGCGGCGGTAGCGCCCGTGGAATCGCCCACGTCGGCGTCGTCAAGTGGTTCGAAGAGCACCACGTTCCGATCGATGTCGGTGCCGGCACGAGCATGGGCGGTCTCATCGGCGGCGCGTTCGCAGCGGGGATGCCGGCCGATGAACTTCGCACCTTGATCGAAAGCATCGACTGGGACCAGATGTTCGGCAGCAGCTCGTTCCCGTTCAAGAACGTCCGCCGCAAGGAAGACGCTCGCGATTTTCCCTCGCGCCTCGAGTTCGGCTTGCGGGGGGGAATCGTGCTGCCGACGTCGCTGAACAACGGCCAACAGGTCGATCTGTTGCTGAGTCGCATTGCCGGTGCTTACTACGATCTCGACAGTTTTGACGCGCTCCCGACGCCCTTTCGTACCGTTGCCGTCGATCTGAAAACCGCCGAGCGCGTCGTTCTCGATAGCGGATCGCTGACACCGGCGATGCGGGCAACGATGTCGCTGCCTGGCGTGTTTCCTCCGGTCGAACTCGGAGAACGTGTGCTGGTCGACGGCGGCGCCCTCGACAATATTCCCGCCGACGTCGTCCGAGACATGGGTGCGTCGTTCGTTGTCGCGATCGATGTTGGCAACGCGCCAGACGAGAGTCTGAATTACTCGATGTTCGCGTTGATGGGCCAGACCGTCGATTCGATGATGAAGGCCAACACGCGACGCGCGCTCCAGTCGGCCGATCTCGTAATTCAGGTCGACGTCCAGGGCTTCGGCTCGCTCGACTGGCGCCGGAGCGCCGAGCTGATGCAGCGCGGCTACGAGGCGGCGGAGAAGCATCGCGCCGAGCTGCTGCCGCACGCGCTCAATGACGCGGACTGGCAAGCCTGGGTCAGCGCTCGCGCATCGCGGCGCCGGCACCCCCTTCCGGTGCCGAAGTATCTCGCGACGGCGGGTGTGGCTCCCTCGGATGCGGCGATGGTGCGGCGCATCCTGGCGCCGCATGTCGACCAGCCACTCGATCTGCCGAACATCGAAAAAGACCTTTCGACGTTGTCCGGTCTCGATCGTTACCAGACAGTCGGCTGGGAACTGATGGGGCCAAGCGGAAACGAAGGGTTGTTGATTCACGCGCGCGACAAGGTCTACGCGCCGCCATTCATCATGCTCGGTTTCAATCTGGAGAACCGGACATCGAGCGACTTCCGGGTTCAGATGGCTGCGCGCTATCTCTCGTTCGACGTTCTGGGTTCCGGCTCGGAGCTGCGCGTCGACGGCGTCGTCGGTTCTGATCCGGCGGCAGCTTTTTCACTATTCCGGCCGATTTTCGGTCGCCGGGTCTTCGTCCGCCCTTATGCGGCCGCGACGTTCAACACACTCGACTTCATCGATGAGGATCAGATCATCGCGCAGTACAACCTGAAGCAGCAGTACGTGGGCGGCGATATTGGACTCGTGGTGTCGAGAGAGAGTGAAGTCTGGGGCGGCCTGCGCTTCGGGCACGTTGATGCGTCGGTCCGGGCCGGCGACCCTGGCCTGCCCGAAGCAAGTGGCGCGAACGACGAGTTCCGTCTCGGCTTCATTCACGACGGTCAGGATAGCCCGGTCGTGCCATCACGTGGAACACAGGTGCTCGTGGGACTGACGCACTACATCCAATCGCCGAGTGTGCCCGGCGTCGAACGAACCAATAAGGGTGTGACGCAGTTGGAAGGCGCCTACTCGAGATTCTGGAGCTGGCGCCGCCGTAATCGCCTCTTTGTGGTCGGCAGCGGCGGCACGTCATTCGACGGACATCCAATTTCGCAGTTCGCACTCGGCTACCCGTTCCGGCTGGATGCATTTCGCATTGGCGAGCATCGCGGCGATCATTACGGCGTCCTGACCATTGGCGCGGCGCGACAGGTCGGTCGCTTGCCGGACTTCATCGGTGGCCCGGTGTTCGTCGGAACCTGGCTGCAGAACGGTTCCGCATTCGACACGAATGAAGATGCGGACATCAACTCGCAGGCGTCGCTCGGTTTGGTCCTCGATACGCTCCTCGGCCCAGTGGTCGCTGGCACGAGCTTTGGCTTTGATGGCGGATTCAGATTGTTCGTGGGCGTCGGACGCGTGGTTCGGTTACGGTGAAGAAGAAAGGAACGATGCGGAATCATGAGAACGCGACTTAGCTATTGCTTATTTACTCTGGCCATTGCTGCCACGACCGCGTGCAGCGGTGCGCCGCGGCAGCGGCCGATCAAAGGAGGCGCGGTCGACACCGGCCCTCAGACGCTGACAGCTGCGCGCACTTTTCTCGAGGGCCGTTGGATCCTCGAGTCATTCGAAGTGCGGCAGGCCGGAAAGCCACCGATCGTCCTGAAGGGAGCGGGCACGCTTCTGTACGACAACATGGGCAACTTGAAGATGGACATTCAGGCCGACGAGGCCTCAGCCGACTTGCTGCGCCAATCGGGCATCGATATCAGGGACAACAGGATCTCGACCGACGGGCGCGCGGCACTCGACCTGCAGAAGCACACGCTGACTTACGTTCTGCAAGGGCAGGCGCCTCTCATTAAGGGACCACTCGGCATGGAGCGTCCGCGCCACTGGGTCGTCGAAGGAGATACGTTGATTCTGACGACGCAGGACGACGCAGGTCAGCCCTTGTCGATTGGGCGATGGAAGAGGAGTTCCTGAAAATGCTGAATGTTGACTGCTGAATGCTGATTTTTGCGATTGTGGAACTTCGATTGTGATTGCCGATTGCCAATCACAACCAATCAGCAATCAGCAATCAGCATTTTCAGAATCACCTAATAGCTCCATCCCAGCGAGAATACAAACCCGACGTCATTCTGATCCGCCGCGGGATTTGGCGGCCGGCTATCGAACGTGTTGTAGAAGGTGAAGGCGGCGAAGAAATCTTTCCACAGCTCGCGCTTGACGCCGAGATCGGCCTGCAGTCGATGACGTCCGATGCTGCTCAGGCTCGGATAGTACTGGAGTCCGATGTCGAGGTTGGTCTTTGGTCGATCGTAGGTGTAGTACGAGGTCTGAAACAGCAGCAATCCTTCAACGTTCTGCGTCGACTCGACGTCGACCCCCTCTTCGTTGTTGACCACCAGTCCAGCGCCGAGGACCATTTGCGCCTTCGTCGTGTTGATCAAACGAGGCCCGACCGCGGCGCCAATCTGCGACCGCAACACGAGGCCGAGACTTTCGTTGCTCTCAAATCGGCCGGTGACGGTAAAGAACCACTGCTGCCACGGGAAATGCAGGTACGACGCGTCCACCGTTCCTCTATCATCGCGCCCGGAATCGTCGTCTTTTTGCGTGACCGTTGCCGACGCGGTCAGCCTGATTGACGACGCAGGCTTGCGGTAGATCGTGTCGGAATTGAGGTTGAACTGCGCGACGCCGCTCGACCGCGTGTAGTTGTAACCCGCGTCGATCGAACCATCGAGCTTGCTCCAAAAGCTGCGGCCAATCGCCGCGATCAGAGCCACGTCCGACATCGACAGCACGGTATTCCCATCCGGACCGACGACGGTGATCGATCGATCGGGCGATGTCCCGAGGCTGCCGAGGAACCGACGACCGTCGGGTGTCACCACCTCGACAAGACGCGCGGCGACGACGCTCGCCAGCTTGTCCCATTCAAAATACAGGGTTCCCACGTCGTCGGTCTTGAACTCGAGGCGTCCGCGCTCGAGACGGACGACTTCGCCGGTGATGTGGTCGCCGTTGGCGAGGGTCACCACATCAGTGCGGCCTTGCGCGTGTAAGTGTGCGGGAAGCGTGAAGGTCAGGAGCGAGAGGAGAACGACCGACAGGGTGAGATCAGGGCGCTGCCTGCCAACAACGCCCTGATCTCCGTAGCGCACGCTAACTGCCGCTTTTCTTCGCTGAGTACGGATTGCCGCCGAGCGCATTGGAGATGTCGGCGATCGCCCGCTGTGCGCGGACGCTGTTGCCGGCATCGTCCAGTGGCGGGGACACGACTGCGATTCCGAACTTGCCAGGTGAGACCGCAATGATGCCGCCGCCGACCCCGCTCTTCGCGGGCAGTCCGGTGTGATAGAGCCACTTACCGGAATCATCGTAGAGACCTGCGGTGGCCATCACGGCCAGCACGCCGGGCACTTTCTCAGCGGCCATCACCTGCTTGCCGGTGACCGGGTTTTTGCCGGCAGCGGCGAGTGTCGCCGCCATCGTCGCGAGATCCTTCGCGTTGACACCAATCGAGCACTGACGCGTGTAGAGATCGACGGCCTGCTGCCAGTTGGACTTGATGTAGCCATAGGCCAGCATCAGTGCGCCAATCGCCTGGTTGCGCTGGTTGGTGTCCGACTCAGACTTGTAGACGTCTTGCAGCACGCTCAACTGGCGGCCGGCCGCGTCGTTGTGAAAGCCGATGATCTTCTGCCACACGGCATCAGACGATGATCCTGTCACCATGCTTGTCGCGGAGATCGCGCCGGGGTTTACCAGAGGGTTCATTTCGGGGGCGCCGGTACCGACGACGGTTCGCACGCCCTCGACGGCGATGATCGAGTTGAACCGCGCACCTGTCGCATCGACGCCAATCCGCTTTTCAATCGACTCCAGCCCCTGTTCCTGGATGACCTGCGCCATCGTGAAGACCTTCGAAATCGACTGGATCGAGACCTCGGTCTTGAGGTCTCCGGCGGTGAAGACCTTGCCGTCGGTGGTCACCAGCGCGATACCGAACAGGTTTGGATCGACCTTCGCAAGCGCCGGGATGTAGTCGGCGTTCTTCCCTTCCTTGAGCGTCTTGTACTTGTTGAACGCCGCGTCGATTGCTTGCTGCGGGTTGCCTGCCTGCGCGCGCACTGACGGCATCGCCACGGCCAAGCCGAGAGCCGCAACCACGGCCGCGCCGACGGTGGAATATCGTTTGAATCGCATCATGGTTAGCCTCCCACCTTGTACGAGAAGTTGTACTTGAACGAAAACTGCAGCTTCACGCCGTCGCTGTGGAAGCCATCCGAGAAGTTCTCCCGACGTCCCCATTGAAACTCACCGCCGAACATGACGTTGGGCACCGGCGAATAAAGGAGATTCCCAAGTGCGTACTGGCCGGTCTTGAACGCCGACGGCGCCTGCCCGTCGGAATTGTCAATGTCCTGACGTGAATACCCGAAGGCGCTGCTGTACTGGTCGTTCCACTTGTGATCGACGAACAGAGAGAACGCCACGATCGGCAGTGCTTTGCCGACGAGCGGGGTCGCCCGGTCACCGCGATTGGTCTGAACGCCGATGTCGATGGGGGAATCGTTCATGGCGTTCTGAATCCCTTCGCCGACCACGAATGCGAGTCGAAGCACGTCGTTCTTGCCGGCGTTGACGTTCGAGCTGGCATTGATTCCCCACCCGGTCGCACTACCCGACAGGTCGAAGTCATCGTCAAGCACGTCGTCCCACTTGATCTCGCGCAGCTGACCAGCGACCCGGAAGTAACCCCACTTCTGTGACGCTTTGTATGCGGCAGATATGTCGGGCAATGGGAAACGCGGCTTTATGTTCTGCAGCTCGACGCGATCTGCGTAGATACCAGCGTCGCCGCTGGCCCCTGGGCGCTCGAGCGCGACCATGAACGTATTCGTGTCGTCGCTAATCGGCGTCCAGCGCACCTGGACGTTGCGAAACCACGCGAGGCCGGTGGGCCCCCAGTACTCGAGCGAGTTGGGGAACACGTCGGGATCGGTGAACGGACTCCAGTATTGGCCCGCACCGAACGTGCCCAACTCACCCCACGCATGACGCAGGCGGAAGGTGGTCTGGCCGGCGTCGACCCCAGTGCCGAACAGCTCGAACTCGAAGATGGTCTTCAGATCGCCATAATCTGTCGGTGTCGAAGAGCGGACGCCCAGCCGGCTCTGACGCACACCGGCGAACGTGCTGTTATCGTGACCGAACTCATCCTCGAACGACGGCAGGCGGGTGACGCGCAACGTGTCGTACCAGTCCGGGTGGATCTGTTTGAAGTTCTGCCCAATGTCGAGCATGGCAAAGCCATAAACTTCGAATGAGGGCTTCGATGTCGACGCCTGGGATACCGCGGCGTTCGCGTCTCCCTTGCCGTCGGCAGTGTCCTGCGCATACGCCTGCGACATCCCAGCGACCACCACCAGGGCGGTCGTCAGAAGCCAGACAACACCGGGCAGCCGGTTCGTCTGAGTTCGTCCCATTTCGTGTGCTCCTTCTTTGTTGGTGTGCATCACTGCACGTTGCTCTTTTCCCACGCGCGAACTTTGCGGCGACCCTCGTCGAAAATCCGTTCGTAGTTGCTCTTGCGCACCTTGAGGCTTGCGTCCGCCGTCAGTTCACGCCACACCGGCCCCCACATGTCGAACACCGCGAAGTAAGGGCTCGGGCCGGAAGGGGCGACCGTGTCGGTTCCGAACAAGAAACGATCGGGGTACTTGTTGAGAATGGTGACGACTCGCCTGATCGACTCGGGGGTGGCGACCGCGTACTTGGCGACCTCATCCCATGAAATGTCGAAGGTCACGTGCTTCAGGGCCGGGTCGGTCAGCATCGCTTCGACAATCTCGAACTGAGCTGGATTGCGCTCGGCAGCCTCGGCCGAGACCTGGACGGGATGAACGATGCGGCCGAGTCCGACATGGGCCCAGATGATCGATGCGTCTTGATGACGCTTCAGGAGGGCCTTCATCTGGGTCAGGTAGACCGGTTCGGTGTTCTGTTTGGCGAACGGCATGTCGATGTCGTTGTGAATGATGACGACCAGGCCGGATTGGGCAGCGAAGTCGAGAATGCGATCGAGCGCCGGGTTGGTCAGGCTCGCCGTCTCGCCGAAAATCTTCGACGAGACGAATTCCTTGTGAATCGAGAACTCGCCGATGCCGGAGAAGACACCGGGGAACGCTTTCAACACGCGCCTGATGTGATCGACGCCGTACATGTCCGCCGGGTTGAATCCGGTGATCATCGGATCGAAGCGCGCCTGCTCCTCCTTTGAAAGCGAGCGATACACGCTGGCGATGTAGGCGTCGGTGAACGAGTAGTAGTAGAGCGGCGCGTCGCTATGGAGGTAATACGTCGGCGCAAAGTCGCCGGAGTTGGAGTACGACCACGTCTGCTGCAGCGGAATGCCGAACAGCGTCGAACGGCTGACGCGCGTGCCCATGATCTGCAGGAATTGACGTGGCTCGATTCCCTGCTGGATGTAGTTCGTCAAATGGAAGTGCGAGTCGTTGAATTCGGTGGCGGCACTTTGCCCTTGCGCGCCGATTGAGCGTGACCAAAACGCCGTCAGCAGCGTCAGGCTCGAGAGCGCCGCAACGAGAGCCACCGAGCGGAACCACGATGTTCGAAGCACGTTCATCACTCCGATCAGAAATTCATCTCGAGATTGATGTGAAACACCGTGCCCTTGCCGCCGACCGGATATGGGTATGCGGTGTACCCAACCGGTGACCGGTTCACGTACATCCACTCGCCGTTCAGCCGGAGTCCGCGCTCTTTCATGAAGTACCAGTTCTCGCCGGCGCGAACTTCCCACTGATCGCCGTAGCGGCCGAACACTTGCGAGTTTCCGAAATAGACCTGGAGGATTTTGGGGACGGCCATCGCTGACGTCTGCAGCTGATAGCCGTGGTCGTCGATGTTGGCAATCCCACCGGTGTTGATGCCTGTGAAGTTGCGCAACCAGCGCCAGTAATACTCGCCTTCGAGCGACACGCCCTTGTACTTGATGCCGCCGTCAAGGCTCATCATGTGGTAGTCGAGTTCGTTGACGGTAATGCCGGGACCAAACAGGTTGGGCGTGAAGATGACGCTGCCGTCGGTCAGCCGGATCTGGCTGTTCTCGATGCCTTCGGTTCCGGGCTGACTTTGCTTCTCTTCAAGGCTGTGCGAGTAATGCCAGCCGGCACGCGTCGCGACTTTCTGATGATCGTCGTAATCGCCGAACGTGTTCCACAGGCCGAACTCGCCGGTCGTTGGCATCCACTGCACCGAGTACGACTGCGTGTCGAATCGGTTATCGAGCTGTGACGCGCTGACGCCCAGCGTGCTGAGATTGTTGGCGAACATCACCATGTACTTGACCTTGGTGTGAAGCTCGCCCTTCAGCCAGACACCCGAGGTGTACGAGCCTCTGAAGAATTCGTCGGCGATGAGGCGATCGTCGACGCCGAGCCAGTACGGGAACTGCCCCTCAGTGCTTCGGACGGTTGGCAGCGACGTGATGCCGACGCCGAGAGTGACGAACCGGTTGAACGTCCAGCTCAGATTCCCGGCGCCAACAACCTGCGCCGGATCACCCTGGGAGGCATTTGATGACCAGACGTACAGGTAGTAGCGGAATTTTGGGGACAGGAACCAGCCCGAGAACGGTGAGAAGAACTTCGCCAGCTGGATGTCCTGACGTTGTTGCACGTTGTGGGTGTTGCCGAACGCGTCGACGTACGACGCGTTGAGGTTTCGCTGATTCAGATATCGGCCATAGCTGAACAGTCGGAAATAGATCTGACCCTTCTCGCCGTCGAAGAGCAGGAATCCAACGTTCGGAAGATGGCGCGGTGTCGCAGGCGTCGTCGCCGCCGGTTGCACGCGGCCGGTGACGAATTCACCGCTGCACCCGTCAGCCACCCAAATGCTGGTCTGGTCGTAGCCCCATGTCTTTCCGAGGAGACACGGTGCTTCACCACTCGATCGCAGCAGCACGACACCCGCCGAGGTATCAGCAGCGCACGAATTGCGTCCACCAGCCTTTGATGCGCACGTCACGGTGATGGGCGTCGCTTGGCCGGTGCTCGCCGCGGGTGATGACGTGTCCGGATCGGAGGAGGATGGCTGCGCCGCCGCAGAATCGAATCCAGAGAGCATGAATAACAGCGTGATCAGTAAGTGTGTGACAGAGTGCGCCGTGCGGGCACGCGCACTTCTCCGACCATCCGCAATGGGCATTTACGAGATTGAGAGCACGGGAGGTGCCACATCCATTGACGCTTTGTCTTCTCAGGGCAAGTCGTTGATGGCAAAGCGGCGCGTCCGCTGAATAGCGATGCATTTACCGTCATTCAACCCTCCGCTATTTCGGAGGAACTCCGGCGACGCCGGAGTCCATTCGCCCACGACGGGCCGTGAGTGTCCGACGTTTTCGCCCGCGATCAACGTTTTAGGGATGGACTGCGCGGCCAACCGCACTGGCACGTGGGGTGCTCAGAGATACGGCGCAGAAAGGATGCGTGTCATGCGGTACAGACTCCTGGTGGTGTTATTGGCGGTAGGTTGCATTGCTCTCTCCACAGGCGCACAGGCGCAAGACAGACCTGTGAACGTCTCCCTCGGTGGCGGGTTCACGATCCCGAACTCCGACGTACGCGATCATCTCGGTGATGGCTACAACTTCAACTTCGGTGTGCAGGTAAACGTATCGCCTGTGATCGGGATTGAAGGTCTCTACAGCTTCAACGGCCTCGGCGACAAGCGGATCTCCATTCCAGTCAGTCCTACGGACGGCGGATCAGCCGTACCGACAGACTTTTTCGCCAGCATGAACATGCAGTACGGGACCGGCAGCGTGATCTTCCGAGCGCCGCAGGGCACAATCAGACCGTACGGACTCGTCGGTATGGGCGTTTACTATCGACCCGTGAAGGTGACGACGCCCGCTGTCGGTTTCGTGCCCGGTTATTGCGATCCCTGGTGGTACGTGTGCGTTCCCGGTGGCTTCGTTCCGGTCGATAAGATCGTTGGCGAACGCAGCTCAACGGATTTCGGCATGGACTTCGGCGGTGGGGTGAACTTCGGCGCGATCTACGCAGAGATCCGATATCACTACATCTGGGGGCCAACGATTGAACCAGAGGTGAATCCACTTACCGGCGAAACCGTGTCAGGTACCGGCGGAAAAGCCAACGGTCAGTTCCTGGCAACGACGTTCGGCATTCGCTTCTAACCGCGAAGGTAGCAGAGAAGTCTCTGAGAGCTTCTCGGCTACCGTCGCTACACGCCCGCGCCGCGCGCAGCCTGCCACTGAGAGATCACGACATCCACGGTCTGGCCGGACTCCAGCGGTCCGTGGATCGTTTCGAATCCGATTCGACGTAGTGAATCGCGTACTTCGCCGCGCGTTTCGGCAAGACGAAAATCGATGCCTCGCGCCTTGAGAGTGCCATGCACACTTTCGAGGAATTCGGCGCCGGCGAGGTCGACAGTCGGAACGGTTCCCAGGTACAACACGACCAGGTGCACGGCATCCTCGCGCGCGGTGAGAAATTCGAGGAGCCTGTCGCGCACGTGTTCCACGTTGAAGTACAGCAGCGACGACTCGCATCTCGTCACCAGTACGTGAGGCACGCGCTCTCGCTCCGGATGATTCGCGCGGTCGGCAAATATGCCGGTGCCGGGAATGCGGCCAAGTTCAACGACGCGCGGGTGAGCCGCCTGCCGAAGCAGCAGCACAATGGAAATCCCTGCACCCAGCAGCACGCCGTTTTCAGGCCCTGATCCAAGCACCCCAAGGAATGCCACTGCGACGACGGCAAACTCCGAACGGCTGAAGCGCCAGATGTGCTTGAGTGCCTTGATGTCGACCAGTCCCATGACCGCAGCGAGCACGATTGCCGCAAGCACGGGCTGGGGCAAGTTTCGCAGCAGGCCTGACGCAAAAAGCGCGACCACCAGTGTGAACACCGCGGCAACGAGACCCGAGACCGGCGTCTTCGCCCCTGCGCTCTCGTTGACGAGTGATTGCGACATGCCGCCGCTGACGGGGAACCCGCGACCGATGCCGGCAAGGAGATTAGACGTGCCGATCGCCAGCAGTTCCTGGTTCGCGTCGAATCGATATCCATGCTTCTTTGCAAACATCCGCCCGATTGCCGATGTCTCGACTGCGGCAAGGATGAAAGCGGCGAGCGCGAGCGGGAAGAGCTGATTCAGATCGACACGACTTACCGCGGGCGCTCCCAGCACCGGGAGCCCCTGGGGGACGTCGCCAAGCAGCGACACACCACGGGTCTCGAGGTTCAGGAGACGCGCCGCGAGCATGCCGCCGATCACCACGAAGAACGCGATCGGCCGGTTCTTCAACCACAGCTTGCCGGCAATCAGACATGCCAGGGCGAGGGCACCGATCAAGAGCGAAGCTCCCTGCGTGTCGCCGAGATGCGTGAGAAAGTACCAAGAACGATCCCAGAAGTCGCCGTGCGTTCCCTTGAAGCCAAACAGTTTCGGCAGCTGCGTGCTTGCCAGATAGAACGCGAGCCCCGTCTTGAACCCCACCAGCACTGTTTCCGAGAAGAAACCGATGGCGTTTCCGGCACGAAACAGCCAGGCGAGTCCGGCGATGCCGGCGATGAGAAGCGCAGCTGCGGCGGCGAGTG
This sequence comes from Vicinamibacterales bacterium, assembly GCA_035758845.1. Lineage (GTDB taxonomy): Bacteria > Acidobacteriota > Vicinamibacteria > Vicinamibacterales > 2-12-FULL-66-21 > JALZOC01. The sequence goes on from DASTVZ010000209.1 coordinate 48,277, forward strand.
CGGCGTGACGAGCCGGATCGCCGGCACTCAATTCACCAACCGATGCGCCAATCAGGAGTGACAAGGCGGAAGTCACCGTGACCACCGTCTGTCTCGAACTGCAGAACAACCAGAACACCAGTCCTGAGAAGAGACAGGCATAGAGACCGGCTTCAGGAGGAAGGCCCGCGAGCGATGCATCGCCGATTCCGGCGGGCAACAGGTACGCCGCCAGCGTCAGGCCGGCGACGAGGTCGGGGCGCAGCCACTCGCTTTGGTACTGCGGGAGCCACTCGAGCGCAGATGTTGTGCGAAGGCGTGCCATGTCTACTTCATTTACTTTGCGCGGGGGCCCCACCCCCAGCGCCTGCCAGCGCTCGCCATCGGCTCGCGCCGGTGGATCGCAAGGCCTTTCTTCCCAGTCAACGCTCGGCTCTATCTTGCATTCGGGTTCGCCGCCGTGCTCTCCACGCGGAATGCCGGCGCTCGATATTCCACGCCTCTGAATGCGTCCGGAATCGCAACGGTGTTGCCGTCGCGGATGGCCGTGAAGTGCGGCGACATGATCTCGACGCCGGCGGCATAGAACTCGTCCTGGATGCGCGCGTGCAGTGCGGCGTAAGTGTCGATCATCTCGCGTGGCGACTGTGTGTAAGCGTTGATTTCATATGTCACGTAGAAGTCGTTCAGTGCCGTTTGCCAGACAAATGGTTTGGGCTCTTTGAGAATGCCGGGCGTCGCGAGCGCCGCGCCGATCAGCAGGTCGTGAATTTGCCGCCACGGCGCGTCGTAACCAATCGTGACGCTGGTGTGCAGAATCAGTCCGAGGGTCTTCGACGCGCGCGTGTAGTTCAGGATCGACGTGCCGAGCACAAGGCTGTTCGGGATCGTAATGTCCTCGTTCTTGATCGTCCGCACGCGCGTCGCGAGGAGCGAGGTTTCAATGATGTCGCCGAACGAATCGCCAACTTTCACTCGATCGCCCAGCCGGAATGCCCCCGTGTAGGTGAGGACGATGCCGGCAATCATGTTCGACAGGGCCGAACTCGACGCCAGCGAGAAGAGCACGCCCATGAAGACAGACACTCCCGCGAATGCCGGAGAGTCGGATGCTGGCAGGTAAGGGAACGCGACGACAAGTCCGAACGCGATCAGCAGGATGCGCACGATCTTGTTGGTCGGGTCCGCCCACTCCGGTGGAAAATTCGCAAAGACGATGCGCTCGTGCTTGACCTGGTTGAAGAACAGAGTCACGAGGCGAATCGCAACGTAGATGATTCCGGCGATGACGATGACGAACAAGAGCTTGGGAAGATAGCTGAGGAACGCTGACCCCGCCGCGCGAAACGGCGTCACGACATACCCGACAAGCGAGCGTGACACAGCGCGCGTCCAGGGAAACAACCCGAGCGTGTAGGTGAGGTAGATGTCGACGAGGAGCAGGATCACGACCGCACGAACCCCGCGCACGATCAGATCGATCGTCTGTCCGATTCGCTCGGCCGACACGATCTCTGCCTGCTGGACGCGCAACGAACCATGCTGTCGCCACCGACGATCGATCCAACTTCGGACCGGTCGCGTGATGCGGTAGACGATCCAGATGCTCACGACCAGTGCCAGCGTCGCGACCACACCGTAGATGCCCGAGCGCATCAGCGTGGCCGGTGCGTACCGCAGCCGTTCCGAGCGAATGGCCGCTTCCAGCTCGCGGCCATACTCCGCCGCCAGTAAGCCCCGCGCCATGCCGATGGCCCTCGCGTCCTGCTGCGTCACGACCATCAACAACCGTGTGCCGGCGCGAAGCTCGGAGGAGCCCTCGTTCTCGGTGACGGTGACCGTCGGATTCGAGATGCTTCGATCGCGCGAGATGGATTTCAGCCGCTCACTGATCCGGTCAGCGCGAACGTGCGGAGTGTAGGGACCAGCTCCGGCCATGATCCAGATGATCGGATCTCCACCGAGGAGGACGGGGGCTGCGATAGGGTCTGCTTCGCGATCCGGTTGTGGAGCGGCGGTGGAATCAGCAGTGCTCGCTGTGCCCTGGCGTGCAAAGGCGGGTCTCGCCGGCTGCAGCAGCAGCGCAGGAAACACGGCGATCGCCAGCCATCGACGAGCGGTAGCGACGGTGATCACATTCGACGACGACGTTTGACTTGGAGCTGAGCCAGTGAGCGAGCGAGCGAGGCGTTCACCGAGGCGACCTCTTCGTCCGAAATCTTTTCCTGCAGCCGGGCGGCCGCGCGGGCGCGCGCTTCTTCGACCTTCGCTTCGTCAATCTGTTCCGAGGCGATTGCCATGTCGGTGACGATCGCGACATGGTCGGCGCCAATATCGACAAGCCCTTCGCCGACGGCGAAGGTGCGTTCAGTGTTCTCCGTCGTGACGATGATCTCACCCGGGACGATCCGGGTGATCAGCCGTTCGTGCTGCGGGTAGACGCCGATCTGCCCTTCGATCGCGGGCACCGTGACCATCGTGACCTGCTCGGAAAACACCGTCGCCTGGGGCGTAACGATTTCAAGTTTCAGCGTGTCCATTATTTTACTCCGAGGGGCGTTGCCCCTCGGACTCCCCACACGCGCGCTCGTTCGCCACGTCCGCCCAAACCATGTTTTGAACCCTAGCCTTTCGCAATTTCCTCGATGTCGCCCTTCATATAGAAGTTCCCTTCCGGCACGCTGTCGTGTTTGCCGTCGAGGATCTCCTTGAAGCCGCGGACCGTGTCTTTGACGGCCACCTGCCGCCCCTCACGGCCGGTGAACACCTGCGCCGAGCTGAAGGGCTGGCTCAGGAAGCGTTGGATCTTACGAGCGCGGAATACGGTCAGCTTGTCCTCGGGCGACAGTTCGTCCATCCCGAGGATGGCAATGATGTCCTGCAAGTCCTTGAATCGCTGCAGCACCTTCTGCACGCGCCGCGCGACGTCGTAGTGCTCTTCGCCGACGACCTCGGGCGCGAGCGCGCGTGACGTGGAGGCCAGCGGATCAACGGCCGGATAAATCCCGAGCTCGGCGATCGATCGCTCGAGCACGATGGTCGCGTCCAGGTGCGCGAACGTGGTCGCGGGCGCCGGGTCCGTGAGGTCGTCGGCTGGGACGTAGACGGCCTGGAACGACGTGATCGAACCTTTCTTGGTTGACGTGATCCGTTCCTGAAGCGCACCCATTTCAGCGGCAAGCGTTGGCTGATACCCGACGGCGCTTGCCGTGCGGCCAAGCAGCGCCGACACTTCGGAGCCGGCCTGAGAGAACCGGAAAATGTTGTCGATAAAGAGCAGCACGTCCTGGTTGCGCTCGTCACGGAAGTACTCCGTGATGGCCAGCCCCGATAACGCGACGCGCAGCCGCGCGCCCGGTGGCTCGTTCATCTGGCCATACACGAGCGCAATCTTCGACGCGCTCAAATCCTGTTGATTGATGACGCCGGCCTGCGACATCTCGTGATACAGGTCGTTCCCCTCGCGCGTGCGTTCGCCAACACCCGCAAAGACCGAGACCCCGCCATGGAGCTTCGCGATGTTGTTGATCAACTCCATGATGACGACGGTCTTGCCCACGCCGGCACCGCCGAAGGCGCCGACCTTGCCGCCTTTGAGGAACGGGCAGATCAGATCGATGACCTTGATTCCGGTCGTCAACACCTCGGGCGATGTCGACTGTTCCTCGAGCGACGGGGCGGGCCGATGAATCGGGTAGTACTTGTCGGCGTTGACCGGTCCCCGCTCGTCCACCGGATTGCCCGTGACATCGAAGACGCGCCCCATGACCGCATCGCCGACCGGCATGGAGATTGGCTTCCCGGTATCGGTCACTGTGAACCCGCGCCTGAGGCCTTCTGTCCCGGCCATCGAAATCGCGCGCACCCACCGGTCGCCGAGATGCTGCTGCACTTCGAGGGTCAGCGATACCGGCTGATCCAGGACCGTGTAGTCGACTTTGAGGGCGCTGTAAATGG